>CAKSPU010000035.1 GCA_934486875.1 uncultured Oscillospiraceae bacterium
CCGTCTCTCAGCTTCCTTGCAACGAGAATGTGACGGGAATCGTCCCATTCGGTGGAGCAGGTGGAAAGTGTGAGATACTCGTCGTCTTCATTGCAGTCAACGCCTGTGATAATGGTGCTGCGTTTGGTGATCTCGTCCATAAATTTTTCATATGGATAGTCGTCATTGAAGTCGATGTAGTTCTGATAATCGAAAAGAGGTCTGTTGTCATCGTGCTCGGGCTTTGTGTTTATAACAAAGGAGGAGATGATAACATAAGTATCCTCGGAGTAGTTGGTGTTAAAGTAGATAAAAGGATTTTTGAGCCAATATGCGGGATCCCAGCGGTAATAGTCCAGATTTCCGAACATTGTGCCGTCCTTCTGATTGTGGGCATAAAGGATAATATTATCCGAACGCTCATAATCGGTGGCAACGTTGCGGTAATCGGCAAAGCAGGTTCCGCACTGTCTCTGATTGTCATAGAAATTGTGGTTAAGATAATATTCATTATCCGTGCCCTTGACCACAGGCTCATCAACGCAGTTGGGGATACGTACATATCCGATAGTGTTGGGATTTATGGCAAGAAGCTCCTGCGCAGCGGGAAGTATGGGCAGGGGAATGCGCTCTTCAGGTGTTGTTTCAGCATTGTCGGCAGGCTGTGTTTCGGCAGGAAGTTCATTTGAAATGACCGACTGCTGTGCCTGCTGATAGATGACCTTCAGTGTGTTGTGATTCTGCTTTGCCTCATACATCTGGTAAAAATAGTTTCCGAGAATTATGGCACAGACAATAAGCACAACTATTGATAAAAGCACAATAAGCTTGCTTATGACTTCTGAGGAGCTGTCACCCTTCTGAGGAAAAAAAGATTCCCTGAAGCTTTTTTTGACTTTATTTTTTTTGTACCTTCTGGGGGCAGAGCCTCTTGCTTCATCGCTCATTGACATATGAAATAACCTCTTAAAATTATTTTTGTTTGCCGCACCCTGTCATTATGTGTTTGCCATAGCGGTGGTCTGCTCGGTAACAGGGGCGGTTGTCCCGTTCACAACAGGCGCAGCGGTAGACACTCCCGTTGTGTTGCCGTCGGAGCTGTCGGGAACGGCAGTCTCCTCGGGAGCTGTTGTCGGGTCTGTATAGCAGGCAGCCTTGGTTCCGTTTTCATAGATCGGAGCAAAGCCAAGTCTTGATCTCTCTTCGTGGTCGATCTTGAGAGTTCTTGGTGTAGTTGTCGCTTCTGTTGTTGCGGAAGTGGTTGTCTCGGTTGTTGTGACCGTTGTGGTAACTGTTGTAGATACCGTGGTGGTTTCCGAAACGGTCGTGGTCTCGGAAGTGGTGGTAGGTGATGTCCTGCTGAGGATAGCGTCCCAGTCGATCTGCTTTGCATTGGGATTGAGCCTTGCAGTCGAGAAATCAATGGCAGAAACATCTTCTCCCTCACGTACCTTTCTCGCCATAACAACAAATCTTGAATCAGAATATTCGTTGCTGCAGGTGGAAAGCACAAGGAGCTTGTCCCCGAAAACGGCATCAATGGGCGGGATTATCTGATTGCGTTCATTTACCTGTCCCATATACCAGTTGAATGTGCTTTCGTTGCTAAGCGTCTCGATGTAGTCGTGATAATGGAAAACCTCTCCCTTGGAATCCTGCTTTTCATAAACGTTGGTCACGAAATATCCGAAAATGATGTAGTCACCGATGCCGTATTCGGTATTGAACACGACCATAGGATTTTTCTTGTAAAAATCAACGTTGTTCTTGTAAAATTTCAGATTTCCGAACATCGTGCCGTCTTCCTGATTGTGACCGTAAAGAACGATGTTGGGAGATGTGTAATCTTCGCTTATTGTGCAGCGGTAATCCATAAAAATGGAGCCCGCTTTGTTCTTCCTGTCATTATATGTATGGGTGAGATAATAAATGTTATCCGTACCCTGAACGACGGGAAGTCTGATATCGCAGCCGTCAAGCTCGATAAAGCCCTTAACGTTGTCGGAAAGCTCGATAAAGCTGTCCATAACGCTTTCGTTGTGCTCGATACGCTCTTCGGTGGTGGGGGGGACAGTGACGACCTCGCCGTCCGCATTTATCTCAGTTGCAACGGTAGTTGTTACCATTTCGGCAATGCTCTCGGATTCCTCCTGCATTTCCTCAGACTGGATAAGCGTGCTTATAAGCATAATGCCCGCAGCAACAAAAACACCTGTTGAAGCGATGAAAACTATCTTTCGGATAATTTCGGGAACGCTGTCGCCCTTCCAGGGGATAATGCCCTGAATGAACGGGCGCTTTTTGGGAGCCTCCGAGCTGTCGGCGCTTTCGGCTGCTTCATCGGAAGTGCTCTCTGGTGCGGCAACGGCTTTCTCAGGTTCGGGAGACTTATCTTCATCTTTTTTATCATCGGCAATGTTGCTGTCTGCTTCAAAATTTTCCTCGGGGATACTGTCAATGATTCCTTCTTTGGCAGGGGAGTCATCTTCGGATCTTTCGGAGATCTTTCCCATATCCGTTCCCGTTGCGTTGATGCCCGCTTCTTCGTCAAATATTACTATCATTCCGTCCTCATCGGTAACGGGTTCAGTGATAGTCGGCTTATGCTCCTCAGCTTCGGTAGCTCCATTATCAGCATCGCTTTTTTCTGCTGCTTCTTCGGAAAAGCTTACATTTTCTTCCTTTCCGTCGGAAATATCCTCGGGAGGCTTGTCAATGGTGCTTTCAAAGCCGCTGCCGAATGCAGTGGCATCATCAAAAAATTTTGAAAAATCTCTGATATCCTTTGGCGGATCATCGGTATTTACAGTTACATCGGGCATCGGGTCGCTTTTGATGTCATCGGGGATAAAATCACCGATAAGGCTCTCAAAATAATCCGATACGGCAGCCTCTTTTTCTGAGGGCTTCTTTTCATCTGACATAATATCTTTACCTCAATTTTATAAGGATCAGTTACCGTAAATAAAGTTCCAGTCGGGCTCCTTTGCATCGGGATTGAGCTTTGCAAGGGAGGTATCCACCTCATTGCTCTCGCCCTCACGGACTTTTCTGCCGATAACGATAAAACGGGAGGGCTCAAATTCGTTGCTGCAGGTCGAAAGGGTCATAAACTGATCGCCCTCTTCAACATCAACGCCTGTGATTATCTCTGAGCGCTCGGTTATATTCTTCATAAACTGCTCATAGGTATATTCCTTTGAGCCGAAGCGGATATAATTCTGATAATCGAAAACAACGCCGTCCCTTGTCTGGCTCGGTTCAACCTCACAGACAAAGAGAGCGATTATTTTGTATGTATATTCCTCGTAGAGATTGGAGAATGTGAATGTGGGGTGCTGGAGATAGAAGTCGAACTTGCTTGTGTTCTGCTTTGTTATCTTGTACTTCTGGAGAGTTCCGAACATAGTTCCGTTGGCCTGATTGTGACCGTAAAGGATTATGTTGTCGCTCTGTCTGAAGCCGTAGTCGTTTACAACGCAGCGGAAGTCGGCAAACACCGTTCCCGGCTGGGAGCTTCTTCCGTAGAAATCGTGATTTAAGTAGTAATCATTGTTATCATTCTGAACAACAACATTGTCGATAGATGTGCCGCCCACGGTTATCCAGCCTGCTGTGTCGGGGTTATCGGCAATAAAACTCTTCATAGAGTCAAGCTCAACGAGAGGGTCGAGAACGGTGGTAGCCTCGGTAGTTGTTTCGGAAACTGTTGTGGTAGTTTCTGGGACGGTGGTCTCCTGTGTTATCATAACAGTGTCGGTGTGGCGGTTTGCGAGGTCATTGTTAAGATCCTCCGCACGCTTTTCCTGAATAAGATAATATGCAAGATAGCCGAGAGAAATGACCAGTATTATTGATGCAACTATTATGATGACCGTTCTTGATTTCTGTTCTTTGTTGTTCATTTATCCTACCTCTGAAACTTTTTTGTGTATTATCTGAAAATAACCTTCCAGTCGGGTTCCTTTGCGTTTGGATTAAGATAAGCCGATGATGTATCAACTGAGGGGTCTTCGCCCTTTCTTACCTTTCGGGCAAAAATAACGAATCTTGACGGCTCAAACTCATTGCTGCAGGTGGAGAGCGTGAGAAATTCATCGCCGTACTTCACGTCAACAGATGTGATTATCTGAGTCCTCTCATTGATATTCTCCATAAAATCGTTGTAAACAGCCTTGTCGGAGAGATCAAGGTAATTGTGGTAATCGAATATCACTCCGTCGGAGGTCTGTTCGGGCTTTACCTCAGTTACAAAATAGGCGAATATCTTGTAAATATCGGATTCGTAATTTGAGTTAAATGTGATCGTAGGGTGCTGAATGTAGTGGTTAAGGTTCTTTTTGTAGTCCTTAAGGCTTCCGAACATCGTCCTGTCCTTCTGGTTGTGACCGTACAGAACAAGGTTGTCCGAGCGCTTGTTTGCGGTAAGGACATTTCGGTAGTCAAGAAAAACCGTTCCCGCTTTATTGCTGCTGCCGTCGAAGGCAGTCTTAAGGTAGTCCTCATTGTTGCTTGTCTGAACAACGGGGAAGTCCACCTCTGTGCCGTCAATGCGGATATATCCCACGGTGTCGGGATTTATTTTCAGCATTTCCTCCGCACCTGCCATTATGTGACCGTCGGCGGTGTGGCTTATAACGGACTGATACAGGTCTTTCAGGCTGTCATTGAGCTGCTTTGCGGAAAATGACAGCCTGAACTCATTGGCAAGTATCACTCCGCAGCCGATAAGCACAAGTACCGCAAACTGCGTAAACAGCTTTGACAGCACTTCCTTAACGCTGTCACCCTTTTGTATGAGGAGCCAGTGCCCTCTTCTTGCTTTTTTCTTAGCCTTAAGGGCTTTTTTATATGCCTTTCTGGCACTTTTTGACATAGACATTTTAAGTTTCTCCCTGCTGACGCAAAGCGGATATGTCTGCATCAGGCTGAGGTACCGTGAAGATTTACCCCGTTTATCGGCACCTATATAATTCTATAATACACTTTTTAGCCCCTGATGTCAATAAAAGCCCGCAAATTTTGTGACATATATCAAATACTGACGATACTTTTTTACAATAAAGAGCGATATTTCACCCTATTTACACAAAACCGTCAATATTATTAAAATGACTGTCAGGTAAAATGACTGTCAGGTAAAATGACTGTCAGGCAGAATTAAAACTGTGATGCTCCTATTGTAAATCTCTTGACCTCTGTTTCTTCAACAGCTTTCTGAATGAGGGGTTCAAAATCAAAAGAGTTCTGAGCGGCAATGACTTCTTCAAGGACAGGACGTGTCTTTGGGTGCTTGGGGGTGAAAACGGTGCAGCAGTCCTCGTAGGGCTCGATAGAAATGTCAAATGTGTCTATCTTTCGTGCAACAGCGGTAATTTCACTCTTGTCCATACCGATAACAGGGCGGAAAACAGGCATACGGCAGGCATTGTCGGTGCATACGATAGCACCCATAGTCTGGCTTGCCACCTGTCCCACGCTCTCACCTGTGATAAGGGCGGTAATGTCGTTTTTCTCACATATCCTCTGTGCGATCTCCATCATAAGACGGCGCATAATAATGGTGAAAAGCTCTTCGGGGCAGTTGTCTCTCAGGGCTTCCTGTATCTCGGTAAAGGGTACGCAGTAGAATGTTGTGTCGCCGCACCAGGGCGTGATCTTTTCGCAAAGTCTCTCCACCTTAAGACGTGCTCTGTCGGAGGTGTACGGAGGAGACACGTAGTGGATAGCGGAGATGTCGATGCCACGCTTTGCCATCATATATCCCGCAACGGGGCTGTCAATGCCTCCCGAAAGGAGAAGCATCGCCTTGCCCGATGTGCCTACGGGGATACCGCCGGCAGCGGGTCTGTTTCCTGTGTGGATATAAGCATTTGTGTCTCTTATCTCAACATTTACCGTAACATCGGGATCTTTCACATCAACTTCAAGGCGGGGGAATTTGTCAAGGATACGCCCGCCCAGCTCTGCGCATATTTCGGGAGACCTCATAGGAAAACGCTTGTCGGAGCGCTTTGCCTGCACCTTGAACGTGCGTGCGCAGGAAAGCTCGTCACCGCAGTATTCCATAACATCACGGGTGATGACCTCAAAATCCTTTTCGGTTATCATCGCACGGCATATTGCGGCTGCACCGAAAACCTTTGAAGCTCTCGAAACGGCTTCGTCCATATCAATGGTATCATCGGCGGGTTCACAGTATATCATTGACTGAGAACGGGTGTAGATGAATTTGCCGAGGGGCTTTAAGCGGTGGCGGAGATTTTTGATGAATGCCTCCTCAAAATTTCTCTTGTTAAGTCCCTTAAGAGCAATTTCGCCCTCTTTGAGCAGAATTATTTCTTTCATTTATTTTTATCCTTTCATACTTAATTGGTTATAGAATTAATGGCTTCTTTGGAGAGTTTTCTTATGTTCACATATTCAGGTCTAAGCGCCTTGTAATATTTTAAACCTTCTTCCATACCAAATTTTTTTGTCATACTTGTATAAAAATGCTGTTTATCTGATGATGATTGTGCAAGCTGAATTATTGATCTGACGTTCTTGTTAGAAATATGTTCCGTGCTGAATATTTCTTTTATCCTTACAGTTTCAGATAAGGTATCTGCTCCGTCACCGGTTTTATCAGAATTTTCAATAAGCTTTTTTTCTTTTGGTGGGGTAACTGATTTGGGAGAAATGGCGCTTTTTATATTTGGTATCAGCTTTATTTCAATGTCTGAAAGATTCATAGTTTTCTTCCAAAAGCTTTTTACAGCCTGAAATCCGTTATCAGCACTTACTATGAAAAAATCTCTGCTTTCGTGAGAAGCGATAAGATATCCCAAAAATGAACCCAATTGAAAGTCAAGAGAGTTTTTTGTGCCTGCCGCTACATTTATATATTTTATGGCAGCTTTTGTTTCTATAAGCATTTTGTGAGCGTCAAAACTAAGCGTAGCAGCATTTGGAGTATAAAAAATAAATACCGAGTCGTTTTCTGATATGTCTTTTATACCCAAAAGTCCTGAGGAATTAACATTCTCAAAATCAACAAGAAAAATTGCCATTCATTATCAATCCTTTACTTATCTTTTCGCAAGGCTCAGATATCCTTCCTGCAAAGCAGTGGCAAGGGCTTCCACCTCGCCGCAGGAGGACATTCTGGAGAATGACACTCTTATAGCCGAATCGGCAGTCTTGTCGGGGATTCCCATAGCCGTAAGAACGCTGCTGTGACCGCCCTTTGAGCAGGCAGAGCCGCTTGACACGAAAATATTCTTGCTTTCAAGAAAATGAAGCATAATTTCGGAGCGAATGCCGTTAACTGAGAAATTGAGAATGTATGGGCACTGATCCTCCGCATTGGAATTAATTGTGATGTAATCAAGAGCGGAAAGCTTTTTTCTGAGCCGACCGCAAAGCTCTTCCGCATTGGAATAGGCGGTGGCAATAGTCGGGAGCTGGACACGGACTGCCGCTCCGAATGCACTTATAAGAGGAACGGATTCGGTTCCCGAGCGCAGACCCTTTTCCTGACCGCCGCCCAGCATTCTGGGGGCAATTCTGATGCCCTTGCGGATATACATAGCACCGACACCCTTCGGAGCGTGTACCTTGTGACCGCTTACCGTAATAAGGTCAGCGCCGAGGTCGGCAGTCTTTATGGGAAGCTTCATAAAAGCCTGAACAGCGTCACAGTGGGTTATGCAGTCGGGGTAAAGCTTCTTTATCTGAGTGAAAATGCGCTTGACGGGCATAACAGCTCCCGTTTCATTGTTCACGTACATACAGGAAACAAGGAAAGTATTGCTGTCAACGGCATTAATAAAATCCTCCGCATCAATTGAACCGTCACGCTGGGGCTTGATGCGTACTATCTCAAATCCGTTCTTTTCAAGCAGCTTCATCGTTTCGGCAACAGAGGGGTGCTCAACAGCGGATACAACAGCTTTTTTCTTTCGCTTTCCGTAATTTTCGGCAGCTCCGAGAATAAGCGTGTTGTTTGCTTCGGTAGCTCCCGATGTGAATGTGATGCATTCGGGCCGGCAGACAAGAGCAGCTGCAATGGCTTTTCTTGCGTCAGTGACAGCAAGCTCAGCACTCAGTCCGACTTTATGTAAAGATGAGGGATTGCCGTAATTTTCGGTCATAGCCGCAAGGCAGGCGCTTATAGCTTCGTCGCAGGGCTTTGTGGTAGCGGCATTGTCAAGATATGCTGGCATAATATCGATCCTTTCTTTTCTTCGGTGCATAATTATTTTTATTATACAACATTTTTCAGCGGATTTCTATAGTTTGAGCAAAATTTATCCGCTGCACATATCAACTTGGGCGTTTTGACTATAACTTATCTTTTTATATTCTGCAATAATAGGCATACTTCATTAATATAATTATACAGAAATATAAAATGCTAAAAAAATTAACAAAAGAAAATATTGTGTATGCTATAATAATTATGTATAAATGTCGATTTATGACAGTTGATCTATCACACAATATACTATTGAAAGTTGGGTTACATATGGCGGCATCTGAGAGAAAGAAAAAGGAACCTAAGACTAAGATACCTAAAGCTAAAAAGGAAAAGGTAAAAAAGATCAGGGAAAAGAAGCAGAAGGTCCGTGAAGATATAAAAAATTCAAAGATAGTTATTGACGGCAAAGCTGTTGTCCTGGGACGAAAGACAACTATAAGAGGGCGGATCGTCCGTCTGTCGGTGCTTGGCGTTCTTGCGGCTATCGTTCTGCTTACGGTTTTCAATCTCATTATGATGTACAGCAGCGTTTCGTCATCATCAAAGAGCGAGCTCCAGCTTCTTACGATCTCCTATTCGTCGGCGATCTCCAATGCCGATATTACGAAAAACAAGAATTATCTCAATGATATTTTCCAAAGCTTTGATGCGGAAAACGGCTACGGCGGATTTGGCTTTGTGGTAACTGAAACGGGTTCTGTTATTTCAGAGACTTCAAGCAGCCTTATCTCAAAGGGCGATGACATTTCTGCAAAGGCTGAGACTGACAAGAGCTACAGCGATATTGCCGAGCTTATTGATTCTCTTAACCGCAATAATTTTGATTATGATAATATCGTCAGACAGGGGGTTAAGGTCATTTCGCTGGGCGGCGAAAAGTATTTTGCAGGCTGGTCATATATTGAAAATTTCGATACCTGCTATACCTTCATCTTACTTCCCTATAAGAACGTAATGAAGCCCTTTATGGTCTCACTTGCCATAATCCTTCCCTTTGCTGCGGTGTTTATTGCGGCTGCGGTCATAGTTTCCCTCAGTGCGGCTCAGAAGATAACCAAGCCAATTACAGATGCAATATCCCGTCTTGCCGCTCTTTCCAAGGGTGACCTTGAATCGCCCTCTCCCGTTACCGACAGAAATGACGAGACCCTTGTGCTGCTCACATCTCTCAGTGACACTATCACATCTTTGAACTCATATATCACCGATATCAGAAATGTCCTTTCGGCTGTTGCCGAGGGCGATCTCCTTGTAAATTCCGATACTGTATATTCGGGAGATTTTGAGACAATCAAGGACGCTCTTGACAAGATAAGATATTCCCTCAACGGCACATTCAGCGAGGTGCATAAGGCTGCGCTTTCCGTAAAGGAATGCTCCGTTCACGTATCAGACGGAACAGCTGTTCTTTCAAAGAATGCTTCCGATGAAGCAGGAACTATTCAGGAGCTTACCGCTTCCGTTGCGCAGATAAACGCAAAGATAAGCGAGAATGCAAAGGAAGCCGAGAACGCAAGAAAGCTTACTGCCACAGCCGATGAAGCTGCCGAGCAGGGAAGCGGCAATATGCGCCGAATGATAGAAGCTATAAAGGATATAGAGACCTCTGCCGCTGAGATCGAGAAGATAATAAATGTAATTGATGACATTGCGTTCCAGACAAATATCCTTGCCCTTAACGCCGCAGTGGAGGCTGCCCGTGCGGGAGATGCGGGCAAGGGCTTTGCGGTCGTTGCAGATGAGGTCAGAAACCTTGCCAATAAATCTGCCGAAGCTGCCGCTCAGACAGGTAGACTTATCGAAAATTCCATTGATTCCGTCAGAAACGGCACAGCTCTTGCCGATGCTACCGCAAGATCTCTTGATAAAGTTGTCGAGACTGTTTCCACAGTTTCAGACATTATGGACAGGATAGCCATTTCCGCCGCAGATCAGGCAGAGTCCGCCGCAAAGATAAGCAGCGGTATGGATGCTATCAACGGCAGCATAAAGGATAATTCCGTTACCGCCGAAAAGAATGCGGAGGTCTCCCGTGAGCTTTCCGACCAGTTCAATGTCCTTAACAGACATATCAACAAGTTCAAATTCAAGGCATAACTGCCTTAAAATAAAGAGGTGTTTTTTTATGGAATTTACTGAGCTCCAGACCGCCCTTAAGGACGCAATGAAAGCAAAGGATACTATGAAAAAGGAGGCTGTTCAGACTCTTATTGCAGCTGTGAAAAAAGCGGCAATAGACGGCGGAACAAGAGATAACATATCTTCCGAGCTGGTGGACAGCGTTATTCTCAAAGAGCTTAAGGTCGCAAAGGAGCAGGTGGATACCTGCCCTGCGGAATGTGAGAGCCAGCTTGAGGAATACAAGCTCAAATATGACATCATCAAGAGCTTTGCTCCCGCACAGATGACCGAAGAAGAGCTTTATCCTCTCATCAAGGAAAAGTTTGGTGAGCTTATTGCTTCGGGCAACAAGGGCGCATATATGAAGGCTGTTATGGCTGAGCTCAAGGGCAAGGCTGACGGCAAGCTTATCAACAAGGTGATATCTGATATCGCTTCGGGTAAGTGATATCGCTGCGGGTAAGTGATATCGCTACGGGTAAGTGATATAAATTACCAAACACAAAAAATCTCCTTTTGTTTGACGTTAAGGTAAAAATGTCAGACAAAAGGAGTTTTTTATACTTTCCAAAAGCTGTAAAATATGATATAATAAGCATATGGTAACTTTATAAAAACGAAAGGACGGTAACAGATGACAAGCACAGTTTTTGGATACGACCACATAATGATGTGTGCAAAGTACCGTACCCCGGATCCTCATAATCACATTGCAGTTCATTTTATCGCAGGGCTGGACGGACCTGTTCACTGCGTCGTTTCGGGTGACAGCTTTGACGCAGACGCTGTGTTCATTGCCTCCGATGTATTGCATACAGCCTATGCCGAATCGGGGGATATGCTTGTGTTCCTTTTCGACGCTGCGGGAAATATCGCAAAGGAAGCGGAGAAAAAATACCTGTGCGGAAAGCCGTACTGCTGCGTAAGCTCTGAAACAGCAGCGCAGCTTCGTGAGATATGGCACAGTAATGTTCCCACCGAATCCGACAGGCTCATAACTCAGATGCTTGGGCTTGATACCGTAAGCAGCCAGCCCCGTGATGAGCGGATATCCGAGGTGCTTGAATATCTCCGCTCCCTTGATGAGATACCCGAGGACATCACGGCACAGCTCTGCGGAAAGGTATGTCTTTCTGCGGGCAGGCTGTCGCATCTTTTTAAGGAAAATGTCGGGATATCCCTCCATCGCTACCTTGCAATGGACAAAATGCGCAAGGGATATATCCATTACCTGAAATACGGCAACATAACCGAAGCGTCTATGCGTGCGGGCTTTGATTCTCCCTCTCATTTTGCTGCCACCTGCAAAAAAATGTTCGGGATATCGTTCTCGGAATTTATAAAAAGCGGAGAATAGCAGGTAATTGAAAGTTTTTTCGTCGGAAATATGATATCATAATTTACAGTTAAAGGAGGATCACCGATGAAAAAATATGATATCACACAGCCTGTAAAACTGAAAAAGGGTGTTTATGAGCTCAACAGCGAGAGCAATTTCAATTATCAGCTCAACCGTGTAATAAACTGGGACGGCGGCAGACTTGAGGACGTGGCTCCCATTGCCCCGAAAATAAAGGTAAGTGCAGACTGGAAGCGTGAGCTTATTGCGCTGGGCGACAGGGCAATGAGCGAGGAACGAACCGAAAATGCCATTGCGTATTACCGTATGAGCGAATTTTTTATGTATGACGGCGACCCCGACAAGAAAAAATATTACCTTAAAGCCACCGAGCTTTTTTATCGGTATTATGCGGATTATTTTGAGGGCGAAAACCCTGTTATAGAAAAGCTTGAAGTGCCATTTGAAAATGTAAAGCTGCCCGTTATGCACACCGTTCCGTCAGGAAAAAGCAAGGGCATCATACTTATCCACGGCGGCAATGACAGCTATTTCGAGGAGTTTCTTTTTACTATACTTTATCTTCGTGAAAAGGGCTTTGAGGTGTATATGTTCGAGGGACCGGGACAGGGCGGCGTTATGAGAGTGCAGGGAATGCATTTTACTCACGAATGGGAAAAGCCCGTGAAAGCTGTGCTTGACCATTTCGGGCTTGATGATGTGACTATCATCGGAATTTCCCTCGGTGGATATCTTGCGCCGAGAGCGGCAGCCTTTGACAAGCGCATAAAAAGAGTTGTGGCGTGGTCGGTATTTCCCTGCTTTCAGGACGTTATAGTGGGTATGCAGAAGCCTGCCGTGCAGAAGCTTTTCCGCATATTTATGGCACTCCACGCAAGACCCCTAATCAACCTTGTGTTCGGGATAAAGGCAAAGAAAGAGCCTGTTATCGACTGGGGTTTGAAGCACGGAATGTATGCCTATGAAGCAAAAGACGCTTACGGATATGCAAAAAAGCTTAAGCTTTACGATATTGCCCCAATTGCCGACAGGATAACTCAGGATATGCTCATCGTCGGCGCAAACAAGGATCATTTCATTGATTACCGAATGGTCGGACGGGAGATAAATATGCTCAAAAATGTCAGAAGCCTTACATTCCGACTTTTCACCGATAAAGAGGACGCTCAGAATCACTGCAATGTCGGCAACGGAAAGCTTGTGCTCGACAGCATCTGCAACTGGATAGAACAGATAAACGGCGGTGAAAACTGATATGATGAAATTTATTTATTGGCTGACGATGTCAAGAAGCAGAAAAATGATAATACAAAAATACGGCAGGGATTTCTGGGATAAGTTCAAAAGCGGTTCGGACAGGCTTTTCAGGGAAGTCCTCCGTGAAACTCCCGACATAGGGGAAAGCGTCTTTTCATTCAATTATGCCTATGCGCCCTCCTATGTTGCGTGGTACAAGACGATGAGAGAGCTTTCACTTACAGCGGAACAGGCAGACGAGCTTATGTGGCTGATGAATGAGAAAATGCTCCTTGCCGTCCCAAAGCCATTTTTACATATGGCGGGAAAAACATATCTGAACGGCTTCCGCAAAAAAGCGACAAAGCATATGGAGCGGCAGAAAAACGGACTCCACCCCTTTGACTGGGAGATAAGCTACCGCAATATCGACAGCAACAGCTTTGAGATAGACATAACAAAATGCGGCTTTATAGCATTTGCCAAAAAATTCGGCGCAGAGGGAATGCTCCCAGGAATATGCAGCGTTGACTATATGATATCCTACTATATGGGCAACGGCTTCAAACGGACTTCCACTCTCGGATACGGCGACAAATGCTGCGACTGTCACTATGAGCTTACAGGAAAATGCCCTCTTCACCCCGAGGACAAGATGAAATAAACATTTTATCCGATGGTCAGTCAGAAAAACGAATATCGGATATATTATTCTGCCCTTCTGAAATGGGTCGGGGTGATGCCCTCGTATTTTTTGAACAGCTTGCAGAAATAGCTTGATGTGCAGAAGCCTGTGTCTTCGGCAATGTCCTCAATAGTCCTGTCAGTGCCCGTCAGAAGCTCCTTTGCCGCCTGTATCCTGCGTTTGGTGATGTATTCCATCGGACGGGAGCTGAGAGTTTTTCTGAAAAGACGGCAGAGATACTGTTTTGACACTCCCGACACCGAACACAGCTCGTCCATAGAAATAGGCGATGTAAAGTTGAAATTGATGTAATCAACTGCTTTCATAAGAGCGGAATTTGGTGCTCCCGCTGTTTCCTCTGAGGATATCAGCCGATAGAACTCAATGAGAAAATCGTACAAATAGCCCGATGCCCTGTAATTTCCGAAAACGCAGTCTGCCCTTATTGCTTCGTGCATTTTTCTGAAAATGTGTTCGAGCATTTTTATTTCCCCAAGCCTGTAAATTTTCGGCTCTGTAAGACCGAACTGTTTCAGCATATCCTCTGCGCCATAGCCTGCGGGGACTACCCAGTGAACGTCCCACAGTTCACCGTCCGCATAGTATTCGTGAGGGTAATTTGCAGGAAGAAAAACAGCGGTGTAAGGCGGCACAGCAAGCCTATTTTTATCTATAACAAGAGTTCCGCTGCCCTTTGTGCAGTATAATATCTGGGGCTGGGGATAGCCCTCTGTTCTGATGATATGGTCCTGACAATGCTGCTGCCCCATATTCAGAAGATACAGCGGCAGCTCCTTTTCGCCCCGTATTATCGGATAATCACAGAAAAACAAAAAAATCCTCCTCCTGTTTCATATTGTTATATAATGATAATATCATTTATTGACGGAATATTCAATAGCATTTATAATTAAATCATAACAATATTTTCTGATCTGCAAAGGAGAACAGATATGGACATTTCAAAAATTTCCGCCGTGGGTTCACCCAAAAGCAAAATGATATATCACGAAGCCCCCGAGCAGCTTCACATCGGCACACTTGAAAAGTACTGCTATTTTATCCCTTTCGGTGCAGATGAATGCCCCTTTGACAGCAGGGAGAGATCAAGCCGCTTTGAGCTTTTGAACGGCGACTGGGATTTCAGATATTATGACAGCATCATTGATATGGAGGACGATTTCATAAGTCTGCCCTTTGATAAAATAATTCCCGTTCCCTCCAACTGGCAGCTCTGCGGCTATGACAAGCCACAGTACACGAATGTCTGCTATCCCATTCCATTCGACCCGCCCTATGTTCCCGATGATATTCCCGTGGGTGTTTACAGCCGAAGTTATGACTATACTTCTGACGGATTTGACAGGATACTGACTTTTGAGGGTGCAGACAGCTGTCTCTATCTTTATGTCAATGGCAAATTTGCAGGTTACACGCAGGTATCACACAACACCGCCGAATTTGACATCACCCCATATCTTCACGAGGGTGAAAACAACATTACAGCGGCTGTATTAAAATGGTGCGACGGAACATATCTTGAAGATCAGGACAAATTCAGACTTTCGGGAATATTCCGTGATGTTTATGTTCTGTCACGTCCGAAAAAGCGCCTTGAAAATTATATCATAAAAACAGAGCTTTCTGATGACCATAGCTCCGCAAAGCTTGTTTTCACGCCATACGGCTGTGATGTCAGGGCAGTGCTCACCGACAATGAAAACAATGTTATATCGGAATTTTCCGTCACTGACGGAAAAACAGCTTACTGTAATATTTCCGCTCCCGTGCTGTGGTCTGCGGATAAGCCGTATCTTTACAAACTTAAGATATATGCAGGCGATGAGCTTATCGGCGAAAGAGTTGGACTGAGAAATATCTCAATTGAAAATGGTGTTGTGAAGATAAACGGTAAAGCGGTGAAATTCAAGGGAGTAAACCGCCACGACAGCTATCCCGATACGGGATATTACGCTTCATACGGACAGATGAAAAATGACATCATACTGATGAAAAAACACAATATCAACGCCGTAAGGACTTCACATTATCCCAATTCACCGCTGTTTTATCAGCTTTGCGACGAGTATGGATTATACGTCATTGATGAGGCGGATATGGAATCCCACGGCTGCGTTGAGGTATATAATGACTTCAAATGGAGCAGGGGATATAACGGCATTGCACTTCTTGCTTCAGACGAACGCTTTAAAAAGGCTGTCCTTGACCGTTCGGAGTCCCTTGTAAAGCGTGACATAAACCGTCCCTGCGTTGTTTTCTGGTCACTGGGAAACGAAAGCGGGTATGGTACCAATATGCTTGCGGCAGGGGAGCTGGTCAAGTCTCTTGATGACACAAGGCTGCTTCATTACGAAAGCACTCACAAGCTTGATGACACATCGGACAGTATACTTGACGTTGTATCCGAAATGTACACATCTCCCGAGGATATGATGAAATTTCTCGGAAAAGAAGATGAGAAGCGTCCGTTCATACTCTGCGAATACTGTCACGCTATGGGTAACGGCCCGGGAGACCTTGAGGAATATCACAATATTTTTTATTCCAATGAGCGTTTCTGCGGCGGCTTTGTATGGGAGTGGAGCGACCACGCCTGCCCGCTTGGTATTACAGAGGACGGCAGGATAAAATACGGCTATGGCGGCGATTTCGGCGAAAAGCATAATGACGGGAATTTCTGTATGGACGCTCTGACCTATCCCGACAGAACTCCGCACACGGGACTTCTGGAGCTCAAACAGGTATATCGTCCCGTTCGTGTTGAAAAGGGCGAAAGGGTCGGCAGCTTCATTTTCAGAAGTATGCTTGAATTTGAAAATGCGGGACAGCTCCTTGACTGCGCTTATGAAATAACACAGTACGGCAGAAAAGTGGCTGAGGGCACTGTTTCCTTTGATCTGCCGCCTATGGGCAGCACTGAAATAATCATTCCCGATGCTGCCGTGCAGTTTGACAGAGAGACATATATCCGCTTTATTTTCACATCGAAAAACAGCACAGCATTCTGTGAAAAGGGCTATGAGCTTTGCTTTGACCAGATAAAGCTGTGTGATGCCGCAGAAAAAACGCAGCGCTCGGACAACGATACGAATATCGTTCTTGATGATGCACCGCTTTACGTGACCGTAACAGCAGGAGATGTATCATACCGCTTTAATAAACGTTTGTCAGAGTTTGATTCCATAAAATTCGGTGACAGAGAGTTGCTTGACAGACCAATACAGTTCAATTTCTTCCGTGCTCCCGTTGACAACGATGTTATGAAAGGCGACTGGTACAGAGCACACCTCAATGACCATTCAGTAAAAAATTACGGCGTGACTGCCTCTATTACTGCTGAGGGAGCTGTGATATCCCTGCGGCAGTCCTTCGGCTGGAGCATTCATCAGCCCTTTGCCTATATGGGCACGGAGTATGTCATTTCCTCGGTCGGACTTGATATCAGATGCAAAGCTGAGTTTTCAAACAAGGTCACTTTCCTGCCACGCTTCGGCATAAGGCTGTTTGTTCCCAAAGCCTTTGATAAGGTGGATTATTTCGGATACGGTCCCTACGAAAGCTACATTGACAAGCATCAGGCAGACTATATGGGCAATTTCACCGCAAATATCTGCGATATGCACGAGGATTATATCCGTCCACAGGAAAACGGTTCTCATTTCGGTTGCAGGCATATGACTGTCAGTGACGGAACAATAAGCTTAAAATTCACCGCAGAAGATGATTTTTCTTTCAATGCTTCGGAATATACAGAAGAGGAGCTTGCGTCAAAAAGGCATAATTTCGAGCTTCAAAAATGTGAGAGCAATGTTATCTGCGTTGACAGCAAAATGGCAGGAGTTGGCTCAAATTCCTGCGGACCTGCTCTTGCGGAAAAATACAGACTTCCGCTGCCCGATATTTCCGCAAGGCTGCATATGGAAATTTACAAATAAACAGTGAGCTTATAAGCAAAAATCTCCCCCTATTGTCAGTGACCGACGATAGGGGGGATATTTATATATTATAATGCTTGTCTATCGCCGCTTCACAGCGCTCCATATCGCCAGACCTCAGTGTATCGAGAATAGCTCTGTGGAGCTTGTGAAATGTATCCTTTTGTTTTTCGTCAGATACTTCAAGAACATCGCTTATCCATTCACGGTAAACATCGGTTATGGCTTCCATAAGGCATATCCACAGCTTGTTCCCCTCGGTGTAAACAAGTTCATAGTGAAACAGTCTGTCACGTTCCGCTTCGGAACAGTCTGAGTCAAGAATCTTTTCAATGCTGTCAAAATCTGTTCTGCCCGATGCAATGATATTTCGGCATATCATTTTTTCCATATCGCACCTGAATTTGCGGACATCATCTTTTGAGACCTGCTTTAAAAGCAGCATAAATCGGAACATTTCCGACATTCCCGCAGACATATTATCCGAAAGATAGTTTCCCGAACCGTGAACGCTTTTCATTATCCCCATATGTTCAAGAGTGTGCAGTGCTTCACGGGCGGAATTTCGGCTGACAGACAGCTTTTCCGATATGACCCTTTCGGCAGGCAGCCTTGAACCGCTTTCCAACTCACCCGAGCTTATCAGTCCCGATATGTATTCGATCACCTTGTCATATTGCTCTGCCATACCGTACTCCTTACATTATGTTTGAAAACAGCGATGCACCGATAACTGTGAGCACGCCCGATACAACTATTGATAGACTGCTCATCGCACCCTCGACCTCGCCTATCTCCATTGCCTTGGCAGTGCCAATGGCGTGTGATGAGGAGCCGAATGCTATCCCCACAGCAACAGGCTCTGTTATTTTGAAAATCCTGCATACAAATTTTCCGATGACATTTCCAAGTATTCCTGTGATGATTATAACGACCACAGTCAGATTTACAAAGCCCCCAAGCTCCTCCGACACACCCATTCCGATAGCCGTTGTGATTGATTTGGGCAGGAATGTAACAAATTCCTCGTGGCTCAGACCAAATATGACCGCAAGCACCGTTATGCATAAAAGCGATGTTAGCACTCCCGAAATGATGCCTGCCGCAACGGCTTTGAGATTCTTTTTCAGAAGCTGAGTCTGTTCATAAAGGGGAACGGCAAGGCACACGGTGGCAGGGGTCAGGAGATAGCTTATATATTTTGCACCGCTGTTATATGTTTCATATTCTATGCCGCCGAAAGCGAGTATGGCTATGATTGCTATTATGGCAATAAGAAGCGGATTTATGACCGCAAGCTTTGTCTTGTTATGAAGAACGATTCCAAGACCGTAGCACAGCAGGCTTATGACCGCTCCGAAAAATACCGATGTTTCAAAAATATCATTCATTGCCCTTTTTCTTCCTTTCCGTTCTTATAACAAACTGGGTGACGCAGCCCGAAACAGTCATAACAGCCACAGTTGAGACAAGTGTTATTATAAAATACACTAATATATTCGACTTTATATCCCCCCAGGACTCAATAAGACCGACAGCGGCAGGAACGAACATAACGGGCATTATCTCTATCATCAGCTTTGCCGTATCGTGTACATCGTCAAGCTTTATCACTTTAAGGTGCAGACACAGATACATAATTACAAGTCCCCATATACTTGCAGGTACGGGCAGGGGAATAAACATATTCATAAGCTCGCCGATAAATGACACAAGAAGTATCAGCCCGAATTGTTTTAATAATTTCAAGATATCACCTCATAATAATTGGTACTACCAATTATACACCATATGGCTTTCAGCGTCAATATTCTTTGCATTCCCTTGTCAATAATCGTATGAATAAACATAAATAATTCGGCATAAGGTTGTAAAAATAGATAAAATAACAATGCGACAAAGAAACCGTGTATGGAATAAAACAGAGTTACCTATGCACAACTTTAATGAAAACATCTCACAAAAGATATTTGGGCATAATTATTGGACTTCCAAAAAGGCATTTTGCGGGAATGCAATTTAATACTAATAACCAATTGTTCTATAGATAAAGCCGAGGATTTGTCTATAGGTTAATTGGTTATTAGTATAAGATTCAGCTTTTAGACCGGCTTTTATGCTGGACTTATCGGCATCAAGGAGGTTCTTGACAACCTTGACGGAGAATAAAGATATACCCAAATGCATATCTATTCTAAAAGGAGTGTTGTCTATGAATGAAGTAATTAACCATTTCAAAAGTTCAAATCCGGCAGAAACCCTTAATAAGCTTTGGATACAATACATAATCCTTAGCGAAAAGATGAAATCATCGAAATAATTTTACATAATATTCATATGAATAGCAGCCATCGGCGTGATATAATTATGACGTTGATGGTTGCTTTGTTTATACACAGGAGGTTGTATAAAATGGACAAAGTAGCTATATATTGCCGACTATCGGAAGAGGATCATAATAAAACTCACGATTTCGATGACAGCGAGAGCATCAAAAACCAAAAGGCGATGCTTACACAGTATGCTTCGGAACACTCTTGGCAAATTTACGACGTTTACAGTGATGATGACTTCACCGGTAGTGATAGGAACAGACCATCGTTTAATCGGTTGCTCAAAGATGCAGAAGCTGGGAAATTCAACATCGTGCTTTGCAAAACTCAAAGCAGATTCACCAGAGAGCTTGAGATGGTGGAAAAATATATTCACTACCTTTTTCCTTTGTGGGGCATCAGATTTGTCAGTATTGTAGATAATGCCGATACTTCTGTTCGTGGCAATAAAAAATCACGACAGATCAACGGATTGATTAATGAATGGTATCTCGAAGATATGAGTGATAATATTAAAGCCGTTCTGACAAACCGCCGCAAAAACGGATTATTTATTGGCGCTTTTGCTCCATATGGGTATAAAAAAGACCCGGAAAACAAAGGACATCTCATTATTGATTGGAATGTTGCCCCCATTATCAAGGATATTTTTCAAATGTATATTGGCGGTGCCGGCCGAGCATCAATAGCAAGAACGTTGAATGAGCGGGGGATGCTAAGTCCCGGCAGATACAAAATAGCTAACGGCGAAAAATACAGGAACACATCAAGAGTCGAGGATGCCAAGTGGCATAACTGGACTATTGCTGCAATATTGACCAACGAAGTGTATATTGGAAACCTTGTTCAAAACAAGTCTCATAGCGTGTCTTATAAGACTAAAAAAATTAAACCCACCCAAAAGTCTGAGTGGATTCGAGTCGAAGACACGCACGAGCCAATCATAGACAAAGAAACATTTCGTATGGCTCAAAGAATCGCCGGGACAAGGGTTAAAGTAGCTGTTTCTGATACTGATCGTACTCCGGTCAATGTTTTTGCCGGAAAAATATTTTGTGGTAAATGCGGTTCATCGATGAGAACTTCTATTTGTAATCATACAAGGTATTTAAGATGCAGCGGTAAATTCTATGACCGTAATTATTGTCAGGGAACTTATGTCGCATATAACAGGGTAGTCGAAGAAGTGCTGAATCAAATTAAGGCTATCACTTGCCAATTTGCAGATCCTGATGTCATTAATTCAGGAATCGTATTGCCAGATGACCTTGAAGTGGGATTACAAAACACTTTACACGAGATTGCTGCCATAGAAAACAAAATTACAGAAATCAAGAACTGCATAAAAAACTTGTATGTCGATAAAATCAAAGGCGAGATAATGCAAGATATGTATGCAGAGCTTTTGGAATCATTCTCAAATGATGAATCTGAACAATGTAAAGCTCTTGAACAGCTGATATTAAAGAGAGACAATATAGAAAATGACATAAAATGCAAAAAAGACAAAATGGAGCTTATCAAAACTTACTTAAACTGTGAATGTTTGACTTTTGAAATGGTTCAAGTATTCATTGACAAAATCCTTGTTCACAAAGATACAGGAAAATCCAGAGATTTTAAGCTTGAAATTTACTGGAATTTTTAAAATTAATAAGTAGTCTTTTGTTAGTGGTACCAGAGCAGAAGGCACGAACGACCTATGACAATATCCTCAGGTTTGCAGATGACCCTGATGTTCGTGACCCGATAAAGTTTCTCAGACAGAGGGAAATCGTGCATTTTCAGAGGTTTGGCGATTCCAAACATACAAAGTGAAATTATCAAAAGGTTAATGGCACTATTTTAGCACGTATTTAAGCGCATAACAAGTGATTGTGTGTCTAAATATAGGCTAAAAATAACAATGCGAATAACGTGTATTATATTAATAAATCATTTCTTATATGTTGCGTTTGTGCTGTGAGGGGTTATAAAAAGTGGATCGAGCATACTATTAATACAATTAACAACAGCTTTAGAATATACATGATCAAATGTGTCGGGAGTATAAACTATAATTTTTTTAGGTATATTCTTTTTAGTGCTATTAGGAATTTCATATACTGTAATTTTTTTATATTCAGTTTCAGAATTTTCATCATTGTTGTTTGTGACATTAGTAGTTTTATCATTATTTGAGTTTGACATTTTTTTCTCCTCTAATAAATAGAAACTTATTTTTGATATTTTGGATTGAAGGAATACGTTTTTAAATTTAGTATATCACATATTATATAAAATATTATAATATCACTTTATTTTTTACATTACGAACATCTTTCAAAAAAGCACAAATATATTTCAACCTCAGTATTTATCGCACTTTCAGCATATCAAATTAAAAATCCACAGAAAATAATTTATCGCTTTACTATACTAAAGAACATAGATTTTATCGGTATTTCCTCGAAAGTAAACAAAAAGCATTAATGTCCTACTAAAATGATAGGGTATGAAACTATAAAAATACTCCGCTCCCAACTTTCAAATGCCCTCAATCCCTTTATTTAAGCCATTTTCAGCACGTATCAACCCATAAATTCACCCCTAATGCCGAATACATCAACATTTTAAATGTCTTTTACAAGCCTTTTGATGATAAAAGCACCCCCAAAGTGGCTATAATTCAAGGCTTCAGAGCTTTATGCCTTGATTTTCACCGACAAACTCACCGAACACCGATAAACACAGCATTTAAGGCTGATACTTCCATAATTAGAGGTATCAGCCTATTTTTTTACCTATTCTCATATTCTTTAATGAACTTATTAAGTGTTACCCTTGAAACTCCTATCTGCATAGAAAATTCAACTTTATTTATCTCACGCATCGCATACGACTTGTAATATTTATCAAAGTCGGGAATTACTTTAGGTTTTCTGCCTTTATACACACCGTTACGCTTTGCAATAGCTATGCCTTCTTTTTGGCGTTCAAGCAAATTCGTCCGCTCAAATTCATTTATAGCTGCGATCATAGTCAACATAAGCTTTCCTGTGGGCGTTGATGTGTCAATGTTTTCCTTGTTGCTTACAAGATGTATTCCCTTTGTTTTAAGCGTTTCCACAATTTCAAGCAAATCTTTTGTACTTCTTGCAAGCCTTGAAAAATCGTGTATATAAATAGTATCACCTTCACGGGCAAAGTCAAACATCTCTTTGAGTTTAGGACGGTTAGTATCCTTGGCTGATACTTTTTCAGTAAACCATTTTGTCACACCGTATTTTTCAAGGGCTTCAATCTGCCTTGCCTCATTCTGTTCTTCCGTTGATACTCTTACATAAGCTATCTTCATTTGAAAACCTCCTTGTAAAATTAGGGTGTACCTTATTTGTATTTGTTTCCGATACCTTGAATATGTAAAGATAGGCTTGTATTTGGCTTTATTTTACATTATGTAAACAGGGTCAAGAGCCTATTTTTACAAGTTGTTTCTAAATATAACCGCCCTTTTAGGCAAGGACGGCTATAGTTTGACAGATCGTTATTTATCTGATATTTTGGCGAATTGTTTAAGACCTTTTGTTATTCTCCGTTTAAGCACACGCAAAGCCTTTTTTCTGTAAAAGTCATTATAACTATAAGTGAGCTCAAAGTATTTAATATCTCTGAATATCTCTGCCTTTCGGTTATTCTCATAATATGTATATATAAGGGTCATATTTTCCGAGAATTTTCCATCTGCATCAATTTTAAGAAGCAAAGATATTTGACCAGTTTTAAGAGTAGTATTAA
>CAKSPU010000036.1 GCA_934486875.1 uncultured Oscillospiraceae bacterium
TATTTACACTTATGACCCTGATGAGCTTGTTAAAAAAGATTTCTGCGGCTCGCCCTTTGAGCTTCAGATGAATGATATGCTCTATTACGAAATGCCCGAGGACGGCAGTTTTATTGCGGCGGTGTACTCTCCTTTTTTTGAGAATGATGCTGAACCGAGATTTGTTATTCTTGATTCTGACACAGGTAATATTATTGATGAATATTCTGTTCCCGATATAAACATCATCTATCCGCCGTTTTTCAGCGACAGCTATATGTGCCTGCTGGGCGAGAGGGATATTGTTTATTATACGGAGATGCCGGAAGAAAATTTTAAGCTTGATGATACGGGGGACACCGTTGAACTTAGCTTGGATTTTTTAGGAAATAAAAAGATCGTATCATCGTATGACAAGTCAATAAGTTGGAATCCTGACAAATATGAAATGAATGATTTTACAGATGTGCTTGGTTACAATGGAGTTAAATTCAGTACAGTCTCGCAAGCGTCTCATTCTTCATATAATGCTTATATAGCTGTTATTGGCGGTGAACCGACCTGCATTGCCGAAAGCTTTGGCTATGGATCGGAGGGAAAAGACTATACTGCTGATATTGACGGAGACGGAGAAATTGAATTTATCTGCAACTGTTTTTATGCTGCTGACGGAGTACGTGAATGCAGGATATACAAGAGGTTTGGCAGCAAAGTGCGTGAAGCCTCGGGAAGTGATCTTATTCCCGAGGGTATCATTGCGGAGCAGACTAAGTCAAACAATATCTATTCCGAGTATATTCCCGAAACAAACAAGATAATATGCGGTTATGTTCATAACAATGATATCACAGAAAAGGAATACGGAGCGGAAGAAATTGCCGGACTTAGCTTTTATAAGATTTCTGTGGAACTCCATACAGATGCATAAAATCGGACCCGCATTCATATATTTGACTATATGCTTAAATTGAAAGGTCGGATATGAATGCCAAGAGTTTTTTTGAGCCCGTCCACACAGGAGTGGAATAAATATGTCACAGGCGGCAATGAGGAGCAGTATATGAATATGCTTGCCGATCTTATGGAGCCGTATATGCTTGCTTCGGGGATAAGCTTTACCCGAAATGACCCGGCAAGAAATGTTAACGGTGCTATACAGGATTCAAACAACGGCTGGTATGACGTTCATCTTGCCCTGCATACCAATGCGGGCGGGGGACAGTATGCGGGAGTTACAAGGGGAATAGAGATATACTATTCTCCCTATTCAGACTACAGCCGCCGTCTTGCGACCATTATTGCAAACAATATGGAAACCATTTATCCCATTCCCACCAAAATCAGCACCATTCCCACAACTTCTCTTGCGGAGGTTACAAGAACAAGGGCTGTTGCGGTCCTTGCGGAGCTCGGCTATCACGATAATTACGAGGACGAAGCCTGGATAAAGAATAATCTTGAAGCTATTGCAAGAACTATGGTCCAGTCGCTGTGCGATTATTTCGGCATTCCTTTTGTGGAACCATCGGCAGTCAGGACGGGAACTGTACGGACAGACGGCTCAAATCTGAATATAAGAAGCTATCCCTCCACTGACAGCACCATAATCGGCAAGATACCGAACGGCGCACAGGTGAACATCTATGGCGAGACTGATAACTGGTATGTCGTTAAATACAATGAAACAACTGGCTATTCGGCAATGGATTTTATTACCGTTAACTGACTTGACTAATTCCCGCCAAAGGATTATAATATACATATGGAAAAGGAGGGGCTCTGCAAGATAATGCCCCATAAGAAAGGAAATGATAAGATGTCACAGGAAAAGGCACTTGTGCTTTCAAGCGGAGGAGTGGACAGCACCACTTTGCTCGCTCTTGCCTGCGAAAAATACGGACGTGAAAATGTGGTGGCTCTATCCATATTTTATGGTCAGAAGCATAAAAAAGAGTTGGAAGCGGCTGATAAGACTGCAAAATATTATAACGTTGAGCACATAGCTCTTGATCTCTCTTCAATTTTTAAATATTCCGACTGCTCGCTGCTTGCAGGCTCAAAGGCGGAGATACCTCACGAGACCTATGCGGAGCAGCTGAAAAAAACTGACGGCTCTCCCGTGTCAACATATGTTCCGTTCAGAAACGGTCTGTTTCTTTCGGCTGCTGCAAGCGTGGCTCTTTCAAAGGGCTGCTCTGTGCTTATGTACGGCGCACACGCTGATGATGCTGCGGGAAATGCATATCCCGACTGCTCCGAGGCATTTGTTGACGCAATGAACAAGGCGGTTTATGAGGGAAGCGGCGGTCAGCTGAAAATATCCGCACCATTTGCGGGAATGAACAAGGCTGCTGTTGTGGCTGAGGGGAAGCGTCTCGGCGTGCCTTATGAGCTAACCTGGAGCTGCTATGAGGGCGGAGATGAGCCCTGCAAGGTCTGCGGTACCTGTCGTGACAGGCGTGCGGCTTTTCTTGCAAACGGAATTGATCTTTACTGATAAATACGGCAGCACTATAAATTAAAATAACGCAGGTATTCAGCTCAGAATGACTGAATACCTGCGTTTGTTTTTTTAAGTCTTATGATCTTATTACAGGAAGATGTATTTCAGTACGAATACAACTGCAAGCACATACATAAGGGGATTTATCTGCTTTGATTTTCCGCATACAAGATTAAGGATAACATATGAGATTATGCCGATAGCGATTCCTTCAGAAATGCTGTAGAAAAGGGGCATTGCAATAATGCAAAGATAAGCGGGAATTGCTGATGTGAAGTTGGATTCGTCCATTTTCAGCTCCGCTATGGAGGAGAACATCAGAAAGCCTACAATTATCAGTGCGGGAGCGGTGGCAAATGAGGGAATTGCAGTAAAAATGGGAGCGAGGAACATCGAAAGCAGGAAAAGCACTGCTGTTGTCAGAGCGGTAAGACCTGTTCTTCCGCCTGCCGCAACACCTGCGGAGGATTCAACAAATGTGGTTGTGGTCGAGGTTCCGAGAACTGCACCTGCCGATGTGGCAACTGCGTCTGACATAAGAGCAGGCTTTATTCCGGGAAGCTTGCCGTCCTTATCGAGCATATTGGCTTTGGTGCTGACACCGATAATGGTTCCCAGCGTATCAAAAAGATCGACAAACAGGAATGAGAATACAACTACGATGAAATTGAAGATGCCGATTTCATTAAAGTCAACGTTAAAGCACTGTCCGAAGGTCTCACCCAGCTTGGAAAAATCGGTCATCGCAAATGTGGGAAGAAGTGAAAAATAATTTTCTCCGTCGGGAACATAAATTCCTGTCAGCTGGCAGATTATGCCGAGGAGCCAGGTGCCGAACACTCCGATGAGTATTGAGCCTTTGACCTTTTTGATGTAAAGTGCAGCAGTTATCATAAGTCCTATGACAGCAAGCAGTGCGCAGATGCCCGAGGTCGGGAAGTTTTCACGGAAGCTTACAAGGGATACGAGAGTAGCGGAATCCACGCAGAGCCCTGCATTCTGAAGTCCGATGAACGCAATGAAAAGTCCGATTCCTATTGACACTGCACGTTTCAGTGACAAAGGAATGCAGTCAAAAATGCTTTCACGCACCTTTGTCAGCGAAAGGATAATGAAAATTATTCCTTCAATAAATACTGCAAGAAGTGCTGTCTGCCACGAATAGCCCATAACTCCGCATACTGTGTAGGCAAAGTATGCATTAAGTCCCATTCCTGCCGAAAGGGCGAAAGGCAGATTCGCCGAAAGTGCCATAATGACAGTGCCGAGGAAAGATGCCAGACAGGTCGCAAGAAGGACTGCCGTTCTGTCCATACCGGCAGCAGACAGAACATTGGGATTGACAGCAAGGATATATGCCATTGTTACAAATGTTGTAACACCTGCTGCTATTTCCGTTTTGACGGTGGTGTTGTTTTGTTTTAGCTTGAATAATTTTTCAAACACGTTCTTATCCCCCTGTTTAATTTTGAATGATAATATAATTATACAACATAATTATGCCATTAGTCAACACAAAAGGCTATGCTTCGGCATATATCTCAAAAAAGGTATGCGGGCAATGTGTATTTTGCTGTAAGACGGCGGCAATATGCAAAAAGCCGATGAATTTTTTGTTTCACCGTCGGATTCATTGTTTGTAAAATTTTCGGGTAAAAATAAAATGACCGCATATCAGAGATGCACAATATGATATGCGGTCATTTTCAGTCAGATCATCGGTTTATCAGAAAGCAGCCTTGAATATTTCGATAATGTCTTCCTTTGAGAGAGGAACGAATGAACCCTTGCAGCCGTCGCAGGCTTTCTGAGCCATAATGTCAAAGTTCTTGTCATCTGTGATCCCAACAGCTCTGAGATTTGCGGGCATTCCCATAGTTTCAAAGAAGAATTTCCTGAGAGCATCTATTCCTGCGTGAGCAAGAGCCCGGTCATCATCGCCTGTAAGACCCCAGACATTCTTTGCAAAGTCAACGAAATTGCTGAGAGTATCTTCGCTGAGGATATGTTCCATCCAGGCGGGAGTAAGGATTGCAAGACCCTCACCGTGAGTTATGTCATAAAAAGCACTCAGCTCGTGCTCCATAGGGTGAACGCACCAGGCAGGCTGGCTTCCTGCACCTACATTGCCGTTGATAGCGTGAGTTCCCGCCCACATAAGATTTGCACGGGCATCATAGTTGGTCGGGTCATTAAGAGCGACAGGACCGTTCTTTATCATTGTGCGCAGGAGACCCTCCGCCATAAATTTCTGACAGTCGGCGTTTTCCTTGGTAAAGTAGTTTTCCATAGTATGGCTCATCATATCGGCAGTGCCCGCAGCGGTCTGCTTTTTGGATACTGAGTAGGTGTACTCAGGGTCGAGCACTGACATTGTGGGTACCATAAAGGGAGAACCTGTTCCCCATTTTTCGTTTTTTGTAAGGTCGGAGATGACGGCAAAGGGATCCATTTCCGTGCCTGTGGCTGAAAGGGTGAGAACATCAAAAATGGGCAGCGCAGCCTTGATCTTTGATGAATCAAGAACAAGATCCCAGGCATCTCCGTCATACTTTGCGCCTGCTGCGATCACCTTTGAGCAGTCGATAGCGCTTCCGCCGCCAATAGCAAGGATCATATCTATTCCCTCGGATTTACAGATCTCCACGCCCTTGCGGACAGTCTGTATCCTTGGATTAGGCTCAACTCCGCTCAGCTCGGATATGCTGATGCCTGCATTTTTCAGAATAGATACGGCAGTATCATAAATACCGTTTTTCTTGATAGAACCTCCGCCGTATACAAGCAGAAGCTTTTTGCCGTAGTTTTTCAGCTCATCAAGATGTGATACAGCACCTTTGCCGAAATGGATAGTGGTGGGAATGTGAAGTGTGAAATTGTACATACAGATTTACCTCCTTAATTGGCAGAGCGCCTATAAATTTATTATATTATACCATAATATTCCGGAGATTTCAATACTTTTTTATACAATTTTAATACTTTTGCCCGCCGAAAAATAAACAGAGGATTCGGAATTTATTTCTCCCGAATCCTCTGTATATTTGTATGCTTTTAAAATTATTTTAAGTCATATCGCTGATACAAGCAGCACAGCCGAGAATATGCAGTAAGCAGCTGCGATCCAGAATGAGGGGCACTTTATAAGTGTGAGCCAGGTAAGCTTCTTTGCATCACCATCGTCAAAAATGTATGAATATTCGGGAACGATGATGTCGCTGTCTGTAAGCCTGCCCTGCTTTTTAAGAAGCATTACAAGGGCGATGATACCTAAGACTGCTTCAACGGCAAATACGATCATCTCACCGTTTGCGGCTGCATCTCTGCCAATAGAGGAAGCAAGCTTATATTCAAAAATGAATGAAACAAGTGCAGCGTTCAGATTTGCAGTCATATGGCAGAGAACAGAAGTGATGACCGAGCCGCTTTTGAGTGCGATGTATCCAAGCAGGAGACCAAGGAGGAAACCGTTAAAGATTTGATTGAAATTGCAGTGCATAAGTCCGAAAAGAAGAGCTGAGGCAAACAGCGCAAATTTTCTGCTCACGGGTGCAAGGAGATTCATAGCTGTTCCTCTGAACATAAGCTCTTCAATAACGGGTGCGGCGATAACGAGGTAGAAGAAAAGCACGATATTTGCGGCAATGTTATCGGTGTATGTCATAGCCGAAGCAGTTGCTTCATTGAGTCCCGAATAGCCTGTAAGGCTCATTACAAGGTTCTGGACATAAATTGAAACGCCTTGTATTCCCAGAATGCCGATGCAGGCGAGAACTACCGATGAAGCGGGCATATCAATCTTTCCCAGAGTTCTTTTCAGCTTGAACTGCTTTTTCCCTGCACATACGATGACAAGGGAAAGAAGATTGGCGACTATCATTGTGCCTGCGTTGATAAATATTGAATTTGCGCCCGATATAAATTCGGCACAGCCGTCTGCTACAGCCTGTGTGAGCTCTTCGGAGTTCATTCTGGGGTTTTCTGCCATAATGGTTCCGGTCAGCTTTACTGAAACAACGGAGGATATTATTACCATTATGATGATCGCAAAAAGCTGCTGCCAGATTATGAGCATTGCCGCTTTGCCGTAGCCTTTTTTGATCTTTCTGCGGAGCATTACGGGGCTTTCGCTTTCTTCTGCGGGTTTCTGCTCACCCCAGCTGTACTGAGGGGGTTCGACCGATGTCTCAGATGTTGTGTTTTGAATGTTTTCGTTCATAATTGTGATTTCCTTTGCAGTTTTTGATTTATGCTCAGTGCATATATTGCTTTATAGCTTTAGTATATTACAACATTATAGCTGCGTCAATGGTTTATAATATTTTTTGTATTTATAAATAATATACATTAAAATTTATTGAAGCATTTTGTTATAAATATACGTCTGAATAATTCTTTATAAAATAATACAAATTTTGTTGACATTTGCTTTGAACTATGTTATAATTATAAAAGCATAAATTATTTTTAAAGGAGAATGTGATTATGATAAAGCGCAGAATAGCAGCAGCAGCCTTTACCGCAGTAATGGCTGTTTCGGCACTTCCCGCAATGTCCGCATCAGCTTCCGCAGCCTGGGTGAAATCCGACAGCGGCTACAGCTACAAGGACGATACCACAGGCAAGAAGCTCACAGGCTGGCAGACCATTGACGGTGCAAAGTATTACTTTGACAAAAAGGGCTATGCCGTAACGGGCTGGAAAACTATCGGTGAGAATAAGTACTATTTTAATGCTTCCAAAAAGGGCAAAATGCTCACAGGCTGGAGCAAGATCGGCGACAGCAGATATTATTTCGGCACTGACGGAAAAATGAGAACGGGCTTTGTAAAGCTCAGCGGCAAGACCTATTATTTCGGCAAAGACGGCAAGATGAGAACAGGCAAGCTTAAGATCAACGGCAAGGTCTACGACTTCGGCAAGGACGGCGTTATGAAGTCAGGCTCTTCATCTGAAAGCTCATCGACCCTTACAGCTCCTATGAAGGGACTCAGTTGGGGTATGACAAGGGATCAGGTCCTCAAGGCAGGCGGCTATGACAAGTACGTAAATGTTGATGCTATGCTTATGGTTGCTGACAATGATAATTTCTATAAATATTATCTTTTTGACAAGAACGATAAGCTTGTAAGCTACGGCTATGCTTCCGACAAGGGCTCAAAGTATCTTGAAGAATACAAGCAGTATTTCAAGGACGACGGCTGGGATTATGAAATGTCCTCAAAGGACGGCGATGAATATACATACGTTTACACCAAGGGAGACCAGTACGGCGGAATTTTCTACAACGGTTCAACTCTTATGACTATGGTATTCTCCGAGGAACTCTCCAAGCAGATCGATGACGGTGCGGAATTTGAAGATGTTGTTGACCTTGGCTGATATTTCTGACTGAATAAATTTTGCGGCTTCGGTACACAGTTTACCGAAGCCGCTTTTTATCCGAAAAGGTCTTTTTTCAGTTCCGCAAGTATCTTTTTTTCCCGCCGTGACACCTGCACCTGTGTCATTCCAAGCATCTCCGCTGTGCGGCTCTGGGTGAATGCACGGAAATATCTCAGGAAAATAAGCTTTCTGTCAGCGGCGTCAAGCCTGTCCATTGCCTGTGACAGAGCAATACTGTCATATATGTCCGTTTCCTTGAAAGGGGAGGGGATATCCTGTTCCTCGTTTTCGTCACTTTCTCCGTATCTTGTAAGAGAAAGGCAGGGCTGGGCAGCTGAAAGGGCTTCCGCAATTTCGTCAGCCTCGCAGCCCATTATTTCCGCAAGCTCCGAAACTGTGGGTTCACGTCCGCTTTTGGCGATAAAGCCTGTTTTTTCACGCATTACTTTCAGAGAAAGCTCTTTTAGGCTTCGGCTGACCTTTACCATTCCGCCGTCACGGAATATCCGCTTTATTTCTCCGAGTATTACGGGAACGGCATAGGTGGAGAATTTTACGCCACGCTCTTCATCAAATGAATTTGCGGCTTTTACAAGTCCCACACAGCCGGAGCTGTAAAGCTCTTCGTATTCTATACCCCTGTTTCTGAAACGGTTGGCGCAGAGATGTACAAGTCCGAGATTTTCCGTTACGAGCCTGTTGCGGCATTCCTTAACGGCAGTCTCAGCTGCATTCATTTTCCGCTGCCCCCGTTCTTACAAGAGATGTGGAAAAGATACGCTTTTTCATTATTACGGAAGTTCCCTTTCCGAGAGTGCTCTTTACTGAAACGCTGTCCATAAAGCTCTCCATTACCGCAAACCCAAGCCCTGCACGTTCTTCCTCGGGAGCAGTGGTGAAAAGCGGTTCCATTGCCTGCTTCACATCTGCAATTCCGCAGCCCTTGTCACGCACCTTTATGTACAGCATATCCTTGTCAAGTATCCTGCAAACAAGCTCAATATTGCCTGTACAGCTCCTGTAGCCGTGAACGATAGAGTTTGTCACGGCTTCGGAAACGGCTGTTTTGATGTCCGCAAGCTCGCTTACGGACGGGTCCATCTGCATCACAAAGGCGGTAACAACGCTTCTTGCAACCGCTTCGTTGCAGCTTTTCGGTGACAATACCACCCTCATTTCGTTTAATATCTGAGACATAATGATCGTCCTTTCACATAATATTTGCAAATCTGTCAAGCCCTGCCAGCCGCATTACCTTTTTAATGTGGGCAGGGGTGTTTTCAAGGGTGACTTTTCCGCCGATACCTTTCATAGTCTGGTATCTGCCCATTACAAGACCTATCCCCGAGCTGTCCATAAATGTGACTTCACCGAAATCTATGACAAGATTTTCGGGACGGTTCTCGTCAACGGCAAGATCGATCTGATTACGGATATCTGGGGCACAGTGATGATCTATCTCACCCCATAGGAATGCTTTGACCGTGCTTTCGGCTTTTTCTATTCTGACTCCCATTTTGCAGCAGTCCTTTCTTTTGTGTGTTACATTCCATATTTTACAGTTACTCTTGAGAGAATTATGACGAATAAGCAGGGCAGAAACTGCATTATGCCTATAACAAATCCCTAAGTTAAGACGGCAGATGTTATATTCCGCCTTTTTTTGACGGGGTAGTTTTTTTCTATTGACTTTAAATAAAATAAGGTTTATAATTAAAATGATAAACTGTGTATGAGACTGACGGGTGTGATTTTTTGAACCCGTATCAAAAATTAAGAGAAGGTATTTTCTGAATGGATATAGGAATAGATTTAGGCACTGCCAACATTATGATAAGTATGGAAAACAAGGGCGTTGTTTTCTATGAACCTGCGGTGGTGGCTTTCAATAAAAAGACAAGCGAGATAATCGCAGTGGGTATGGAAGCGTACCGGATGATAGGCAAAGCTCCCGACTATATTGCCGTGATACGTCCTCTCTGCGACGGTGTTATTTCCGATTATGATATGACCGAGAGCCTTGTGAGAGAGTGTATACGCCGTGTAACAGGCAGGCAGATGCTTATGCCGAGGATCGTTATGTGCGTGCCATCACTCATAACCGATGTTGAGAGCAGGGCGGTCATAGAAGCGGCGAGACAGGCAGGCGCTCAGAAGGTATTTCTTATAGAAGAGCCTGTTGCCGCCCTTATGGGTGCGGGCATCGACATTTCCGAAGCCAGGGGAAGAATGGTGGTGGACATCGGCGGCGGTACGACCGATATAGCAGTTATGTCGATGAACGGCATTGTTGCAAAAAATTCCGTAAAGCTTGCCGGAAATAAAATAGATGCTGCTATTATAAAGTACGTTCAGAACAAGTACCGTATCCTGATCGGTGAACGCACGGCTGAAAATGCAAAGATCACTCTTGCTCAGGTATATGCTCCCGATGGCAGCAGGGAAATGACCGTCAAGGGAAGAAACCTTGTTACGGGACTGCCCGCACAGATAAAGCTGACCGATTATGATATCTATAAAGCAATAATCGACATTGCAAATGAGCTGGTAGATGCTGTAAAGGGAGTTCTTGAAATAACCCCGCCAGAGCTTGCAGGCGATATCCATTCAAACGGAATAATCCTCACAGGCGGCGGTGCTCTTATCGGCGGCATTGACAAGCTTATTGAGAGTGAAACGAAAATACATACATACAGTGCCGATGACCCTCTCCGATGTGTTGCAAGGGGAACGAGTCTTGCTTTCAGCCACATCGACACTCTTCTTGACGGTTTCGAGAAGATATCCCTTTACGGCTATAGTGAGATATGATCTATTTATCTGAAAGGAAATGAATTTATGAATACAGCAATGCTTTTAAAGCCTAAGTCAATGGTAGCATATATTTACGGAGACCTTTCCGCAGAAGAGGGTCTTAAGGAATTTATCGACCACGGATTCACCGCAGTTCCCGTTATCGACAGAGACGGAATGTACATAGGAGTTGTGAGCGAGAGAGATTTCCTTTACCGTATTCTTGACAAGAAAAATGTTGAAGCAATAAATGAAGATGATCTTACTGTGGCAGAGCTTGCAGATTGCTCACGTTTTGAGTCCGTTACCATTGATGCGGATATAGAGACGCTTTTTAACAGGATCATCGAGCAGAACTTTGTGCCTGTTGTTGACAGCAGAGGAATGTTTTCGGGGATAGTTACCCGAAAGGACGTGCTTATGCGTATGGAATATAAGCTGAAGCAGGTTGACCTGAGGCGAAAGGAAATGACGGTGTGAATTACATCTTTCTAGATATGGAATGGAACCAGCCCCGAAGAGCATCGGAAACAATCACATCGCCTGTCCCTCTTCACGGAGAGATAATACGCATAGGTGCTGTGAAAATAAACGATGATATGCAGGAGACTGACCGTATCCACTACTGCATAATCCCGAAATACTATAAGAAAATGAACTCGGCTGTGGGCAGGGTCACAGGGCTTTCCGGAGCGTCTATCAGCTATGGACAGAAATTTCAAGAAGCATACAGCCGCTTTCTTGAATGGTGCGGAAATGAAAGCGTGATACTTGTATGGGGCAGCGAGGACGAAAAAATGCTGGACATTAATCTTGCGGTACATAAAATAAAAGTACCGCATCCGAAATTTTATGACCTCCAGCAGATATTTGCCCGACGCATAATGAGCAGCAGCAGACAGTTTTCACTCATATCCGCAGCCGAGCAGCTTGATATCCCCTGTGAGCTGAAAGCTCACGATGCACTGAACGATGCGGTCTATTGCGCCAGGATAGGGCTTAAAATGGACTTCCTGCGCTTTCTCGACAGCTATGAGGATATGCTCAGGGAAGTCAATGAGGAAAAGCAGGAAAAATATTACCGCACATATATGAACATAAAAAGCGTTGAGGAAGCGATGTCAAGCAGGCGCATAACCTTTCTGCGCTGTCCCAGATGCCGAAGGATAATGAAGCGGGAAAAATGGGTATTCTACAGCGAGACATCAGCTGTGAACTGCTGTGAATGCAGGGAACACGGGGGATATTATGTCCGCCTTAAAATGAAAAAATGTCCTGACGGGACATATGCAGCCACCAAAAAGTACACCCGCCTTACTGCCGAATACCGGGATTTTTACCTCCGTTGGGCTGACAGTGAAGCAGCCTCAAAGCAGACTGTAAGTGTGTAAAAAAATACCATATATAAAATGCTGCAAAGTGCATAAATTTTTTGTTAAAGAGTACAATATTTTTACATTTCTATTGAAAAATTAATTCTTTTATGATATACTTAAAAAGATATGTGAATAGGCGGCAAATTTTGCTTCATACAGGCAGGACCTGTGCGGAAAGCCGCAGAAACGGGGAAGTTTATGGTAAAAAATGCTTTTAAGACAAGCTTTATTAAACACATTATCGCACTCATAACCCTTTTTAACGTTATCTTCATTATTCTTTTCGTGGGAATGACTTACATTATAACAAAAAGCAATATAAGCGGCGATGTCAATTCGGTAATAATGGATTCATCACAGGCGGCTTCCGATGCGATCACCGATTACATAAATAATATGTCCGATGCTGTACGCCTGCTTGCGGGAGGAACTGAAACAGCAAGGCTGTTAAGTGACCCTTCATCGGCTGACCCCAGGCAGACTTTTGAAAATATGGACAAAATTATGATATGCTCGGGCAGACCTGCGGCAATATGGTGTGTTTCCGAAAAAAACGGAAGCTTTTTTGCCAACAGCGGTGTAAGCGGAAATATTTCCACAGAAGATTACGAATGGTTTTCCGATGCGGAAAATTCATCTTCAGACAGTCCCATTATTTTTGTGATGAACAGCTCATACAAGCGCTTTGTTGACTGTGCTTCCCAGATCGTTATTGTAATGCCTGTAAGGCTTGACGGTGAATTTGTGGGCTGTGCGGGAATTGAACTTTCCGCTGATGTTATTTCCGATAAGATCTCCGCAAGACTTAAGAGTGACGGTATTTATTCCGTTGTTTATGATAATGCGGGCAATGTGCTCTTCACTCCCGAAAAGGTACAGGAGCTGAGTTCTCTGCTTCAAAGCTCCGATTATGACTTGACTACCCTTGCCGAAAGCATTGAAAATAACGGTACCATAACCGAATTCAGATCCGGCAAAACAACAAGCTATGCTACCTGTCAGATGTCCTTCGGAGGACTCAGGGTGCTTACCGTATTTGACGGAAAGGTTGCCGACGGCAGCTTCACAAGAATGTATTCCCAGCAGATAATCATTCTTGCCTGCCTTTTTGTCCTTGAGCTTATTGCAACACTGAATGTTATCCGTCACGAGGCAAAGGATATCCCCGAGATATCCAATTCAATTGCCGAGATATCAGCAGGAAACTACAATTTCAGAATAAATTCCTCCTCTGAAAATGAGATAGGTCTTATTGCAAAATCCGTTGATGATCTTGCTCAGACCTTGCAGGATAAAAATGCTGTCATTAACGATTATATGACCCTTGACCCCACCACAGGTCTTCAGAACCGCTACAAGCTTTACGAATACATAGAAGACCTTATTGTGAGCAGGGACGAGTCAAGAAAAAGATTTGCACTTCTTTTTATTGATATCGACAACTTCAAATGGATCACTGAAACTCTCGGTCACCGTCAGGGCGATGAATTTCTTAAAATATTCGGTCAGCGGCTGAAAAAGGTCGTTTCCAGAGTTTTCAGATTCAGCGGTGATGAATTTGTTATCCTTGCTGATTTAAACGATGATTTTGGCATAATCGACGAGCTTATCATCAATCTGAGAAATGAGTTCATCGAACCTATCGAGATACTTAACGACAAGCTTTATGTGCAGTTCTCGGTCGGAATTTCTATTTATCCCGATGATGACACCAACCCCGATATGCTGCTCAGAGATGCAGATATCGCAATGAGCCGTGCAAAGGAAAAGGGCAAGGGAAGGACTGCTTATTATAATGCAGCGCTTCATCAGACCGTTCTCAGCAAGGCGACTATTGCCCAGAAGCTCAATAAGGCTCTTGAAAATAACGAAATGTTCCTTAATTTCCAGCCTATTATTTCCGTTCAGAACGGCGATATCCACGGATTTGAAGTCCTTGTAAGGTGGGAATCCGAGGAGCTTGGAAGCGTTCCGCCATTTACCTTTGTTCAGATCGCAGAGGAGACAGGTGCTATAGTTGAGATAGGAACCTGGATTTTTGAAACCGGCTGCCGTTTTCTTAAGCGTATGAATGAAATAAACCCCGACATTATAATGTCAATAAATGTATCTCCCGTTCAGCTCAAAAAGAAGGATTTTCTTGATAAGGTTCGCCGCACTATCAACGTGTTCCAGGTAAATCCCGCAAATATTCAGGTGGAAATTACCGAAACAAGTCTCGTTGAATTTATTGACGGCAACAATGATACTATCCAGAAGCTTGCGGATATGGGAATAGCTCTTGCCCTTGACGATTTCGGAACAGGCTACTCCTCATTCGGATATCTTAAGGATATGCCGATCAAGACGCTTAAGGTCGATAAGTCCTTTGTTGATGAGATATGCAGCAAGCACAAGGATTATCAGATAACAGGTTCTATCATTGATATGGTCAAGAACCTTGGCATCAAGACTGTTGTGGAGGGCGTTGAATCCATTGAACAGTACAACATACTTTCTGAAATGAAGTGTGACTACATTCAGGGCTTCCTTATGAGCAAGCCCCTCAATGCTTCCGATGCAATGGAATTTGTCGAGACATATGAGGAGCTTCACAAGCCCAGCAGACGTTCTCTTGAAGAAAATTCCAACAAGCTGGCTGCTGAAAGACTTGAACGTGAAAAAAATCAGGCAGGTCAGTAAAAAGTATTGATTTCTTGCGGACCGCAGAGAGAAAATCTGCGGTCCGCTTATTTTTTAGAACCTGTCTTCATAAGAAATGTGTGCGGATTTTCGAGCATAATTTTGTTGCAGACAAGGCAAAAATCCGCAGGCGGGCTGTCGCCCGGCAAGGATTTTTAACGCAGTCTGCGGCAAAATATGCCGAAAATACGTACGCATATGCTTGTGAAGACAGGTTCTTATAAAAAAAATCGGTCTGATTGTAACATTTCAGACTGCTCAGTTGTATTATTATCAGAGAGTAAAAAACAGGGGTGAGAAAAACAGATGAACAAGACAGGTCAGCAGCATTTTCGCAGCTGCTTTGAACATTACAGCAGAACGGTTTATGCTGTGGCTTTTTCAATGATGAAAAACAGTGCTGATGCAAATGACATAATGCAGGAGGTGTTCCTGAAATTCTATCAGAATATGGACAAACTCACCGATGAGGCTCACATCAGACCGTGGCTCATAACTGTTACCGTAAACACCTGCCGAAACACGCTCAGGTCAGGCTGGTTTTCCAAAACAACTGCCTGTGACATTTCATCTGAGGGCTCATATGAAGAAAGCTTCGGTGAAAAAAGTGAGCTGTTTTATGCGGTTATGAATCTGCCCGAAAAGGAACGTGTACCAATACATCTGTTTTATTATGAGGGCTGTTCAACATCTGAAATTGCAAAACTTCTGAAAATGAAGGAATCAACGGTAAGGGTAAGGATAATGCGGGGCAGGGAAAAACTGAAAAAGCTTCTTAAGGAGGAAACGGTATGAGCAGGAACAAAAAATACATCGAACAGTTTGACCGCAGCGCAGGAAAGCCTGCCGATTTTGATAGCCTGTTCAGATTTGAGAAAAACGAGCTTATTGCCAAGCGAAAAATAAAAATGACCAACAATCGCAGTCGATTTGCTGTAATGTGTTCAGCGGCGGCAGTGATAGGAATTGCGGCTTTTGTGGCAATGGCTTATATAAACACAAAAGGGATCGAGTCCGATTCGGTTATGAGCAAGAGCACAGGCAATGTTTCTCCCGAGCTTACGGAATATATTGAAGGCAACAGTCCTGCCCCAAAGCTTTCGGAGCTAACCGACAGGTTTGAATATGATATATCGGGGGACAGCTCCCTTGCAGCTGAAATACTAACGAACAATAACATTAATATTATTGAAGAGGACGATGTTACTGTTAACTGGCAGTGGATATTAAGATTTAATGTTGTTTCAAAGGTATATGACGGCTTGAATGTAAAATACACGATAAAGCCGCTGGAGGCATATGCCGATGATTCATTTATGCTTGATATGGAGGAAAGCATAGACGGAACACTTACTGTTTCGGTGCCAATCTGTGTAACAGAAAGAGAACTTCAGATCGGGCGAGAATATATTATGCCGCTGTTTGTGTATAAACATAATAATGACAGCGTTTCGCATACGGATCTGCTTACGGACTTTTTTGCCGAAAGAACCGATAACGGCTGGCTTATATATGACGGGGGAAGATATAACTCTGACTTTTTCGATATTCTTGAAGCTGATACGTTGGAAGTCGAAAATGATAGGGAGACAGGCGGCAGATATTATCTTGAACCCTCGGACGATGTGATGAATGAAAAACTGGCATCATATGTTAATTCATTAAATTTTTCCTATTATTATCAGGATAACGACTCTGCTTCACAGACTGCTATCAATGATACTATGCCGCTGTTGCTGGATAATGAACAGTATTTTTCCTTTGCACCGAATGTTTCCGGTACTGTTATTTTTGCGGGGGAGACTGTTAACGGTGAACTTTGTGCCGCTGTTGAGCTTGAAAATTACAACGAAGCTGATGAGCTGCCATACTGCAAAATTATACTTATTTCGGGACTTAGCGAGCTTTATTTATCAACAGGGGACATTCTTGGCGAAGAATCCGGCAATGAAACGGTTATCGGCACTTATAGCAGCGAGCCTGTTTATGTGCAGCTTATCGACAGCAGTGGAATGCCAATCGAACCGGACATAAGCGATTATTCCTCCGAAACAATATCCGAATGAAAAAAGGCTTCTGCACGAAAAATGCAGAAGCCTTTTTATGTATTAAGATAAAATTACATCTTGTAGATAGTGCCTGTGAGACCGGGGTGAGCGGAGATAGCGTTTGCTTCGTCGGTGTCTATGTGCATAGCTCTTGCGAACTTGTCGGATACACGGCAGACAACATCACCGAGGATAGCCTTTCTTCCATCAGTGTCGATCTTTACCCAAACGATCTCCTTGTCCTTAACGCCGAGTTCTTCAGCGTCTGCGGGAGTAAGGTGGATATGACGCTTTGCAACGATAACGCCCTCAGAAAGCTCAACCTCGCCGCAGGGACCAACCAGCTTACAGGCACCTGAACCTGCAACATCTCCGCTCTCTCTGATAGGAGCAGCGATTCCGATAGAACGTGCATCGGTAGCGGAAAGCTCGACCTGGTTTGCGCTTCTTACAGGGCCGAGGATAGAAACGTTTGCGAGAGACTTCTTAGGACCTACAACATCAACTCTCTGCTCGGAAGCAAACTGACCGGGCTGGGAAAGATCCTTCTTCTTAGTAAGTGTTGCGCCCTTTCCGAAAAGGATCTCAAGAGCTTCCTGTGTAACGTGAACGTGACGTGCGGAGGTTTCAACAATAAATTCTGCTGACATATTAAATACCAACCTTTCAAAATTTATGGAGATATGCCCAAAACAGGCTATATCTGCCAACTCTATGTTTATTATACCACTATGGAGAAAAATGTCAAGTGGTGTATTGTTAAGTTTGATTTGACAGATTGACGCAAAAATTAATAAAAATCTATAGACAAATGACATAAAATAGAGTATAATAAAAGGGTATATCTGAGAAATAATTTCGGGTAACCAAAGAAAGGAAGGATTATAATGGATTCTCTCATCAAGCTTTTAAAGGGAAATGCAAGACTTTCTGACGAGCAGCTGGCGGTAATGCTGGGAATTACCCCCGAAGAGGTCGCGGCACGGATAGCCGATTACGAGAAAAAAGGCGTTATCAAGGGTTATAACGCTATTATAAATGATGAACTGGCGGACAAAAACTCTGTAACTGCGTTTATTGAGGTAAAGGTAAAGCCCAAGAAGGAATTTGGCTTTGACGAGCTTGCCCGCAAGATAATGGAATTTTCAGAGGTCGATTCCGTAACACTTATGTCTGGCTCATTCGACCTTGCCGTTACGCTCAGAGGAACAAACTACAAGGAGATCGCTCTTTTTGTGGCTCAGAGACTTTCCTCTATGGAGGGTGTTATCTCCACCTCCACACATTTCGTACTCAAGCAGTACAAAGAACAAGGCTTCTTCATTGAAAAGGAAGCTGCAGATGAAAGGGGCTTCGTATCTCCGTGATAGATTACGATAAGCTTATTTCCGAAAAATGCAGGGTAATGAAGCCCTCGGGAATAAGAAAATTTTTTGATATTGCCGCTCAGATGGATAATGTTATATCTCTGGGCGTTGGTGAGCCTGATTTTCAGACTCCCTGGAATGTAAGGCAGGCAGCTATAACCTCTCTCGAAAAGGGTAAGACAAAATATACGGCAAATTCGGGTCTTGCAGAGCTCAGAAAGGCTATCAGCGAAAATATCCGCAAAAATACAGGAGTAAGCTATTGCGAAAATGACGAGATAATCGTTACTGTAGGCGGCTCCGAGGGCATTGATATCTCAATAAGAACACTTATTGAGAGCGGCGATGAGGTTCTTATAGTTGAACCCTGCTTTGTCTGCTATGCTCCCATAGTATCACTTTGCGGCGGTGTTCCCGTTTCGGTGCAGACCACAGAGGAAACTCAGTTCAGACTTACTCCCGAGATGCTCCGTGAAAAGATAACCGATAAGACTAAGCTCCTTATTCTGCCTTTCCCCAACAATCCCACAGGTGCGATAATGGAAAGAAGTGACCTTGAAGCCATTGCTGAGGTCATTCGTGACACGAATATCCTTATTCTTTCCGATGAGATATACAGCTCTCTTACATATGGCACAAAGCATTGCTCAATTATTGAGATCGAGGGTATGAAGGAACGCACTATCTACGTTAACGGCTTCTCAAAGGCATACGCAATGACAGGCTGGAGACTTGGTTATGTTGCAGGTCCCAAGCCCATTATCAAGCAGATGCTGAAAATCCATCAGTATGGAATTATGAGCAGTCCCACTGTTTCGCAGTATGCTGCTGTTGAGGCTCTTGAAAACTGTGATGAGGATATCATCAAAATGCGTGATGAATATGATATGCGCAGAAGATGGCTTGTAAAGGCTCTTAATGATATCGGACTTACCTGTTTTGAGCCAAAGGGTGCATTCTATGTGTTCCCAAGCATCAAATCAACGGGACTTACCAGTGAGGAATTCTGCGAGAAACTGGTTTATGAACACAATGTTGCGGTGGTTCCCGGAAATGCATTCGGCGAGTGCGGCGAGGGATATATCCGAATTTCCTACGCATATTCACTTAAGCATATTATGACTGCCATAGACCGTATCAAGGAGTTCCTTGCCGATCTGGACAAGCAGAAAAAGGGCAACGGCTGATGATGACCGCAGAAGAGCTTCTTGAAAAAGCCCCCGTTCTTGCAAGACGCAATTATGAGAAAAACTGCCATAGGCGCAAGCCATCGGGACTTATAAACGGGCAGAGAAAATGTGCAGTTTCAGATTACCGTATGGGATTTTGCAAGATGTCCCACAACGGCTGCGGGGCTATTGCAATATATAATGCTCTGCTTTCGGCGGGGCATAAGCCTGATATATCGCTCATAGCCCTTGGAATAGACTGCTATGCACTGAGACTTGGCGGCATACTCGGCACTGACTGTAAAAAAGCGGAAGAGCTTTTCCAAAAGTGCCGTATCCCTGCGGTAAAAGCGTCGGATTATGACGATTTTGTAAAGGTAATGGGTGCTGTCAGAGTGGGCATTCTGTGCTACTGGGTGGCAAAGCCGAGACGTTCACTGCTTCATTATGTGGCTGTGGTGAATAATGGAAACGGCTTCGATGTATGCAACAGGTTTTCCAACCGCAGAACGCCCTCCAAGGTTCGTGCAATAGGCGATTTCTGCCCGAAAGAAAGCTTCGTCTGCGGATTTTTTATAAGCTGAAAGGAGAGGCGATTTGAACAGCCTTGTTCTTAGCGCAAAAGCAAAGATAAATCTTTACCTTGATGTCACGGGTAAAAGGGCAGACGGATATCATCTGCTTGAAACTGTTATGCACACAGTTTCACTTTGTGACACGGTAACGCTGACAAAAACGGATAGGAGCGGGATAGAAATATCCTGTTCCGAACCGCTTATTCCCTGCAATGAGAAAAACATTGCATATAAATGTGCAGCTGCTTTTTTTGAAAAAACAGGAATAAGCGGCGGGAGTGTCAGCATAGATATAATCAAAAGGATACCGTCACAGGCGGGAATGGGCGGCGGAAGCGCCGACGGAGCGGCTGTTCTTACAGGACTTGACCGCCTCTTTGAAACAGATCTTTCCGAAAATGAGCTTATTTCCATAGGTGCAAAGATAGGCGCAGATATTCCTTTCTGCATAAAAGGCGGCTGCGGTTACTGCACGGGAATAGGCGAGATAATTGAACCGCTTCCTGCTATACGTGGCTGCGTGCTCATAGGAAAAGGCAAAGCGGGCATCAGCACGGCAGAGGCATTCGGCAAAATTGATTCGCTTGGCAGCGGCATAGGCATTACAAATATCAAAAAAATCTTTGGAAATGTTTCGGCGCTGACTGATATTGCTCCATACTGTCGGAATATTTTTGATGATGTGACAAGCCTTGAAGAGGTCACAGACATAAAAAGAATAATGATGGAAAGTGGTGCGGTATGCTCGGCAATGACGGGCAGCGGCTCGGCAGTTTTCGGATTGTTCGGGTCTGAAAATATTGCCGCCAATGCACAGGAAGTCTTAAAACAAAAGAATTATTTTACGGCTTTATGCAGGCTCTCATAATGAAAATTACGAGAGCCTATAACGCCGATATTTTATACGCATTATTATGTTAGAATGCTCTAACATATGTGAAAGGAATGATAAAATGACGCTTGACAAGCTGCCTATAGGAAAGAGCGCAGTTATAATTCAGGTCGGGGGAGAGGGCGCACTGAGATGCCGGCTTCTTGATATGGGACTTATCCCAAGAACACGTGTAACAGTACGAAAAGCCGCTCCGATGGGAGATCCTATTGAAATACATCTCCGTGGGTATGAGCTTACGCTCCGCCTTGAAGAAGCAAAACAGATCACTGTAAATCCGGAAGAATAAAAAATGCAATTGGAAAGGAATGCTGCAAATGGTTTTTGCACTTGCAGGAAATCAGAACTGCGGAAAGACAACGCTTTTTAATCAGCTGACAGGTTCAAATCAGCACGTGGGAAATTTTCCCGGTGTTACGGTGGAGCAGAAAAGCGGCGTTGTAAAAGGGTATAAGGACTGCACGGTGGTCGATCTTCCCGGAATATATTCCATTCGTCCGTATACCATTGAGGAGATAGTCACCCGTGACTTCCTCATAAACGAGAAGCCTGACGGGATAATAAACATCGTTGATGCCACAAATATCGAGCGAAGCCTGTATCTTACATTACAGCTCAGTGAGCTTAAAATACCTATGGTGCTTGCACTCAATATGATGGACGAGGTGAGGAACAACGGGGGAACGATAAACATAACCGAGCTTTCGGAACGGCTTGGAGTGCCTGTTGTGCCAATATCAGCCGCTAAAAATGACGGCGTTGAAGAGCTTATAGAAACAGCCGTGAATACAGCCAGAAAACGTATTCCTCCCGGAAAAATAGATTATTGCAGCGGTGCAGTCCACAGATGCATCCATGCAGTATGTCACATAATTGAGGATCACGCCGATAAAGCAGGACTTGGCAGGCGATTTTGTGCCACCAAGCTTATTGAAGCCGATCCTGCCATTACCGAAAAGCTGGAGCTTAATGAAAACGAGCTTGAAATGATAGAGCACAGTGTGACCGAAATGGAGTCGGAGATAGGAATGGACAGAAATGCTGCCATTGCCGATATGAGATACACATTTATCGAAAATGTATGCGACCACGCAGTTGTGAAATGCCGTGAGAGCAAGGAGCATATCCGCAGTCTTAAGATCGACAGCGTGCTTACAAACAGGTATCTCGCCATACCGATGTTCATACTTATTATGATGGCGGTTTTCTGGCTTACCTTCGGTGTTATCGGAAAATTTTTAAGCGACCTGCTCACATCAGCCATAGCCGCAGTGACAGCTGCCACTGACAGTGCTCTTACCGTTTACGGCTTGAATCCTGTTATCCACAGTCTTATAATTGACGGAATATTTGCAGGTGTGGGAAGTGTCCTAAGCTTCCTGCCAACCATTGTTACTCTGTTTTTCTTCCTTTCAATGCTGGAGGACAGCGGATATATGGCAAGAGTGGCTTTTGTAATGGACAGCCTGCTCCGTAAGATAGGTCTTTCGGGACGTTCGTTTGTGCCGCTTATAATCGGATTCGGCTGTTCCGTTCCCGCAATTATGGCGACAAGGACTCTTTCCTCGGAACGTGACAGAAAAATGACCGTTTTTCTGACCCCGTTTATGTCCTGCAGTGCAAAGCTGCCTATATATTCGGTTTTTGCAATGGCATTTTTCCCGAATCACAGCGCTCTTGTAATGGTCTGTCTCTACTTTTTCGGAATGATATGCGGAATTATTTACGGTATAATTTTAAATAAGACAAGATTTAAGGGCAACCCTGTTCCCTTTGTAATGGAACTGCCAAATTACCGCCTGCCGTCACCGAAAAGCGTGGTACTGCTTATGTGGGACAAGGCTAAGGACTTTCTCACAAAGGCATTTACCGTTATCTTCACAGCTTCGGTAATAATCTGGTTTTTACAATCCTTTGATTCAAGGCTCAATGTGGTAACGGACAGCTCACAGAGCCTGCTTGCGGCTCTTGGAAAAATAATCGCACCAATATTTGCTCCCCTCGGATTCAACGACTGGAGAATTTCCACAGCACTTATTACGGGCTTTACAGCAAAGGAAGCAGTGGTGTCCACATTGTCCGTGCTTTCGGGGGCAGGCTCTTCCGACCTGCTTCCCGCAATACTTCAGGGAATGTTCACTCCTATGACAGCGGTAAGCTTCCTTGTATTCTCGCTTCTGTACACTCCCTGCATTGCTGCGGTGGCGGCTGTCAGACGTGAGATGAACTCATCTTTTGCAGCACTTGCGTTTGTTCTTATCCAGTGCGCTGCTGCCTGGATAGCTGCATTTGCGGTTTACAATATCGGAATGCTCATATTCTGATGAAAGGGTTTGATACATATGACTGCGGCTGATATAATTGCTTTGATAATAATATTTGTGCTTCTTTTCAGTGCAGTGAGATATATAATAGTTTCACGCAAAAAGGGCGGCTGCGGCGGCTGCTTAGGCTGTATGGACTGTAACAAATGCAAAAATAAGGCAGATAAATAAAAAAAATCCCGATGATATCCGTATTTTTTGGATATCATCGGGACTTTTTTATACTAATACCAATTGTTCTATAGATAAAGCCGACAGATGAAATAAGCCCAGTCAAGGAAAGCGACCGCAGGCGGGCTTGTCGCCCGGCAAGGGAGCTTGACGCAGAATGGG
>CAKSPU010000037.1 GCA_934486875.1 uncultured Oscillospiraceae bacterium
ATTCAAATATATAAAGATAATGGCTTCAGTGGTAAAGATACAGACCGCCCCGACTTTCAAAGGCTTATGAAGGATATTAAGTCAGGCATTATTAATAAGATAGTTGTTTATAAGCTTGACAGGATAAGCAGGAGCGTTCTTGATATTGCTGAACTGATACGGGAGCTTGAAAAACTGCACGTTGATTTTGTTAGTGCAACAGAAAATTATGAGACAACTACACCTATGGGAAAAGCAATGCTGAATATGTCTGCTACATTTGCACAGCTTGAGCGTGAAAATATCGCTGCGAGGGTAAAGGGGGCATACATAAGCAGAAGTCACAGGGGCTTTTATATGGGTGGAAGAGTGCCATATGGATTTGAGCTAACACCAACAGTTATAGGCGGTATAAATACTAAAAAATTTGTTATAGAGCCAATAAAAGCCCATACTATTCAAAGAATGTATGAGATATACAGTCAACCTAATACATCACTTGGAGATGTACGCCGACAGCTTATTTCAGAGGGGATTATCCGAGAGGACGGAAGCAACTGGACAACAGCAAAGCTCAGTGACCTTATGCGTAATCCTGTTTATGTAAAAGCTGACAGCAAAGTTTATGAGTTTTTTCAGAACGAAAGAGCTAATATTATAAATTCACTTGATGATTTTAACGGTAAAAATGGCTGTTATCTTTATACAGGAGAAAACACCAACAGAAAAACATGGGATTTAGCAAATCAAACGCTTGTAATTGCTCCGCATGAAGGCTTTATTGACAGTGAAACTTGGCTTTATTGCCGTAAAAAACTGCTTGGGAATCATCAAATAAAGTGGACTAAGGCAAAAAATAGTTGGCTGTCAGGCAAGGTCAAGTGTGGTCATTGTGGTCACGCTATGGTGATAAAAAGGTCTAATAACAACAATACAAGATATTTCATCTGTACAGGAAGGTCAAGCTATAATTGTAAAAAGCCTATGCCTACTATATATGCAGATGCTTTTGAAAATCTTATTAAGATGTACATTGCCAAAAAGCTTGATGAGTTGACTTTAAGACCTAACGCCAAAAAAGATGAGTGTGACTTGCAGATACAAAAGCTTGAAGCAGAAAGCACAGGCATTGATGCAGACATTAGAAAGCTTGTAGATATGCTTATGCAGGCTGATGAAACAAGTATGAAATATATTCAAGAGAAAATCCGAGAACTTGACGGAAACAAGCAATGCAAACTTGATGAAATTCAACGTTTAAAAAGCAACAGAGCCAATAATCTTAACTTGGGGGAGCTTCACAATGTTATGAATTTGTGGGACAAACTGAGTTTTGACGATAAAAGGGGAGTTGCTGAACTTCTTATTGAAAAAATATCTGTTTATCCCAAAAGCGTTGAAATCATTTGGAAGGTGTAATTTTTTCTATTTTGTTTGTTTGGAAGAAGCTCTCCGCATAACTCAGGATAATCTTAATTCAAAAAATTTCTATGCATTTAATCCCGAATTTGACAAATAATGTCAGAATGATATAAACAAAGCGAGCCTTTCTTCATAGTGAGGAAAGGCTCGCTGTATTTTTTTAAAATCAGTATTACTTAAAGTAAGCTACGCCGCTTTCAAATATTTTCTGATCCTTGTTGCCGGGAACGTTCTTGCAGATGTCAGTGCCGATACGCTCGCTGTGACCCATCTTTCCGAGAACACGTCCGTCGGGAGAAGTGATACCCTCAATTGCGTCAAACGAAGAGTTGGGATTGAAGCGGATATCCATAGAAGGAGAACCATCAAGGTCAACATACTGAGTAGCGATCTGACCGTTATCAGCAAGCTGCTTGATAAGCTCGGGGGAAGCGATGAAGCGTCCTTCACCGTGTGAGATAGCGATCTTATGGATATCGCCCACCTCGCAGCCTGCAAGCCAGGGAGACTTGTTTGAAGCGATCCTTGTGGAGACCATCATAGACTGATGTCTTGCAATTGTGTTGAATGTAAGAGTGGGAGAATCATCAGTCATATCAACGATCTTTCCGAAAGGAACAAGACCCAGCTTGATAAGAGCCTGGAAACCGTTGCATATACCGAGCATAAGTCCGTCTCTGTTTTCAAGGAGGTCAGTAACAGCTTCCTTGATTGAGGGATTGCGGAAGAATGCAGTGATGAACTTGCCTGAACCGTCGGGCTCATCTCCGCCTGAGAAGCCGCCGGGGATCATAATTATCTGAGACTTCTTGATTGCCTTCTGAACATACTTAACGCTGTCTTCAAGAGCAGATGCGGAAAGATTCTTGATAACAACGACCTCGGGAACAGCTCCTGCTCTTTCAAATACACGTGCTGTATCGTATTCGCAGTTTGTGCCGGGGAATACGGGAATAAGCACCTTGGGCTTTGCAAATGCGGAAGCGTGCTGAACTGTGTCGTGAGATGTGTATGTGTATATCTTTGCAGGCTTGCTTTCAGTCTTGATATTGCAGGGGAATACGGGTTCAAGCTTGTCTTCCCACGCTTTCTGGAGATCAGCCATATCAACAACGTAATCCTTGCAGTCGATAGTGTAGGAATCTGTAGTTGTACCGATGACCTTTTCTGCTGTGAAAGGATCGCCGTCAAGCTCGATAACAAATGAACCGTATCTTGAATAGAAAAGGATATCCTTGTCAAGCTTCTTGTCAAACTTGAAACCGATCCTGTTTCCGAGTGACATCTTTGCAACAGCCTCAGCAACGCCGCCGAAGCCGACAGACCATACAGAAAGCGCCTTGCCTTCGGAAACAAGTGCCTCAACACGCTCGAATACGCTTCTTACGCTGTCCCACTTGGGCAGACCGTTTTCATCATAATCGGGGGTGATGTAAATTACCTTGTTTCCTGCCTTCTTAAATTCAGGGGATATGATCTTCTTGCTGCTTGCGGTGGAAACCGCAAAGGAAACGAGTGTTGCGGGAACGTCGATATTTTCAAATGTACCGGACATTGAATCCTTGCCGCCGATAGCTCCGCAGCCGAGCTCTATCTGAGCCTTGTATGCACCGAGGAGAGCCGCAAAAGGCTTGCCCCATCTTGTGGGATTGTTCTGAGTTCTCTCAAAATATTCCTGGAATGTGAGCCAGCAGTTCCTGTAGCTTCCGCCTGCTGCGATGACCTTTGAAACGGATTCGATAACTGCTGCCATAGCGCCGTGATAAGGACTCTTATCGCTTACGTAGGGATTGTAGCCCCAGCCCATAAGAGAGCAGGTAGTGGTCTGACCCTTGAGAACGGGTATCTTTGCAGCCATTGCCTGAGTGGGAGTGAGCTGATATTTGCCGCCGTAAGGCATAAGTACTGTGCCTGCGCCGATAGTTGAGTCGAAACGCTCAACAAGGCCCTTCTGAGAGCATACATTGAGGTTTGTCATAAGAGTGTACCAGCTGTCGGGGCAGTCTGTGTAGGACTTGGGCTGAACTGTTATAGGCAGAGGAACCTGTACATTTGTGTGCTTTTCTGCACCGTTGGAGTTAAGGAACTCTCTTGAAAGATCAACAATGATCTTGCCGTTCCACTTCATCTTAAGACGGGGCTCTTCCATAACGTCTGCGACCTTAGTGGCTTCAAGGTTTTCCTTAGCCGCAGCAGCCATAAACTTCTTCATATCAGACTTTCTGATAACTACAGCCATTCTTTCCTGGCTCTCGGAAATAGCAAGCTCGGTTCCGTCAAGACCGTCATACTTCTTGGGAACAGCATTAAGGTCGATAACAAGACCGTCTGTAAGCTCACCGATGGCAACGGAAACGCCGCCTGCGCCAAAGTCATTGCAGCGCTTTATCATATGAGTGACCTCGGGATCACGGAAAAGTCTCTGGAGCTTTCTTTCCTCGGGAGGATTACCCTTCTGTACCTCTGCACCGCAGCTTTCAAGGGACTGCTCTGTGTGGGACTTGGAGGAGCCTGTTGCACCGCCGCAGCCGTCACGTCCTGTGCGTCCGCCCAGGAGAATGATAACATCGCCCGGCTCGGGAATTTCTCTTACAACGTTCTCCATAGGAGCTGCGCCTACTACCGCACCTATCTCCAGTCTCTTAGCCACATATCCGGGATGATAAACCTCCGCAACGTGACCTGTGGCAAGACCGATCTGGTTTCCGTAGGAGCTGTAGCCGTTCGCAGCGCCGACGGTTATCTTTCTCTGAGGAAGCTTGCCGTGGATAGTATCTTCAACAGGTACAAGGGGATTGGACGCACCTGTTACACGCATTGCCTGATAAACATAGGAACGGCCGGAGAGAGGATCTCTGATAGCACCGCCGAGACAGGTAGCGGCACCGCCGAAGGGTTCGATCTCGGTAGGGTGATTATGGGTCTCGTTTTTGAACATAAGGAGCCAGTCCTGAAGCTCGCCGTCAACATCGACCTTTATTTTTACGGAGCAGGCATTGATCTCCTCAGACTCGTCAAGATCCTTGAGAATGCCGTCCTTTTTGAGCTTCTTAGCCGCAATCGTTGCAATGTCCATTAATGTAATGGGCTTATTCTCTCTTCCGAGCTCTTTTCTTGCATCAATGTATTCGTTGTATGTCTTTCTGATGTAGTCAGCGTCAATATTTGCATTGTCGATGATAGTTGAGAATGTGGTATGACGGCAGTGGTCAGACCAGTATGTATCTATCATACGGATCTCTGTGATAGTGGGGTCACGCTTTTCTGTGTCACGGAAATAGCTCTGACAGAACTTGAGATCGTCAAAATCCATAGCAAGTCTGTACTTGGTAACAAAATCGGCAAGACCGAGATCGTCCATAGTTATAAAGCCTGTGAGAGTTTCAACAGTCTCGGGGATATCATACTTTACAGCAAGAGTGTCCACTTCATCGAGAGATGCCTCACGGCTTTCTACAGGGTTGATGATGTACTTTTTGAGAGCTTCAAATTCATCATCGGAAATTGTTCCCTGAGTGATATAAACACGTGCATTGCGCACCTTGCAGCGTTCGCCCTGAGTAAGGATCTGGATACACTGCTCGCAGGAATCGGCTCTCTGATCGAACTGACCGGGGAGATACTCCACTGCAAAAACTCTTTCATCGGGAGCAAGCTCGGGAAGAGTTCTGTAGGTCACATCAACGGCAGGCTCGGAAAAAACGTTTCCTGCTGCGTAGTTGAAATTCTCTTCCGAGATATTCTCTGCATCGTAGCGGTTGATAACACGCAGCGAGCGGAGTGAATCCAGTCTGAGGGCTGTTTTCACATCTGAAAGAAGGGTCTTTGCCGAAGAGGCAAATTCAGGTTTCTTTTCAACATAAATTCGGTAAACTGGCATAAGTAAGATACTCCCCTTTATTATATGTTGGTGTCGAGAACACTGTGTTCGGGCAAAATTTCACCAAAACAGCAATTTTCTCCTATCTTATCTATTTTAACATAAAAAATCATTTTACGCAAACTTTTTTCTGAATTTTTTGTTAAAATTTTTATATGAGTGTAATTTGGAGCATATCCGTGGTGTATCCCGTCGGATTTTTCTCTTTCAAAAAGAACGGGAAACTCTTTTCCCACAAGGCTTTGCAGGAATTTCTGCCGACAAACGGCTCCTGCTTCGGCAAGCTCCTTTGCTCTGAGCTTTTTTGTTTCATTCGGGATCTGTCCGTCCATAAGGTCGGCTTTTGTGCCCTTTCTTCTTGAATACGGGAACACGTGGATATCGGAAAAGCCTATATTTTTTATAAATTCCACCGATTCCCTGTGATCAGCATCGGTTTCCCCGGGAAAGCCTGCCATTACGTCTGTGGTAATGCCGCAGTCGGGGAAAATTGTTCTTATCCTGTCAACAAGGTCGGTGTATTCCTCGGCGGTGTATCTTCGGTTCATCGCTTTGAGGGTCCTGTTGCAGCCGCTTTGGAGAGACAGGTGGAACGAGGGGCAGAATTTCGGCAGAGCCGCAAGTCTCATAAGCATTTCATCGGTCATTTTTTCAGGTTCGAGTGAGCCGAGACGTATTCTGTCAATGCCGTCAACGCTGCTGACAGCTTCTGCCGCATCAGCAAGGTCCCTGCCAAATTCAGCTCCGTAGAATGCAAGATTTATCCCTACAAGGACTATCTCCCTGTAGCCGTTCTGCGCAAGCTTTTTTGCCTCTGAAATTATATCTTCAACAGGTTTTGAACGTATCCGTCCACGGGCATAGGGGATAATGCAATAGGTGCAGAATGCGTTGCAGCCGTCCTGTATCTTCATAAATGCACGGGTGTGACCTTCGATATTGTCAGCTGACATAACCTCAAAGCCGTCCTTTGATGAGTATGGCGCAACGGAACATACCCGTTTTCTGTCATCAAGATAATTTTTCACAAGTCTTGCAATATCGCTTCTGTTCTTGGTTCCCGTGACTATATCAGCACAATCCTCCGCAGCCGCTTCATCGGGAAATGCCTGAGGATAGCAGCCTGTCAGAACTATGACTGCATCGGGGTGATCTCTCCGCAGCCCTCTCAGAGTCTGTCTCAGCTTGCTGTCACTTTCAGAGGTCACTGTGCAGGAGTTTATGACAAATATATCAGCAAGAGCTTTTTCGAGGGTGGGGGTGAAACCTTCTGCTTCAAATGCCGCAGTCATACAGGCAGTTTCATAAGTGTTGACCTTGCAGCCAAAGGTTATAAAGTAAATATACATAAAATCCTCCGAGAATTTTTGTGTAAGTTGTACACTGAAAACCTTTTAGTATTTTTGAGCTATATGCTATTATACAATAAAATAAAAAAAATTGCAAATCCTCTTGACTTAATCGGAAAAAACTGCTATTCTTAATATCAAGGAAGCTGCAAAAACAGATCCTGCGGTTTTCCGAATATTTTTTATGAACACCGAAAGGATGGGTTGTTATGAAAAAGACTACTATTATGCTTGCAACTATCAATGATGTAAAGAATTTTGTTTCTGAGGTTTCTCTCTGCGATTATGACGTTGACCTTCTTTCCGGAAGATACGCTGTTGACGCTAAGTCCATTATGGGTATTTTCAGCCTTGATCTTTCCAAGCCCATCGCTCTTGAAGCTCACACCGATGATGCTTCCGAGTTCTTTGAGAAGATCAAGCAGTATATCGTTGAATAATCGGTAAACTGAATATTTAAAGTAAAATGGAGCGGCTGTCCGTATGTGCGGGCAGCCGCTTTTGTCTGTCCTAAACCTGTCCCTTTCATCATAGAATATACGGGAAAGGACGGTAATTGATATGAAGATATACGGAAAGGCTGCTGCGCTTTTTATAAGTACATTGATAATGCTCTCGCAGATATCATCAATTTCGGCACAGGATAAAGCCGAAAAGGACTATAAGGAATGCTATGTTCTTATGGAGCCTACAACAAAGACCGTTATCCGTGAAAAAAACGGCAGAGAGCCGGTTAAAATGGGCTCGTTCAATAAGCTTATGACTGTGCTTCTTACAGCTGAGGCTATGGACAGGGGAGAGCTGAGCTTTGACACCGTGATCGCCGCAAGTGAGAATGCAAATTCAAAGCAGGGGGCTCAGATATGGCTTATGCCGGGGGAAAAATCCACGGTCAGCGAGCTCCTCAAAGGTGTTATCATCGGCAATGCAAATGATGCTGCCTGTGTTCTTGCCGAAAAAATAGGCGGTACGGAGGAGAAATTTACCGAGCTTATGAATACAAGAGCTGCGGAGCTTGGTATGACCGACACGGTTTTTACCGAATGCACGGGATATTATAATGATGATGCGCAGCACACAACCGCATATGATGCCGCACTGCTCCTCTGCGAGCTTTCGGAGCACAATGAGCTTACGGATATATTCGTTACAAGGCTTGAAGAAATAAAGGACGGCAAGGTACAGCTTGTCACATCAAATCCTATGGGACACAGATATAAAGGGTCTGTGGGCTTTAAATGCGGAACGGGACCCTCATCGGGATATTTTGTAGCAGAGGGTGCCTGCCGTGATGAGCTGTCTCTTGTATGCGCCGTGCTTGACTGCAAGGAGGAGGACATCGCATTGGGACTTGCCGCAGAGCTGCTTGACACAGGCTTCGGCGGATATACGGTGAAAAGTTTGTCAATTCCTGATGATATGCCGGAAAAAATAGCTGTTAAGAACGGCTGTGTCAGGGAAGCTGTCATATCGGTCGAAGATCTTGGCAATGTCCTTATTGCCAAAGGTTCGGAGAATAAAATAAAAGCATCGGTCATACTTCCGTCATATGTATATGCTCCTGTGAAAAAAGGGGATAAAGTAGGGGAGCTGAGATTTTACTGCGGTGATAAGCTTCTGAAAACCGCCGAGCTGAGAGCTGCGGAAAATTCGGACAAAAAAAGTGTGCTGAATGTATTGTCAGATATGATGAAATATATCGTCGAATTTTAGTTAAATCAACTAATTTTTTGATTATTAAGTTAATGTTGCCAAAAAATCTTGCAAATTCTCTGAAAATATAGTAATATAATATTTGTATATGGATTGATTGTCACATTTGGAGAGAAATGTGAAATTTCAAGGAGGATAAAACAATGGCACCTTTACATCTGAATACCAAATATCTTGAAAGCTATATCGCTCCTCACGAGATGGAAGCAGTCAAGGCTCAGGCTGAGCTCGCTGCAAAGACTCTCGAGGAAAGAACAGGCGCAGGAAACGACTTCCTCGGCTGGCTCGATCTTCCCGTTGATTACGACAAGGACGAGTTTGCAAGGATCAAGGCTGCTGCTAAGAAGATACAGTCCAATTCCGATATTCTTATCGTTATCGGCATCGGCGGTTCCTATCTCGGCGCAAGAGCAGCTATTGAGCTTATGAAGTCGCCTCTCTACAATAATCTTAAGAAGGACACACCTGACATTTACTATGTCGGCAACAATATTTCACCTACCTATCTTAACGAGATCATCTCTATCTGCGACGGCAAGGATATTTCCGTAAACGTTATTTCCAAGTCCGGCACAACTACCGAGCCCGCCCTCGCATTCAGAGTTTTCAGAGACCTTGTTGAGAAGAAGTACGGCAAGGAAGGCGCAAAGGAAAGGATCTTTGCTACCACAGACAAGGCAAGAGGAACCCTTAAGGAGCTTTCCGACAAGGAAGGCTACGAGACTTTCGTTATTGCCGATGATGTTGGAGGAAGATATTCCGTTCTCACAGCAGTAGGACTTCTTCCCATTGCCGTTGCAGGCTGCGACATTGACGCTGTTATGGCAGGTGCGGCTCAGGCAAGAGAAGAGCTTAAGGCAGGCTTCGACAGCAATGACTGCTACAAGTATGCAGCGATCAGAAATATCCTTTACAGAAAGGGTAAGTCTGTTGAGATACTCGAAGCTTACGATCCTTCGTTTGCTATGATGGCTGAATGGTTCAAGCAGCTCTTCGGAGAGAGCGAGGGCAAGGATAACAGAGGAATTTACCCCTCTTCCTGCATCTTCTCCACCGATCTCCACTCTATGGGTCAGTTCATTCAGGACGGTTCAAGAGTAATGTTTGAGACAGTTGTTGACATCAAGAAGCCCAAGCAGGATTTCTTCCTTGAAAATGATGCTCAGAACCTTGACGGTCTGAACTTCCTTACAAATCAGAATATGTCTGTTGTAAACAGATGCGCTTTTGAGGGTACTATCCTTGCTCACACTGAGGGCAATGTTCCCAACATCGTTCTTGAGCTTGAGGATACCACCGAAAAGAGCTTCGGATATATGGTTTATTTCTTTGAAAAGGCTTGCGCTGTAAGCGGTTATATGCTTGGCATCAATCCTTTCAATCAGCCCGGCGTTGAGAGCTACAAGAAGAATATGTTTGCTCTTCTCGGCAAGCCCGGCTACGAAGATCAGAAGTCTGCTCTCGAGGCAAAGCTCGGCAGATAAGATAGGCTTCAACCCTCAAAGGGTGATGATATAAGGAATAGGGCGGCGTGATGAAATGATCTTTTATCAGCCCTCAGAGCTGCACAGCGGCGCTCTGAGCGGTCTGCCGCAGGATTCCGAAAAAATACTTTCCGCCGCTGAGAATGGAGTTATTATGGTAAAGATTATTACAGGTAATAAGGGCTCAGGTAAGACTAAGATACTCATTGATATGATCAATGCTGCTTCCCAGAACACCGACGGCTATGTTGTCTGCATTGATAAGAGCGACAAGCTCAGATACGATATCGGTCACGCCGTAAGAATCGTTGATACTGACGAAAACTGCATCTATTCCTTTGAGGCATTCTTTGGTCTTGTTGCAGGTCTTCTCGCAGGCAACTACGATATCAAGGACATCTTCGTAGATTCTATCCTCAAGATCGGCGGAGCTGATTACGAGGCTCTCGGCGCTCTTCTCGCTAAGATCGACAAGCTCACAGGCAGCGATGTAAATGTAGTCTTCACTGTTTCCGCTGACAAGGCTGATCTTCCCGACAGCGTTACCAAGTTTGCTATCAAGTAATTCAGGAAAAAAATTTCCACAGGCTATTGACATATCATTTTCAGTGTGATATAATATAGCTTGTGTGTTGGTGCAGGAGCGTATTATGGTTATAGGCTTAAAACAGCTTTATGAGATCATCGGTGAAAAGCTTGACATTTCCTGTGAGCTTTCCCGTGACAGGCTGGATGAAATAAATGGTTATAGCTTTATCGGTCCTGTTAATCTGAAAGGTACTGTGCAGAATCGTGCAGGCGTAGTTACTCTCAGCTACAATGCGGATTTTACCATCAGTGCCGAATGCGACAGATGTCTCAGCAAGTTTGAACGAAGCTATTCATTCGATTTTGAGCATATCCTTGTCAGAAGCCTTAACAGCGATAATGACGAATATGTTGTTACCGAAAATGATAAGCTTGATCTGGACGAGCTTGCGGTAAATGATATTCTGCTACAGATGCCGACAAAGCTGCTCTGCAAGGAGGACTGCAAGGGATTGTGTCCGAAATGCGGTGCGGATCTGAACATTTCCGACTGCAACTGTGAATAACAGAATGCTTATATGCTTATACGTAAAAAAATACGCTGTAGGCTGTCAGGAATTTGATTATCTTAAATGATAAGGAGGTGCTGAATAATGGCAGTACCAAAGAGAAAGGTTTCCAAGGCAAGACGTGACAAGAGACGTTCCGCTGTATGGAAGCTGGACACCCCCGCTTTTTCAAGATGCTCACACTGCGGCGAGCTTACCGCTCCTCACAAGGTTTGCAAGAACTGCGGATATTACAAGGGCGTTGAGGTAATTAAGAAGGAAGCGTGATTTTGTTTCCTCAGAAAGCAGAGCAGGAGCGATCCTTCTCTGCTTTTTTCTTAAAGTGATGTTTGCGGAGGTCATATGTCTGCTGAGATAACGGGCGTAACAGCCAATTCTCCCGCTGCACGGCACGGGATAAAAAGCGGTGATATTCTTGTGTCCATAAACGGTCATAAAATATCGGACGTGCTTGATTATATGTATTATTCCTCGGAAAATGCCGTCACGGTTCTGCTTGAACGGAACGGAAAGCATATTATGCTGAAAATCCGCAAGAGCGAGTATGACGACCTCGGACTGGAATTTAACACATTTCTTATGGATAAAAAGCAGAGCTGCTGCAATAAATGTGTTTTCTGCTTTATTGACCAGATGCCAAAGGGAATGCGAGAGACTCTTTATTTCAAGGACGATGATGCCCGTCTTTCTTTTTTGCAGGGAAATTATGTCACTCTGACTAATCTTAAACAGGAAGATATTGACAGAATCATCAAAATGAAGCTCAATATCAACATTTCCGTTCATACCACAAATCCCGAGCTCCGATGCAAAATGATGCACAACCGTTTTGCGGGCGAAAAGATAGATTATCTTCGTCAGCTTTCCGAGGCAGGGATATCTATGAACTGTCAGATAGTTCTTTGTCCGGGACTGAATGACGGCGATGAACTCAGAAGAACTCTTACAGATCTTGGAAATCTGATGCCGAATGTGAGCAGCGTTGCCATAGTGCCTGTCGGATTGACCAAATTCCGTGACGGGCTTTTTCCTCTCACAATGTTCGACAAGGAGGGCGCAGGCAAGGCAATCGACATAATCGAGGAATTTCAGCGGAAATTTCTTGATGAATACGGCACAAGGCTTGTTTTCCCATCGGACGAGTTTTATCTTACAGCAGGCAGACCGCTGCCCGATGCTGATTTTTATGAGGAATATCCTCAGTATGAAAACGGTGTCGGAATGATGCGTTCTTTAAATGATGAATTTTTCGATGCTCTTAATGCTGAACCCGAAGAAAAGATCGACCGTGACGTTTCAATTGCAACAGGTGCGGCAGCTTATGGTATGATAGCAATGCTTGCTCACGCCGCCGAGGAAAAATTCGGGCTTCGATGCAGGGTCTATAAAATAATAAATCACTTTTTCGGAGAAACAATAACCGTTACAGGACTTCTTACAGCAGGGGATATCATTGACCAGCTGAGCGACAAGGAGATCGGAACAGAGCTGCTCCTTTCAAAATCAATGATAATCCACGACGGCGATTTGTTTCTTGATGATCTTACTATATCAGACGTGGAAAAAAAGCTTGGCGTAAGTCTCCGCTTTTCGGAAAACGACGGCGGTGCTCTGCTTGATGCCATTCTTGGAAGATAGATATTTTTGAATTTGAAAGGAAGGTAATATATGCTGCCTATTCTTGCAATAGTGGGCCGACCCAATGTGGGCAAGTCCACCCTTTTCAACAAGCTGACAGGCAAACGTCTGTCCATTGTTGAGGACACTCCCGGCGTTACACGTGACCGTATTTATTCAAAATGCGAGTGGCGAAACAGGGAGTTTATGATAGTTGACACAGGAGGAATCGAGCCTGCCAGCGAGGATATCATTCTTGCTCAGATGAGACGGCAGGCACAGGTCGCAATAGAGAAAGCTGACGTTATCGTTTTTCTCACTGATATCCGCTGCGGTGTTACTGCCGATGACTATGAAGTGGCTTCAATGCTCCAGAAAAGCGGAAAGCCCATAATCCTTGCCGTAAATAAATGTGACAGCATCGGTGACCCTCCTCCTGAGTTCTACGAATTTTATAATCTTGGTGTGGGCGACCCGATAGCAATTTCTGCTCAGCACGGTCACGGTTCGGGCGATCTTCTTGATGAGGTGTTCAAGTATTTCCCCGAGGGCGAGACTGATGAATATGACGAGGAATATATAAAGGTTGCCGTTATCGGAAAGCCTAACGTTGGAAAATCATCTCTCATCAACCGTATTGCCGGTGAGGAGCGTGTTATTGTTTCCGATATCGCAGGAACCACTCGTGACGCTACGGATACAGTTATCGAGAATGAAAACGGCAAGTATGTTTTCATCGACACCGCAGGAATCAGAAGAAAGTCCAAGGTTACAGAAAAAATCGAGCATTACAGCGTTCTGAGAGCTTATATGGCTGTTGACCGCTCAGATGTATGCGTTATCGTCATTGATGCACTTGTTGGCTTTACCGATCAGGATTCCAAGGTGGCAGGCTATGCTCACGAGCAGGGCAAGGCTTGTATCGTTGCTGTAAACAAGTGGGACGCTGTGGAGAAGGATTCCAACACAATGGATGAGTTCACAAATGACCTGAAGGAAAAGTTCAGCTTTATGTCCTACGTGCCGTTCATCTTCATTTCCGCAAAAACAGGACAGCGTATCGACAAGCTTTTCCCTCTCATCAACAGCGTAAATTCTCAGAACAGTATGAGAATAACCACAGGTATGCTGAATGATGTCCTTTCATATGCCACAACAAGAGTACAGCCCCCATCTGACAAGGGAAGAAGACTGAAGATCTACTATATGACTCAGGCTTCAACAAAGCCTCCTACGTTTGTTGTATTTGTTAACCGTGCGGATCTTTTCCATTTCTCTTATCAGAGATACATTGAAAATCAGATCCGTCAGACCTTCGGACTTACAGGCACTCCCGTCCGCTTCGTTATCAGAGAACGTGATAACAGCGACACAAAATAAACCTTTCGGGGCAATACCCCTGTTGGGACAAGAGGTAATTTAACTATGCTGATACTGACATTGCTGATAACAGCAGTTCTTTCCTATCTTCTCGGAAGCTGCAACAGCGCAATCATAACCGTAAAGCTTTTAAAGCACGAGGATATCCGTGAGCACGGAAGCAAAAACGCAGGGCTTACAAACACCCTGCGCTGCTACGGCAAGATCCCTGCTCTTATAACCCTCATAGGCGACCTTGCCAAGGGCGTTATTGCTGCATTTCTTTCGATCACTATCGCAAAGCTTCTTCTCGGAGCTGATTTTGAGAGCACATATTTCATTGACCGCCGTGCTATCGGCTACATATCGGGACTTTTCTCAATTATCGGTCACATTTTTCCCCTTTACTACGGCTTTAAGGGCGGAAAGGGCGTGCTTGTTTCCTGCTCGATACTGCTGGTCATCGACCCTGTGACATTTTGCATCGTTATCCCGTTTTTTGCAATAGTTGTTGCAATATCGAGATATGTCTCCCTTGGCTCCATACTTGCGGCTGCGGTATATCCCATAATAACATTCTGCGTTCATTATTTTGTATATGACATCGGCGCTCCCCGTGCTCTGCTTCATACGGGACTTGTGCTCTGCACCAGCATACTGCTTATTTATATGCACCGTTCAAATATCCGGAGACTGAAAAACGGCACCGAAAACAAGTTTGGAAGCAAGAAAAAAGATACAGGCGTTATGAATGATTCTGACGAAGTGAAATAATTCAAGGAGGATTGACTATGGAAAAGGCAGATATAATCGTTCTCGGTTCAGGCGGATTCGGACTCAGCCTTGCGGTAATGCTCAACGGAATGGGGCACGATGTTACCGTATGGTCAAAATTCAAGGCTGAGCTTGATGATATCAGACGGGACGGCGAAAACAAGGCAAAGCTCCCCGGAGTAAAGATAAGCAAGGAAATTCGTCTTACCGATGATATTTCCGAAGCAAAGGGCAAAGACCTTGTTATTTTCGGCATACCCGTTAATTTTGTAAGAGATGTGGCAAAGGAAGCCGCTCCCTATATTGATGAAAAGAGCGTTGTTGTCAACACAGGCAAGGGTCTTGAGGGCGGTTCTCTCAAATTCATCAGTCAGGTTATTTTTGAGGAAACAGGCAAGAAGATAGTTGTTCTCACAGGTCCTTCCCACGCTGAGGAAGTGGCTATAGGAATGCCTACCACAGTAATTGCCGCTTCCGAGATACCCGCACAGGCTGAATATGTTCAGACAGTAATGTCAAACAGCACTCTCAGAATTTACAACAATGATGACGTTATCGGCTGTGAGATTGGCGGAGCTATGAAGAATATAATTGCTCTTTGCGCAGGAATTTGTGACGGAATGGGCTTCGGTGACAATACAAAGGCTGCTCTTATGACAAGAGGTATGTGGGAGATAACACGTCTCGGAATAGCACTTGGAGGTAAGGAAAAGACCTTTGCTGGACTTTCGGGAATAGGCGATCTTATCGTTACCTGTACCAGTATGCACAGCCGCAACAGGCGTGCGGGCATACTTATCGGACAGGGTGTTGACCCCGAAGAGGCTGTAAAGCAGGTCGGCACTGTTGAGGGATATTTCTGCACCAAGGCAGCCTATGAGCTTTCAAGAAAGTGCAAGATATGCCTTCCTATCACCGAAAAATGCTATGATGTTCTTTACAACGGCGCAAGCCCCAGAGACGCTATCCGTGAGCTTATGGGCAGACCCAAGCGCCGGGAAAGTGAAATGAGTCTTTACGAACTGAAATGATTTAATATGAATACAGAAAAGCGGTTTGCCGATAAAAAAGGCAAGCCGCTTTTTATATTATGTTCGTTATATATCAACTGCAATAAATTTTGCCGGAACAGGACTTCTTTCCAGATCTTTTCCACCAAAAAACAACCCGCTGTTATGAGCGTTAAGTATTATCATCATCGGGAGAGATGAACAGCACCACATATATCTCTGCCATTCGGGTACAGACCTGAGATGTTCGGGCAGCTTGACAGGGTCATTCATAAGCCGCATAAATTCTTTTTCAAAGCTGTCTGAAATGATATTATCGTACTTTTCCGAAAGTCTGTAAAGCTCCCAACGGTCAGCCATTCCGATAACGGGGACCGCATTTATGACCTGACCGTTATTATTTCTTTCAAGAAATCCCATTCTGATAAGACCGTCTGTGTTTTCAAAGCAGTGGGTATTTATTATGGGCAGGTCATCTTCCTTACCCTTATGAAGTGCATAAAGCATTTTTACGACATCAATACCGTCCATTCTGAACGGTAGATTGCCGTCGCCGCCGTAACCGCTGTGAGTTTTGCCCAAGTCACAGTCATATTCGCAGGAAGCTATGGCTTTTGCACCGCAGTAATTGTCAAGCTGCTGAACCGATTCTCCGCTTATTGAATATTTATGATATTCTTTTTTCCAGTCATATGAGCTCGGATACCTGTTTCCCATAGCAAACCATTTGCCGCCGTTTTTTCTGTCGGGATAGTTTTCAAAGGAAATAATACCCGAAACTTTATTTCTTACATTGTTTACGGCATTCTGAACAGTCCTCACCGCAAAAAAGCTGTCCAGCTTTTCCTGCTGAGATGATGAGAGCTTACAATATAAATCCGTCTGCCTGAGCTCGTCAAAACCGTTGTCAACTATTTCCCATACCCCTTTATAGCATTTATCCGCTATTTCTCTTTCAAGCCTGTTGTTTGCAGTCCTGTCCTTCTCGGTATAGATTATGAAGTCTGTATATACCTTGTCTGAGACACGCTTCATAAGCTCACCTGTTACAAGCTTGTCAACTATTGGCTCAATATAAGTTGTGGAAATCCCGATAGCCTTTGCAAGCTCGGGGACAGTCACAGGCTTTTCGTATGCCAGTATGAGCAGATTCATTTCTATCCTGTTATTTCCCACAAGAGAAAAAGGCTCATTGTTAAGACCGCTTTTTCCGCTGTTGCACAGCCAGAGCTGCTCAGGTTCATAGCTTTGCTTAGTATAATTTTCCATATCAAATTCCTTTCTGATATGCTTTCTTCCTGTATCAAGACGGGATTTTACAGTATTTTCGGGAATACCGAGGGCATCGGCGATCTGTCTGATGCTTTCGTTGTGCATATAATACCGCACCATTACCTGTCTGTAAAGACTTACAAGACTGCTGAGTGAGCGGCGTATATTTTCCGCTGCCTCAGAGCTTTCTATCTTGTCCCATACAGCATTATTTTCGGGAATATCCTCTATCACATCGAAGCTCACAAGCGGCTTGCGGTATTTGCGTCTCAGCATATCATAATATCTGCGGTTCAGAACAGTCATAAGCCAGCCTTTGGGGTCACTGATCTCCTTTTTCTGCTCTATTGCCGCAAGTGCTGCTATTAATGTATCCTGAACCAGATCCTCTGCATCTGTGATATTCTCTGTTTTGTAAATTGCCGCACTGAACAGAAGCTCGGCATATTCTGTTAATTGATGTTTGTCCATAATGAACTCCTTGTTTGAAAGCTTTCACTTATACAGTCGCATATCATAATGCAAGGTTTGGTGATTTTGAAAAAATCCGTTAAATTATTTTATAACAGATAAATCATAATGTCAATAGCATATTATTTTAAGAATAAAAAGAACCTTGTCCGAATAGAATGTACAAACAAGGAAAGGACGGGGAAGCTTAAAATGACGGCAGTATCAAATGTTCTGAGATATTTTTCACCGCACATAGCAAAAGCCTTGTCGGCGGTAAACGGGAATATCAGCGAAATACGGCTTCGTGCGGGGGAACCCCTTGCCGTGACGCTTTCCGATAAATACGCATACATCACCGAAAGCGGCACATTTGCATCAACACCCGAAAAGGCGCTTCGTGTCACGATAGAGGACATACGCCACTGCTTTGAAGCGGTCTGCCGATATTCCGTACACAGCTGCCAGAATCAGATAAACAGCGGCTTTGTAACGGTTTCAGGCGGTCACAGAGCAGGCTTCTGCGGAACGGCAGTTTATTCATCATCGGGGAAAATCGAAAATCTGAAATACATAAACGGCATAAATTTCAGGATAGCGGGAGAGGTCATCGGCGCAGCAGATGAAATTATGTCTGCGATTATGCAAAGCGGTCTGAAAAGTGTTATCATATTCGGAGCACCCTGTTCGGGAAAGACAACTGTGCTGCGAGACCTTTGCCGTCAGGTGGGGGACAGGTTCCCCGTATCACTCATTGATGAGCGGTTCGAAATAGCTTCCGTCAGCGGAGGCAATCACAATAATCACGTGGGTGCAAACACGGATGTATTCAGCGGATTTTCAAAATCCGACGGTATAGCCACAGCGGTAAGAGTGATGTCCCCGAGAATGATATTCTGCGATGAGATAGGTGCTGATGCCGATATTGCGACACTTAAAAGGGCTTGGATAAGCGGAGTGAAGATCGGCGCAACTATGCACAGCGGCAATGTCAGAGAGCTTATAAGCAGCAGTGTTTATCCGCTTATTTACTGCAAAGCCATTGAATATGCGGCTTTTGTTCAGGACAGGCAGATCAGGCGGATATACAGGTCTGAGGAGCTTATAAATCTGAAAGAGGGCGGTGAGGCAAAATGATAAGGCTTGTGGGTACAGTGTTTCTTCTGACTGCATCTGTGGCGGCAGGTTCATTTGCGGCGGAAGATTTGAAAATGCGTCTGAAAAAGCTTAAACAGCTGCGTATAATGCTTGAATCACTGAGACTTATGATACGCTATGAAGCTCTTGAAGTATCGGAAATTATCCGCAGACTTTCGGAAAACAGCGAGCTTTCACAGCTGAGCTTTATCGTATATTTGCAGAAATATGCAGCGGAGTGCTTTGAAAGCGGCGAAATGACCTTTGATGAGCTTTGGGAAAAGGCATTATCGGAAAATTCGGGTGATCTGACGGCTGAGGACATATCCGTTATTTCAAGAACGGGCAGAATACTCGGTTCCTGCGACAGCGACGGTCAGCTCTGTACACTCACGGGGCTTTGCGATGAAACGGACAGGCTCATAAACGAGGCACGGGAGCAGTATCTTGCCAAAGGCAAGCTGTACAGAGCCCTTGGAGCCGTGGCAGGGGCATTCATTGCCATAATGCTTGTGTGATAAAGAAGGGACGATAAAAGAAAATGGATATCGAGCTTATTTTCAAGGTGGCAGGCGTTGGGATAATCGTGGCGGTGTTGAATATACTTCTCAAAAAGGCAGAACGGGACGAGCAGGCGCTTATGACCACCCTTGCGGGGCTTGTGGTGGTGCTTATGCTTATGATAAGCGAGATCGGCAATTTATTCGAGACTGTCCGTGAGACCTTCGGTATATAGCTATGACGGCGGATAAGCTTATTATCATTGCGGGGGTATGCATATTTGCCGCTGTAATGTGCCGTGTTTTTGACAACGGTGCAAAGGAGTACGGCGTGTTTATAAAAATCGCCGCAGCAGTGGTCATATCAGCCGCAGTTATCGGCTGTCTTGTGCCTGTGATAGAGCGGATAGAGGATATGTACAGCAGGATATCGGCAGATGAAACATATCTTACAATAATGCTCAAAGGTCTTGGGATTTGCTGCCTTACCCAGCTTGCATCGGACATATGCCGTGACAGCGGTGAGGGAACTCTTGCTGTTCAGGCTGAAATGGCAGGAAAAACGGCGCTTCTGATACTTGCCCTGCCGCTGTTTGAAAAAACGGCAGGACTTGCCCTTGAACTTATATATTAAAGGAAGAAAAATGAGACGGTGTATAAGATTTTTAACAGCATTTATCATCTCGCTGCTTATAGCGGTGTTTATATCTGAAAATGCTTCGGCAGAGGATATTTCTGTGGGAGAGCTGGCAGAGGAATACGGCGTTGACAGCATTTCCGAAGCACTTCCGTATGATGCAGCGGATTTCCTTGAAGACAACGGCATTTCTCCCGATGACCCCGACAGCATCACCGCACTTTCTCCGAAAACGGTCATATCATATATGCTCGAAAAGCTGAAACACAGCGCCGCAGCACCAATAAAGCTCCTTGGGCTGATACTTTCTGTAGTGATACTTGGGGCTGCATCGGGTGCGGCTGCGGATTCTCTCGGGAACAAGGGCGGGACGGAGCTATACAGAGCTGTGGCGGTAATGGCAGCTGTTACGCTTACAGTCCCGTCTGTGGAAAGCTGCATAAAAAGCTGTGCTGAAACACTTGGAAACGGCAGTGAATTTATGCTCTGCTATGTTCCCATATTTGCGGGGATATCTGCGGCGGCAGGCAATGCGGCTTCATCGGTAAGCTACAACGCCATTGTTCTGATTATTGCGGAAGCGGCGGTAAGGCTCTCTTCCGACATACTTATGCCCGTGATATCTGTCTGCACGGCAATGAGCATAATTGACGCTATCAATCCTTCATTCAGCCTTTCTTCCGTTACGGGGCTTTTGAAAAAAGCAGTGACCCTATTTCTTGGATTTGCAATGACCGTGTTTACGGGATTGCTGTCTATACAATCCATAGTCGGGGCATCTGCGGACACTCTCGGGGTAAAGGCGGCAAAATTTGTGGTATCGAATTTTGTACCCGTTGTAGGCAGCGCCGTTGCGGACGCATATTCAACTATGCGGTCGGGGCTTGGACTTCTGAGAGGTGCGGCGGGAGCATTCGGCATAATCGCACTGTGCGTAATGCTGCTGCCGCCTATACTTGAAACTCTGTGCCTTTACCTTGCACTGTCGGCAGGAGAAGTGGCGGCGGAAATGTTCGGGGTAAAGGAGCTGGGGGTGTTTTTTAAGGGCACTTCATCGCTGCTTTCGCTGGCGGCTGCTGTCCTTGCCTGCTTTGCGGTTATGTTTGTGATATCCACCGTTATACTTATGGCGGCAGGTATGGGCGCTGTGAATGCATAAAGGAGAAATGCTTATGGATATGCTTTGCGCCTCGGCAGCATCTGCCTGTGTGCTGGGGATAATTTTTTCGGTGCTCAAAAATATGGCTCCTTCGGAAAAATTTTCGGGGCAGATAAATATGATTTTCTCTCTTATACTTATCCTTGTTATAGCCTCACCATTTGCGGATATACAGCTTGACAGCGATATCCTTGATTTTTCGGAGACCGTTCCCGATGACTATTCGGAAATTTATGACCGCCGGACAGAGAGACTTATAAGTGCGAATATCAGTGAGAAACTCGGAAATGAACTAGCATCACGTGGGATCGATCCGATAAAAATATCCGTAGATATAAATAATTCCGCAGACGGCAGCATATCTATTACAGGAGCAGAGATTATTATTGAGGACAGCTCTCAGATCAAAGCGGCGGAAAAAGCAGCTGCACAGGCTCTCGGGATAGATATTTCATTCGTGAATGTAAAATCGGAGGATACAGACAATGAATATTCCTGACAGATTAAAGGAACTTTACAGCAGGCTCACAGGCAGCAGAAAGGCAATGACCGCAGCTGCCGCAGTGGGCGTTGCGGGAATGCTTATGATACTTTTTTTCGGAGGTAGCAGAAATGAGGAACCAAGGGAAAACATCGTCACCGAACCTGCGTCAAACGTGTGGACAGACTACAGGTCGGACACCGAACGGCGGCTTGAAGAGCTTCTTTCCGCCATAGACGGGGTGGGCGATGTAAAGGTGATGATATCTTTCAGCTCAACGGAGGAATACATATACGCTCAGGCTGAAAAGGTAAACGGCGAAAAGACCGAAAGCGAATATGTTACGGTGAGAAACGGAAACAGCGAGGAAGCACTGTTGAAACAGGTCAATACTCCTGCCATAACAGGGGTTGCGGTAGTATGCGGCGGTGGAAAATCCGACAAGGTACGTGAAGAGATATACCGAACAGTAACGGCAGTTCTCGGAATACCCGCAGGCAGGATATACGTTGCCGCTATGGAATAATTTTTTTATAAAACGGAGGAATCAGTTATGCGCAAACCAAATCTTATTATCGGAAAAAAGCAGATAATCCTTGCAGGGCTCACACTTGTTCTCGGAATTGCAGTGTATATGAACTATGTGTTCTCCGAGGTGGGAGATGAGATAGCTGCAAA
>CAKSPU010000038.1 GCA_934486875.1 uncultured Oscillospiraceae bacterium
GGATTTTTGCCTTGTCTGCAACAAAATTATGCTCGAAAATCCGCACACATTTCTTATGAAGACAGGTTCTAAAAAATTCTCCTGCATCTGCGGGAGAATTTTTTTGTCACATTTTGGCATCGTGCCGCATTTTTATAGTGAACATTGAAAGGGGGGCAGGGGAAAGAAGTGGAAATTAACGATATAATTGACCGATACGGCGACCTTGTTTACAAAATTGCATTTCTATACACAGGCATAGCTTCCGACAGCGATGATATTTTTCAGGAGACCTTTTTAAAGCTGTTGTCACACAAGGCGGAGTTCAAAGATGATGAGCACATAAAAGCGTGGCTTATCCGTGTGACTGTGAATTTCTGCAAAATGCATCACAGAAGTGCATACAGCCGATATAAGGCGGAACTTGACGAAAATATCCCCGCAAACACATCCGATGATACCCTTGTAAGGCAGTCGGTGACGGGAGCTGTAATGAAGCTTCCCGAGAAATATCGTGTTCCCGTGCTGCTGTTTTACTATTACGGCTATTCCTGTGAGGAGATAGGAAAGATACTGAAAATATCCCACGCAGCAGTTAGGACACGGCTCAGACGTGCAAGAAATTCTCTTAAGACCGAGCTTGAGGAGGTATGGAACGATGAATAACAGAGAGCTTATAAAAAATGCATTTGATGAAATAGCCCCCTCGCAGGAGCTTGTCCAAAAGGTAAAAGCATTTCAGTCCACAGCTCACAAAAGCGGTCTGAGGCTGAGAAAAGGGGTAATAATCCCCGCTGCTGCCGCATTTGCCGCCTGCCTCGGTATCACCGCCGCCGCAGTTACGGGAAATATTGATTTTGAGCGTATTTTCGGTGACAGGATATATGTAGCCGACAGCGAGCTTGCCGGGGAGCTTGCGGGCAGTGTGAAAGATGTGAGCTACACCGTTTCCGATGATGCATACAAGGTGAGCGTGGCAGGTGTCACGGGTAACAGTAACAGGCTTTACGCCGTTATCGAGATATCACGGAAGGACGGTACTCCCGTGACCGAATATCTTCCCACCGATGACTATGCAGACTGCTGCTATTGGCTGAGAGATTTTGTGAAGATAAAGCCCTCTTCGTCCTGGGGCGGAGGGATAGGCACGAAAATAAATTCCGAGGGAAATATCATTTACACTGCTGATATTTACGCCGATGACCCGATAAACGGAAGCGTTGTGACCGCAGAGGGTGACACACTTCTTCTGAACAGCCGATATCTTGAAATAAAGGAACGGGAAAATGTATATTACGGTATGCAGAGAGGTAAATGGGGCTTTTACAGCTATGAGACGAATGAACCGAAAGAAACAGATATCAGCTCTGCCGTTGCTCTCCCTCTCAAATGGAGCATAAAATTCAGATATGCCGCATCGGAAAAGGCTCTTTCGGTGCTTACCTGCAAGTCTCCCAAGGAAAAGGCAGCAATATATATGAACAGCTCCGCATATACGGAATGTACGGTCAAATATATCGAAGTCTCATCAACGGGCGGAACAATGGAGATAGAATATCCTGCGGACGAGGAAATGTACGACCGTCCCGTGAACTGCAATGAGGTATATCTTATTATGAAAGACGGTTCACAAATACCTGTGAGCATAAACGGCTGCAGAGGCTGGTTTAAAAACGGCGCTGAACACAAGGAACTGAACCTTGAATACAAGCTCCCTGATGATAAATTTATGATTCAATATACCGATATTTCCGAAGCACGGTCTCTGAGCGTCAACGGTGTTATATACGAGCTTAAATAAAAACAGGGCACAGTCGAAGATCGGCTGTGCTCTGCTTGTTTTTGTTTATATTGATTTGGGTGCTCTGTCGGGTCTCATTGTAAGTGAAATCCTTTTTCGCTTCATATCCACATCAAGTACCCAGACCTTTACAACATCGCCCACCTTCACCGCTTCAAGAGGGTGCTTGATGAATTTGTTGCATATCTGTGAGATGTGAACAAGTCCGTCCTCGTGAACTCCGCAGTCCACAAAACAGCCGAAATCGGTAATGTTTCGTATAGTGCCCATAAGCTCCATACCGGGCTTAAGGTCCTTTAGCTCCATAACATCGCCGCTTCTGAGGAGCGGAGGAGGAAGCTCGTCTCTCGGGTCACGTCCGGGCTTTACAAGCTCCTTGATTATATCACGCACAGTTGGAACGCCCACACCTATCTTTTCGGAAATTGTCCCGACACCCAGCTTGTCCGCAGCAGCTGCGATCTCTTTCATCTTATCGCTGCCGATATCCGCAGCAGTAAAGCCGCAGATGTCCATAAGCTTAGAAGCCGCCTTGTAGCTTTCGGGGTGGACTGATGTGTTGTCAAGGGGATTTTTTCCCATTGGCACACGCAAAAATCCGGCACACTGTTCAAATGCCTTTGCACCGAGCTTGGGTACCTTCATAAGCTGCTTTCTGTCGGTAAATGCACCGTTTTCCTCACGGTACAGCACGATGTTTTTCGCAACGCCCGAGTTTATTCCCGAAATGTATGTGAGCAGTGACTGTGAAGCCGTGTTCAGGTCAACGCCTACGGAGTTCACGCAGTCCTCAACAACGCCGCCCAGTGCTTCGTCAAGACGTGCCTTGGGCATATCGTGCTGATACTGACCGACACCGATTGATTTCGGATCTATCTTTACAAGCTCCGCAAGAGGGTCTTGCAGTCTGCGGGCGATAGACACCGCACTTCTCAGTGATACATCGTAATCGGGAAATTCCTCTGCGGCAAGCTTTGATGCCGAATAAACGGACGCTCCCGCTTCTGAGACCACCATATATGCAGCCTTTTGCGATGTTTCCTTAAGTATCTCCGAAACTATCTGCTCGGATTCACGGGAAGCCGTGCCGTTTCCGATAGCAATGGTGGAAACGCTGTATTTTTCAATAAGCTCTTTTATCTTATTTTTGCCCTGCTCGACCTTGAATTTCTCATTTGTGGTGATGTAGGCAACGCCTGTGTCAAGGACCTTTCCGGTGCCGTCAACTACCGCAAGCTTGCAGCCTGTTCTGAATCCCGGGTCAACGCCGAGAGTCACCGTGTCCTTAACAGGGGGCTGCATAAGGAGCTGACGGAGATTGGAGGAAAATACCTTTATAGCGGATTCGCTCGCCTTATCGGTAAGCTCCGCACGTATCTCACGCTCGACCGAGGGGGAAATAAGCCTCTTCCAGCTGTCAAGACAGGCAGCCTCAACAAGAATGCCGCACTTGCTGTCATTTTTCTTGTAAGCGCCAAGAAGTATCCTTTCAGCGTCGCCCTCGGGGAGAGTAACCGACACTTTCAGCTTTTCCTCACGTTCACCTCTGTCAAGAGCAAGGATCCTGTGACCTGCTATCCTGCTCACAGGCTCGGTATAGTCATAATAATTTCTGTATGTGCCCTCGGGGTCTGCTTCTTCATTTCCCGATGAATTTACAGAGCCACGGGCATTATACTGCCGTCTGAACCGTTTTCTCAGCTCCGCATCATCGGAGACTGTCTCCGCAATGATGTCGCAAGCGCCTGCAACAGCGTCCTCAGCGGCCTCAACACCTTTTTCGGGGTCAATGAACTTTTTTGCTTCCGCATACGGGTCAGTCACGGGTGACTGCTCAAAAATAAGCTGTGCAAGGGGTTCAAGACCTTTTTCCTTTGCGATAGATGCCCTTGTGCGGCGCTTCTGCTTGAAAGGACGGTAAATATCCTCCAGCTCCACAAGCACCGCTGCGGCGGATATGGAAGCTTCAAGCTCGGGAGTCATCTTGCCTTGCTCGGTGATCGAATTGATTATTTCGCTGCGGCGCTTGTCCAGATTTCTCAGATATGTGAGCCTTTCGGAAATAAGACGTATTGTCTGGTCGTCAAGGGTGCCGTGATATTCCTTGCGGTAACGTGCAATGAAAGGCACAGTGCAGCCGCTGTCAAGAAAGTTTATGATGTTGTCGATGTAATCCTGTCTGACGTTAAATTCGTTGTGAAGCTGTACGTTTATTTCCATTTGCCTGAATCCTTTCATTTTTCAAATACCAATAAGGTCAAAATCGGGGGTGTATTCTTCCTTAGCGGAGGAACGCTCCTGCATAAAGCCGTTAAAGCCCATCTCCTGTGCAAGCTGCGATACCTTTTCATATTCATAGGTCGATATCCGTCGGTTTATTTCCTTGTGCTCCCGGCTTTTGTAAAAGGGCGTGTACTGGCTCATAAGGCTGAGCAGAAAGCTGTCCTTTCCGTAAAGCACGTAAAGCCTTTTGAGTACCTCTTCGGAATCCCTGCGGTGGGTTGGCAGCACCATATGACGAATGATAACGCCCCTCCGCATTATGCCGTTTTCATCAAAAACGGGCTTCCCCGCAATTTCTGTCATTTTGGCAATCGCCTTAGATGCATATTCAAAATAATCGGGGGCAGCGGAGTATTTTTCCGAAAGCTCGGAGCTGTAATATTTCATATCGGGCATAAAAATGTCAACATACCCTCTGAGCATTTCAATGGTTTCGACCTTTTCATATCCTCCGCAGTTGTATGCCACGGGAATATGAAGCTTGCTGCGGCACATATCCAGAGCGGCGATGATCTGGGGAACATAGTGGGTGGGGCTTACAAGATTTATGTTGTGAGCGCCCTTGTCCTGAAGCTCAAGAAAAATTTCCGAAAGCCGTTCTATTGATATCTCCCTGCCGAAATTTTCCGCCGATATCCTGTAATTCTGACAGAAGCAGCATTTAAGGCTGCACCCCGAAAAGAACACCGTTCCCGAACCCTTTGTGCCCGAAATGCAGGGCTCCTCCCACATATGAAGATACGCTTTTGCGGCTCGGGGAAGAAGTCCGCCGCCGCAGAAGCCCTGTGAGCTCTCCCTGTCCGCCCCGCATTCTCTCGGGCATAATGTGCATTTTTTCAGAATATCATTCATATTACATTTTATCGAAAGCCTGCCTGATATCTGCAAGGATATCATCAATATTTTCAAGTCCCACGGAAAGTCTGATAAGTCCGCCGTCTATTCCCGCAGCAACGAGCTGTTCATCGGAAAGCTGACGGTGAGTTGCGGAAGCGGGGTGAAGAACACAGGTGCGTATATCCGCAACGTGTACCTCGTTTGAAGCAAGCTCCAGTGAATCCATAAATTTTACGGCTGCGTCACGTCCGCCCTTTATGGAGAAGGAAATTACGCCGCTTGTGCCGAGGGGAAGGTATTTCTCGGCAAGCTTGTGATACTTGTCCGTTTCAAGTCCGGGATAGTAGACAGCCTCAACCTTGTCTGACTGTGCAATGAATTTTGCTGCCTTAAGAGCATTGCTGCAATAAACAGGCATACGCACAGCAAGGGTCTCAAGACCGAGATTGAGCAGGAAAGAGGAGTGAGCGGCAGGGTAGCAGCCGAAATCTCTCATAAGCTGCATTCTTGCCTTTGTGATGTAGGGCACGGGGTACTGCTTTGTGTAAACAGTGCCGTGATAGCTTTCGTCGGGCTCGGAAAGGCAGGGGAATTTGCCGTTGTCCCAGTTGAATTTACCGCTGTCAACGATAACGCCGCCCACCTGCACAGCGTGACCGTCCATATACTTGGAAGTGGAGTGAACAACGATATCAGCGCCCCATTCGATAGGTCTGCAAAGGTAAGGTGTAGCAAAGGTGTTGTCAACGATAAGAGGAACGCCGTGCTTATGAGCGGCATTTGCCCAGGTCTCAATGTCAAAAACGGTAAGTGCGGGATTGGCGATAGTCTCGCCGAAAACAGCCTTTGTGTTGGGCTTGAAAGCAGCATCAAGCTCTTCTGCGGTGGCATTTACATCTACCCAGATGCATTCGATACCCATTTTTTTAAGGGTAAAGCCGAAAAGGTTGACTGTTCCGCCGTAAATGGAGGAAGAAGCGATAAAGCTGTCGCCTGCCTCGCAGATGTTCAGAATGGAGAGCAGGGAAGCCGCCTGACCGCTTGATGTACACATAGCAGCCGCACCGCCTTCGAGAGCTGCGATCTTCTTTTCAACGCAGTCTGTGGTGGGGTTTTCAAAACGGGAGTAGATAAGGCTCAGTGTGGGGTCGTCAAAAACGTCCGCAACGGAATTTGTGGAGTCATAAACATAGGTCGTGCTCTGAACGATAGGCATAACACGGGGCTCTCCGTTCTTTGGGGTGTAGCCTGAGTGCAGGCATTTTGTCTCTATCTTTGCGGTGCTTTTGATCTCTTTCATTATAAATTACCTCCGATTGAATTTATGATATGCTAAAGTATCGAAATAAACACTAAATTATAGTATAGCACAGTCGGGCAGATATGTCAATTTATACATCTGAAAAAATGCCTGATAATTTTTTTAAATACTCACTCAAAAACTATGTACAAATGCAAAAATATATGTTATAATGATATATAACTATTACTACATTATGAAGGGAGCAGCGCAGCTACATATGGACGAACTGAGCGAACTGCTTATTGATAACAAAACAGACGAGAAATTCAACCGTCTCTTCCGCTCCGCACTGAAAAAGAACCGTTTTTCAGTGGAAAAAAGGGCTTCGAGAGACTACTATATAATTACCGACGGCAATTACTCACTTGATTTTGATGTATCTTCTGAAAAATTCGAGTACGCAAGGAACAGGTCTCCCGAGGCAATAAACAGGCTTATGGAGCGTGTCAGCCGTGATTTCGGCATACTTGAACGAATGGTATCGTTCACCAACGGGCAGGAATTTATCCGCTTCACAGTTATGCGTGATGACGAGATAAAAAGCGGTATGATAACCGATGATTTTATGGGCGGCTTAAAACGGGTAATATGCTATACGGGCGACAACGTGCGTTCAAGGCTGCTTTCGGAAGAATATATGAAAAAGTGGGACGTTCCGAGGGAGGTGCTTTTTTCCGTGGCGGACAGGAATATGTGCAGGCTGCTGAAAAAGGCTGAATACAGTGACAGTACCGCCGACGGTGCGGGAACGGTCAGATGCCTTGATTTCAAGGCAGAGGGCAGTGATTTTACGGTAGCCCTTATGATGTGCTCCGAGTTTCATAATTTCATTTCCGAGCGCCTTGGTTCACGTTTTCTTGTGGCAGCACCCTCAAAGGATACGCTCCTTGCCCTAACAGATGTGACAAACAATGTCCTTGAGCGCCTTGGCTCTGCAATAGTGGGCGAATACCGCTGGGCATCACGCCCCCTTACAACGGATATTTTCCATTACAGCTCTGCGGGAATAAGAGTTGCGGGACATTTTTCCGAAATAGACGGTTAAAGCATTCCGGAACGGTCAATAATCAGAAAGGATATGAATGACAATGAGAAAAATGAGTGAGCAGAAAAAGAAGAACATTACACGTGTGGTAATGCTGATAATGGCGATAGTGATGCTTTTCAGCTTTGTGATACTTCCCCTTGCGGCAGATTTCTCTGCCGAGGATACAGGTGTTTCCGTGACGGTCACTGAGTTTGAAACGGGAAAGCTTTCCGCTGCCATTGAAGAGGCAAAGGACGGCGCTGACCTCAATACCATAACAAAGCTTGCAGTAAGCGGAGGAGTTCTTAACTCCTCTGATTACGGTGCTGTCCTCGGGTATCCGAATCTTGAATACATCGAGCTTGCAGGCTGCGATACGGAAAACGGCGTTATCCCGGAAAATGCTCTCCAGTCAAGAAATCAGCTCACATATATCAGTCTCCCTGCCAATACCGAGAACATCGGCAGCAGGGCTTTTTCGGGCAACCGCAAGCTTGTAAAGATTTCCATTCCCACCACTCTCCGCATCATCGGAGATTATGCCTTTGAGGGCTGCGAAAATGTTGAGGAATTTGCAGTTCCTGCCGAAGTCACATCTATCGGCACAGGTGCATTTTCCGACTGCAAGGCGCTTAAAAGCTTTGCTCTTCCCGAAGCAATAACCGAAGTGCCCGATTACTGCTTTTCAAAGTGCAGCCTTTCCGAAATTCATCTTGGACCTCAGGTAACAAAGATAGGCGAGGGTGCATTTTCCGACTGCCCCAGCCTTACCGATGTATATTTTTACGGTGACACCGCTCCCGCAATAAGCGATAATTCCTTCCAGAACGTTAAGGTAACATTCCACACATATGAAAGCAATGAGGGCTTTGACGGAATGAACAACAATTTTGTTTCCGTAGGCTATGACCTCAGCGACGACAGCGAATATGTTCCTCCCAAGTCTGCCAAAACGCAGCCTGCCGAGACCGCAGAAGAAGCACCATTAACAGACGAAGAGCAGGAAACTGCTTCCGAGACAGAAGCTTCCGCAGCGGAAGAAGCAGTACCCGAAGCGTCCGATACATCTGCGGAAACAACAGCCGAAGCAGCTCCCGCAGCGGCTCAGGCAAGCTCATTCAGCGGTATCTCCGTTCTGATAATCGCAGTTTTATGCGCAGCGCTTGCGGTAACGGTAACGCTCCTTATCGTAAACAAAAAGAAGAAATGATAATTTACAGCAGACGGATAATTTCACAGAACATTTTCCGCTGCTGATTTTTCTTAGCACTATTTCCCGAAAGGAATGAAAAAAATGACAGAAAGACCTTCCGATAAAAATGCGGCAATTTCCGCACTTATAGAAAATGTTGAAAAGATAATCGTAGGCAAAAGACAGGCTATAGAGCTTGTTATCGCCGCAATGCTCACAGGGGGACACGTTCTTATCGAGGACGTGCCCGGAGTGGGAAAGACAAAGCTTGTATCCTCCGTTGCCCGTTCCTGCGGCGGCACATTCGGCAGGATACAGATGACCCCCGATGTAATGCCCTCCGACATCACGGGCTTTACTATGATAAACACGCAAACGGGAGCAAATGAGTTCAGAAAGGGTGCAGCCTTCTGCAATTTTCTCCTTGCCGATGAGATAAACCGTGCCTCGCCAAAATCCCAGTCCGCACTTCTTGAAATAATGGAGGAGGGACAGGTGAGCCTTGACGGAAACATCTATCCGCTCCCCAAGCCCTTTATGGTGCTTGCCACCCAGAACCCCGTCGAGACCTACGGAACATATCATCTTCCCGAGGCTCAGATGGACAGATTTGTTATGAAGATAAGTATGGGCTATCCCGACAAAACTGACGAGCTTGCCATTCTCGAAAGAAATGAAAGCAGTCTTTCCCCGAACACTCTTGAACCTGTCATCACCTGTGAGGATATAACCGCACTTATGGAAAAGGTCCGCCTTGTGAGATGTTCGGATAGTATAAGAAAGTATATCATCGAGCTTGTCAATGCCACAAGAAATGCCGAGTACATCAAGCTTGGAGTAAGCCCCAGAGGAAGCATCGCTCTTTACAATACCGCAAAGGCAATGGCGCTTATCTCGGGAAGAGCATATGTTATTCCCGATGATGTAAAGCTTCTTGCACCGTATGTCCTTGCTCACAGAATTATCCTTACCCCAAAGGGCAGGTCTGTCTGCGGCAGTCCCGAAAACGCTGTGGGAAAGCTTCTGTCAGAAGTGTCCGTACCCGTGGAATAAGCCTTATGAAAATTAAAAAAACAAAGCCCTCAGAGCTTATCGGCGGACTTATAAACTATCTTGCGGCAGTTGCTTTAGCCTTGATATTTGCCCTTTATCTCAGCGGAAGATTGGGTTGGTTCCTTGTGACGGCATTTGTGGCAGCGCCTGTTATCTCTGTGCTGATGACCCTTATATTTGTCCGCAGGATATACGTTTCCTGCGATGCGGATATGCTCACGATGTGCAAGGGCGACAGCTGTTTTATTGCAGTGAGCGTCACAAACGGCACATTTCTCCCCACCCCGCCCATTCTCGTCGATATGACCGATACGCCTGCTGTTGAGGCGGAAAGCCCGTACCGCAGCATATCCGTTCTGCCCTTTGATACGGAAAGCTTTGAGGTGAGCTACAGGGCGAAGATATGCGGTCCTGCCAATATCGGCGTGAAAAGTCTCAGAGTGTCCGATTATTTCGGATTTGTGTCTTTTGAGATAAAAAGTGCGGATATAAGCGAAATGACCTTTACCGCCGCAGTTATCCCCGATATACCCGATGTCAGCCTGTCTGACCCCATTGTGTCCCGTGCGGCGGAGCTGTCTGCATTTTCCGATGACAGCGAGGAAACCACTGAAGCTCAGACAAGCGGCTTCGGCGGATTTCCCGGATATGAGAACCGTGAATATGTTCCGGGCGACCCCTTAAAGCGTGTGAACTGGAAGCAGTCGGCAAAAAGAGGTAAAATGCTTGTCCGTCTTGATGATGAAACGGTATCATCAGCTGTTACGGTAATACTTGACAGCTCATTTGACAAGGACAGCGTGTTTGCCCCCGCAGTGATCTCCGAGGAAAAATTCTCGGGAGGAAACAGTGAAAATATTACCTGCCTTATGGCGCAGGACGCTGTTGAGCGGTCTCTCGGTATGACCCGTGCTCTTATGCTGGGAAATTTCTCGGTAAATTTCTATATGGCAGGCAAAAACGGCTGGGAATGCTTTCCCGCAGCAGATGAAAATGACCTTGCCGCCATAAGAACAGAGCTTGCGTCATACAGCTTTGCTCCTCACAGCCCATCACGCTTTCCCGAGGAGGAGCTTAAGGCTCAGAATGGCAGTGTTGCAGTGTTCTGCACACCATACCTTGACCCCGAGCTGAACGGCATTGTTTCCCATTCGGGAACGGAGGGCAAGGGAACATTGCAGACGGTAATATATCCGTCTGCCGTTTCTCCGAAAACAGCATCTCCGAAAGGAGGTATGAACGATGAACAGTGAGCTTTTTGATTTTTTCAAAGGGGATAAGAAAGAGATACTGCCTTTTGTTCTGTCGGCAGTCCTTAGCCTTGCGGTATTTTCCGTATATTCCGTTCATCTTTTCTCCCTCTGGTCATTGGCAATAATACTTGTCACCGCAGCAATGTTCATTCTCTGCCGCTTTACCGACAGGCATCATTTTGCGGGCGGTTTGATAATTACAGTTCTTGCACTTGTCCTCCTGCGGATCTTTATCGGGCTTGTTCTCGGAAATGACTGGGGCGTGGGATTTCAGAAATGGTTTCTCACAGGTGCCGATAAAGAGGAGACACAGTTTGAATATCTCCTTGCGCTGACAGTAAGCTTTGTTCCGTTTTTTGCTCTTACGGTATATTATTTCTCCTGCGTCCTTTACCGAATGTCATTTCTCACTCTTGTTAGCCTCATTCCCTGTGCATTGTCGGTAAAGGTGCTTTCGGAAATAAACAATACTTATATTGCCCTCATCGCAATGCTGAATATTGCCGTCCTTATGATATCGCTGCGCTTGAAAAGCGGAGGGCGTGTATCGGCGGGAAATAAAGCGTCAGTGTTCTCAGCCGCAGTTTTCGGCTTTGTGCTTCTTGTCTTTTCCGCACTTGTTCCCAAAAATCCCGATGCACGGTATTACGATGAGTTTGAAAGACTGTTTATGAACAGCGGCGATGATTCGCTTTTCAGTGATTTCTCGGTGCTCAGTGAATTTTCGGGCGGACCCGATTCATTCAGAAATTTTTCAAACAGATATCTTTATATGCTTTATGGTGATAATGTTCCGTATTTCAAGCGGCAGACCTTTGATCTTTACGATTTTGACGAGCTTCACTGGTACAGCGATGAGTATTACTCAGACCCGTATTATTTAAACGACGAATGGGCTGAAAAAATGGGGAAGCTCAGTCTTGAAAAGCTCAGGGAGGGCATTGTTTCAGCCGATAAATATTCTGCGGGATTTGCGGATAAATACGGGCTTACAACTCTTGTAAACTACACCGATTATAAGGAAAATATCAAGATAGTAAGCGTTGTGCCCGAGAATTTCGGCGCTGTGTACTATATCACACCCACAAGGGCAATAAGCATCATTCCCTCCGATAACAGCAATATCATCTATGTAACAAGGGGAGGGGTTTTCAGAAATAAGGTTCAGCCTCACGACCCGAAGCTTACTTATCAGGTGGTTTATTATGATGAATTTGCCCCGAGATATCTGTGGCTTGACCGTGGCGGAGCAAATTTCTCCGATGATGAATGCAAGGATATGCTCACGGAGCTCTGCACTGTTCTCAGCGAAAATAACGACCCGCTTTATGACAATGCCGAAGCATTTCTTGAGACCCATAATGAAGCAATGGATTACCGCACCTCGGCATATGAGGAAAACTGTGAAAAAATATCGCCTGAGATAAAGGCACTTGCCGAACAGATAACGTCAGGACTTGAATATGACTGGCAGAAAGCGGAAGCTCTCCAGAGCTATTTTATGGATAATAATTACATTTATGACCTTGACTATATCCCGCCCGACCCGAGTGTTGAGTATTTTCTTTTTGAGAGCAAACGTGGAAGCTGCACACATTATGCAACGGCTTTTGTGCTTATGGCACGCTCTGTTGGACTTACTGCACGGTATGCCGAGGGCTTTGCGCCTGATATAACGGGCAGAAGCAACGTTTTTTCTGTGAAGGACAGCTGTTCCCACGCATACCCCGAGGTGTATATCCAGAATATGGGCTGGATAGTTTTTGAGCCCACAGTAGCTTCCGATTACAACGGGGTATCGACGAGGACCGACAACACAGGCTTTAACATAAAGATCGACTACAGCCTTGTATTTGTCATATGCGTGATATCGGGAGCGGCTATGGTCATTGCCCTTGTGATACTTGCAGCGGTTCCTGTCATATCCGAAAAGCGCTTTGTAAAAAGGGTGAGCAGCGGCTTGCCGGGTGAAAGCATTAAGCAGATATATCTGAGACTTTCACGAAAAACTGCCGCAAAGCTCATAAAACACGGTGATGCGCTTACACCGTATGAGTTTTCCGAACAGATCGAGAAGCTGACGGGCTGTGATACGGGCGATTTTGCTTATATCACGGAAAATGCGCTTTTTGACAGCCGTGCAGACGATCGGGACAGGCAGAAAGCATTAAGCATTTATCTGAATATCCGTGAAGCGGTAAAGAACTGTGTAAAAGAACAGAAAAAAATCAGGCGGAAAAATATCCGAATGAAAGGAAGAAATAATGATGAAAAGTAATTTCTGGAGCCCCTCCAAGGAACACTGTGCCGTTATAACAGGAGCAAGCTCGGGCATAGGAACAGAATTTGCAAGGCTCCTCGGAGCAAGAGGCTGCTTTCTTATACTCTCGGGCAGAAATGAAGAAGCACTTGAAAAGCTGAGAGAGGAGATAGGCAAGGATAATTGTGTTGTTATCCCCGCCGACCTTTCCGATACAAAAAGCTGCATTGACCTTTACGCAAAATCAAAGAAATACAGCCCCGATATTCTCATAAACAATGCGGGCTTCGGACTTTACGGTGAATTTACCGAAACATCTCTTACAAAGGAGCTGGAGATGATTGACGTGAATGTGAAAGCCGTTCATATCCTTTTCAAGCTTTTCCTTAAGGATTTTACAAGGCACAACAGGGGATATATCTTAAACGTTGCATCCAGTGCAGGACTTCTTCCCGGACCTCTTATGAGCACCTATTATTCCACCAAAAGCTACGTTATCAGGCAGACTCAAGCGGTTTATGAGGAGCTTCGGAGGAGAAAAAGCGCAGTTCACGTTTCCGTGCTCTGCCCAGGTCCTGTAAGCACCGAGTTTAATGCCCGTGCGGGTATTGAGGGCTTTATGAAAGGCATAACCCCACGCTATTGCGCTGCGTACACCCTTGAAAAAATGAAGCAGAACAAGCTGATGATAATTCCGACACTGAAAATGCAGGCAGCGTCTGTGGCGGTGAAAATTGCTCCAGTCTGCCTTGCCTGTGCTGTTTCATATGTGCTCCAGAGCGGCAAAAAACGTATAGAATGATTTTAAAATGTCCCCGTTTAGCCGCTAAAAATGCGGTCGTTCGGGGATATTTTTTATGAGAGCCATCATTTACATAAATTGTCAGGCTTAATTTTATCTGCATTTACCGTTCATATTATGTATAATATCACAAAAAACACTGCACAAATTCTACAAAGAATAATTTGACATATTGAAAAAATTATGCTATAATATCCATATAGGATTTCGTATAAACGAAAGTAAATTTTATGAGAAACGGTGGTAGTGTATTGATGGACGTAGTTGAGTTTCGCAGTCTGCTTATCGAAAGCCTTAAGGATAACAGTATCAAATCCGAGCTTTTAAAGCTGCTCAGTGATGATAACGTTTCCGAACAGCTTAAGGCATATGAAGAAAAGATCAAGGAACTTGAAAGCAGCATTGAAGCTGCCGATAAGAAATATAAGGATCTCCTTTCCGATTATAATGATATGACGGGTACATCTTCCGCTGTTAAGCTTGAATCGGAAAACAAGGACAGAAAGATCGCAGAGCTTACCAAGACTATTGATGACCTTAAATCCGGTGAAAGCGATGCCGAGAAGATATCCGCTGACAGGATCGCACGTCTTACAGCCGAGGTCGATGAGCTTAAGTCTGCCGTATCCTCCAAGGATACAAAGATCTCTGAGCTCACAGCTTCCGAAAGTGCTCTTAAGACCAAGCTTCAGACGATCACAGCTGCAGGAGACGATATGAAGAAGCAGCTTGAATCCTCGGGCTCAGAAAAGGATTCCGAGATCGCACGCCTTACCGAAAAGGTCACAGCTCTTACAGCAGAGCTTGAAGCTGAAAAGGCAAGGAATGCTCAGTCCGCAAATGCAGCTTCCGACACAGCCGCACAGCTTGATGCACTTAAGAATGAAAAGGCTGCTCTTGAAGCAAAGCTTGCCGAAGCCTCCAAGCAGGCTGAATCTATGGCTGCCGCATCTGATGCAAAGGTTCAGGAGCTCCAGAAGTCTATTGCTGATATGGACGTTAAGGTAGTTGCTCACGTTTCCGAGATTGACAAGCTCAAAGACGAATCCGAGCAGAAGGATAAGCTTATCGCAGACCTTAAGAGCAGTGCAGAATCCAAAACTGCGGGAATCGCCTCTGAAAAGGCTGCTCTTGAAAGCGAGCTTGCCGATGTTAAGAACAGATATGCAAAGCTCAGCGAAGAGATCGATACATATAAGTCAACTGCTTCTGATGCTTCTGCAAAGGCTGCCGAAGCAGAGAAGAAGCTTTCCGAAGCACAGGCTGATATTGAGCGCAAGGACAGCACTATTTCTCAGATAAACACTCAGCTTCAGGGTATGCTTATCCTCAGACAGAAGATAAACGAGTATGCCGAGACTGCAAATGCATATGCCGAAGAGGTTGAGAACGCAAGAAATATTCTTGCTGAAAGAGACAGCACCATCAATTCTCTCAATGCTACAATTGAAGAGTTTAACGGCAAGGAAAATGAGCTTAACGCTAAAATTGATCAGTATGCCGACGCTATCAATACCAAAAATTCTCAGATTGAAGAGATCGGCAAATATGCGGAGTCTCTCAAATCCCACGCAGAGGATCTTACCGTGCAGGTGGGCGAAAGAAACAAGGAGCTTTCCGAAAAGAGCGACCAGATCACACAGCTCCAGAAGGATATTCAGGCTTACAATCTCACATTCGGAGATCTTACCAAGGTTTTCGAGAAGTATCAGAACCTTACTTCCGCTACCAAGAAGGGACTTGCAGATGTATTCAACGAAGATCTGACAGTGAGAAGCTTCCTCTCCAGCGGCGCTCAGTGGGGTCATATACAGGCACTTTGGGAATTTGCACAGCAGAAGATAAACAACGAGGATTTCTCGGATATCGACACTCTGAATGAAATTTTCATTTACTTCTTGGATTTCCACAACAGCAGCTATCCAACACCTCTTTATGAGCTCCTTCACACCAAGCCGGGTGATGCTTTCGATGAGGAGCAGCATACAAAGATAATGACAAGAGAAGAAAGAAAAGCAGCATTCTTTGATAACAAGAAGAAGGGTTCTGCTTCCGAAGGACCTGTCAAGGAAGTCGTTCTTCAGGGATTCAGGAACCTCAGAAACGGTCGTATCCTTAAGCCCTCTATCGTAAGAGTTTAATAAAAAACAATTTCAGCCGCATTTTTCATTATCCGAAAAATGCGGCTGTTTTGTGCGGAACTGTTATGTAGCTCCGCCTGTGCCAAGACCGAAACTGATAGAAAGAGCGTTGTTTACCTGATCCATTGCAGGGGTGTCAAGCTCTCCCATACGTTCTTTGAGCCTTTTTTTATCTATTGTACGGATCTGCTCCAGAAGAACAACGCTGTCCTTTGAAAGACCGCATTTATCGGCGTGAAGCTCAATGTGAGTTGGGAGCTTTGCTTTTTCACGCTGACTTGTGATAGCTGCGGCAATGACCGTGGGGCTGTGACGGTTTCCCACATCATTCTGAACGATGAGCACGGGTCTTATGCCGCCCTGCTCCGAGCCGACAACGGGGCTGAGATCTGCGTAATATATTTCTCCTCTTTTTACAGACATTTTAGTATCATTCCTTCCTTAAATTGTAGGAGATTTTTCTGTCTGTTTATATTTTTACCGTTTGCTTGCAAATTAATCATCGGCTGAGAAATTTTCACAAAACAAGGGGCATACCTGCGCTGTGGGAAGCAGCGTAAATATGCCCCTTATTATTTTATGCAATTGCGGATATTGATGTTACGGTGGTGTAGATAAGATAGATCATCACAGCAAGCCAGGGTACGGAGGTGAAAAAATATTTTACGGTTCGGGACCTTGTGTATTCATTTGTCTCAATCAGCTTTCCGTGGGGCTTTGAGCAGTATCTTGCGATGATTACGATAGTTGCGATCACGCATACAAGACGGAAAATTGTGATCACTGCGGAAATTATTATAAGCGGCACAGATGCATTCAGTATCGCTGAAATGTCAGTAAGGTCATTTAAATTGACTGTCTGAACGACTGCAAGGAGCACAGCGGACATTGTATTGTTGATGATATGCAGGAGCATTGACGGGATAAGTGAGCCGCTCTTTACCGCAATGTAGCTCCAGACAAGTCCGATAGCAACTGCGGGAATGCACTGAGTAATGTTCTGATGCATAAGTCCGAACATCACCGATGACATAATTATTCCGAAAAGATTGCCGTATTTTCTTAGTCCCTCAAGAAGAACGCCACGGAAAACAAGCTCTTCGAGAACGGGTCCCAGCAGGCAGATGTAAATATAAATGATAACATCGAGCCAAAGGGGATTGCCTTTTGGAGCAATGCTTGCAGAAGTGGTGCTATCCACGCTGAACTGGGACAATTTTCCCATAGCTGCCATAATTGCAAATATGATTATGATGTTCACAAATGAAGCGGCGGTTGCAGTGCTGAATGTTATTGCGGTTGCATTCCAAAAGCCTTTTCCGTTCAGCCCCACCGTTTTAAGCTTGCTTTTTAGGTCAGCCTTTGTTATGAGCAGACCGACAGCAAGTGCCGAAATGTCCGCCGCAATTGGAAAGCCATAGGAGTAAACCGAGCGCATTATCGGGTCAGAGCGTAAAATTGCCTTGCCTGCTTCAATGCATTCCTTTGAAAAACCGCCGCCCATTATTGCCGCCGAAACATTCATAATAAGTGTGTTCAGCCCTGTGAAAACGAGCACAAGGGTTATCATTATCCACGCAAGGCGGAAATAATGCTTTCGGAGAGCTCTCCGCTCTTCCAAATCTGGTGGAGCGATAGCTGTGGGATATGTCATAAATGCACCATCCTTTCTGCATATCAAAAACGCTCCGAGAACGGAGCGCATTTTGTCAGCTTCTGATTATTTTCTAAACACAAGGGTTCTTCTTCGGTTCAGTGTCACTGAAATCAAAAAGCTCTCTGAAATCACTTTCTGCGGCGTTCATATCGCATTCGGAAGAGGTCATAAGCGTTCCGAGAACATCACCGACATTAACGTAATTTCCAACAGTTTTGTTAAAGACAATGCCCGCAGTGGGGTCGATATCTCCGCCCTTGACCTTTCTTCCCGCACCGAGTCCGAGAGAAATAAGCCCTGTTTTTTCGCAGCATATTTTTGTGATATAGCCCTCTTTGTCTGACACGACCTGTCTTGTATATGTGGGAACGCCGAGGAGAGAATAATCGTGAAGAGCTTTTACATCTCCGCCCTGGAGAGATACCATTTTTTCAAATGCCGCAAGAGCTTTGCCCGATGATAATGCATCTTCCGCAAGTTTTCGGCATTTGGCTTCATTGCCTTTTCCCGCCGTGCAGAGCATTTCTGCCGCAATCGTAACAGATATTTCGTAAAGGTCATCGGTGCACTTGCCTTTGAGTGCTTCTATTGCCTCGATCACCTCAACGGAATTTCCCACTGCCATTCCAAGGGGCTTGTCCATATCGGTGAGCACTGCCGTGCATTTTCTTCCCGAAAGTCTGCCTACATTTATCATAGCCTCCGCAAGCTTAAGCGCATCGTCATAATTTTTCATAAATGCGCCGTCGCCCACCTTGACATCAAGAACAATGCCGTCAGCACCCGTTGCAAGCTTCTTGCTCATAATGCTGGAGCATATGAGAGGAATGCTGTCAACAGTGGCAGTGGCATTTCGGAGAGCGTATATTTTCTTATCCGCAGGCACAAGAGAGCCTGTCTGACCCGATACCGCAAAGCCCGCTTCACGGGTAACGGATATAAATTCATCGTGGGAAAGGGAAGTTCTGAGCCCCGGGACAGCTTCAAGCTTATCAATTGTCCCGCCTGTGTGACCCAGACCTCTGCCCGACATTTTTGGAACAAAGACACCGCAGGCTGCACATATTGGCGCAGCAATAAGCGTGGTCTTGTCACCGATACCGCCTGTGCTGTGTTTGTCAATGCATACGCCGCCAAGCTCCTTTGACAGGGAATATATGTCGCCCGAATTTTCCATTGCAAAGGTAAGTGCGGCAGTCTCTTCATCGGTCATACCCTTAAAGCAGATTGCCATAAGGAGTGCGGACATCTGATAATCGGGGATATCTCCCTTAACATATCCGTCCGTCACCCACTGTATTTCCTCTTTGGAAAGCTCGTATCCACGGCGCTTTTTCATTATAATGTCATAGGCAGTCATAGCACAGCTTCCTTTCGGCTCAGCTTACTGTAATTCCCGGGAAATAATACTGTAGTATCTGATCATATGTATAGCCCTGTTTTGCAAGGATATTGGCACCGTTCTGGCTCATTCCAACGCCGTGACCGTAGCCGTAGGTAACAAATGTAAATTCGCCGTCAGCGTAGCTTACATCAAAGCACCAACTCTTTATTCCGTATTTCAGGATATTTTCACGTATCTTTCTTCCCGAAACGGATATCTGACCGTCAACGTTAACGCTGCTTACATAGTTTCCGTCAATTCTTCCTGTAACTGTGAGCCAGTTTGCAGGGTCATCGGAAAGTGTGATGCCAAGATAGCTTTCGAGAGCATTTTTTATGTAGCTTTCGGAGAATGTTGTTATAACGCCGTAGTTGGGGTCAGAGGCAACATCAAAGGGAGTCGCAACACTTGTAAGATACGGAACAGGATTTCCGCCCCAAACATTTTCTGCGGAAGCTGTGGTTCCTGCGGAGGAAGCTGTGTAAACGGTCTGAGCAACAGCGCCGTTATAGTAGCAGCATTTTCCGAATACAGAGTCAACAGCTGATCTGACCTCTGCGGGTATCTCGTGCTTTACGAGCACGGAGGGAACAAGTCCGTTGACATTGTGGTATTTAACGTAGGAATATGCCGCAACAGCCTGAGCCTTAAGAGCCTCGGGGCTGAAAGAGGGGGACATCTCAGTGGAAACGATCATACAAACAAGGTCGTATGCGCTTATCTCCTGAACGCTGCCGTCAAATCTTGCAGTCACTTTTTCTGTTCCGTCAAGACCGATTGTAGTAAGCTCTGTTTCGGAGGGAACAGCTTCTGTAAATGTGGGGATCGTCTCAAAAAATGTTCCGCTTGATGTTACCGTATTTGTATCGGAAGGATAGTAGCTGCTCCAGAAATCAACAGTGGAAGCAGGAACGGAAGTTGCCTGAGTGTCATAGGCTGACTGCATTTCGTTCAGCTTCTGCCTGATAGCAGCCTGAGACTGCTGTCTGTCAAGCTCTGAAAGAAGATCGGGCTGAGGTGCGGTTTCATCTGCAAATGCGTCATTGTTATCCACAACAGCCTCATTGAGATTGTTTTCGGAAACGATGATATCATCGGATTCCTCGGGAACATTGTCAAATTCGGCATCGTTCTGAGCTATATCCGCATCTGCGCCTGCACTTTCCGTAGCCGTGGTGTCCTCAGCGGAATCGGGTACGGAGGTAGTTATCTCAGGTGCGGTGTAGAGCGGTGTGGCAGTGTATGCATCAATTTCGGAATCGTCCCTGTTAGCCTGATAATGGGTGTTGTTTGCAATGTGGCTCCTTACCCTTTCATCATCGGAGGTGTCGGGAAGATACGCACTGTTTTTATTGTTCCCGATAACGCCGAGAATATTCATCGGAGCTTCCGCTTTTTGCGCAGATGCTTCGGTTTCCTGCTCTGAGGTCTCGGTTGCAGTGTTGTAGTAATACTCCTTTGATATCTCAGCGTCATTTACGTTGTCAACCATACAGAACGCAAACGTGTAGAATGCGCCGATGGTACACAGAGCGGCAATGCCGTTGAGAACAGCTCTCAGTTTCATAGTATTATCCTTTCTCGTATGTTTTTCTCTTTTTAAGGATCAAGTGCAGATATCCTTTGAGCGATTTTTTATCACTCGTCTATATATGTACCGCCGTTATATTTATAGTAGATGGCGGGCCATTTCGGGTTTGGGTTTTTGCTGAATTTTGTTGTGTCGATGCTGTCAGCAGTCTCACCGTCT
>CAKSPU010000039.1 GCA_934486875.1 uncultured Oscillospiraceae bacterium
GTTGGAAGGTTGAACGGACTTTCTCATGGTTTCAGGGTTCACGCCGCCTTTCAAAAGACTATGAGATAAAAGCTGTTTACGCTGAAACTATGTGTATTATTTCGCATATCCACACGCTTTTGCGTAGATTTTGATTCTATGTGGACAGGTTCTCGTTTATAAGATAGTAGATTCCTGCGCCGAGCACCAGCACACCGATTATAATTCCTAAAATACCTGTTATCATTTCTTTTTCCTCCAGTTCAAAAGTAATGCCGAGTTGATTATTACAAGCACTGAGCCGCAGTTATGGACAAGTGCGCCGATAACGGGGTTCAGCACTGCGGTTATGGCAAGAATTATGGCAACAAAGTTCAGCGTCATTGAGAATGTGAGATTTATTTTTATGGTCGTCATCATTCGCTTTGAAAGGGCGATGAGGTGGGGGAGTTCCTTTACCTCGTCATCAACAAGGGCAATATCGGCGGCATCTACCGCAATGTCGCTTCCCACGCCGCCCATTGCTATTCCCACATTTGCACGCTTAAGGGCAGGTGCATCGTTGATACCGTCGCCTATCATCGCTGCTCCCCCCGGCTGACTGCAATCTGCCACATAGTTGAGCTTGTCCTCGGGCAGGCAGTTGGCTCTCACCTCGGTTATTCCCAGTTCACCCGCAATGTTTTTCGCTGCATTTTCATTGTCTCCCGTAAGAAGAACGGGCTCTACCCCAAGCTCTTTGAGACTTCTGATCATCTCACGGCTCTCTGCTCTCAGGGTGTCCGAAAGGACGATGAAGCCTGCAAATACGCCGTCTGCGGCAGTAAATATGACCGTTGAGCCCTTGTGAATGTATGCTTCGGCTTTTTCGGTCATTTCTTCGGGAATGGGTATATTGTTTCCTGCAAGGAGCATTACATTTCCCGCAAGCACCTCTCTGCCGTCAACAACTCCCCGTACACCCTTTCCCGTTGTCATCAGAAAACCGTCGGTTTTGGATATGGCAAGTTCTTTTCCCTTGGCAGCTTTAAGTATCGCCTTGCCGAGAGGGTGCTCCGAGCAGCTTTCCACCGATGCTGTAAGGGCAAGAAGCTCATCGCCATTCATATTTACAGCGGCAGTGTCAACGACCTCGGGCTTGCCGTATGTAAGTGTTCCCGTTTTGTCAAAGCATATCTTTTTTACCTTTGAAAGCCGTTCAAGAGCATCGCCCTCACGGACAAGAAAGCCGTGCTTTGTAACATTTCCTATGCCTGCCATAATTGCCGTGGGCGTGGCGAGAACGAGGGAGCAGGGGCAGAACACTACAAGAATCGTTACGGCTCTGATTATCTCGCCGCTTATTGCCCAGGTCAGCGCAGCAGCTGTCAGGGCGATAACAACCACCCAGGTAGCCCACCTGTCCGCAAGCCCTACTATCTTCGCCTTGCCTGCGTCAGCGGACTGAACGAGCTTTATCATTCGTTGTATTGAGGAGTCCTCTCCGACCTTGGAGGCTCTCATCTCAAATGCGCCGAACTGGTTTACCGTGCCCGATGATACATCGTCGCCCACAGTTTTGTCAACGGGCAGTGATTCGCCTGTCATCACCGCCTGATTGACGCTTGTTTCGCCCGAGATTATAATGCCGTCAACAGCGATAGTCTCGCCGGGGAGCACACGGAGGATATCGCCCACCTGCACTTTTTCCGCCGCAATGATCTTCTCGCTGCCTCCTGTTATCACCCTTGCGGTACGGGGAGTGAGATGCACAAGCTTTTCGATGCCTGCCCTTGCCTTTGCAACGGTCAGGTCCTCGAGAAGTCCGCCAAGCTGCATAATGAATGCCACCTCGCCTGCCGCAAAATCCTCGCCTATGCACACAGATGCGATGAGCGCCAGCGACACGAGCACGTCCGCCTTGATATCAAAGGCAGTCACCAGCCCTATTACCGCTTCAAGGACAATAGGCACGCCGCAGAGGATAACTGCCACCCAAGCTATGTTGAACGGCAGAATGTCATCGGGGGCTGCAAGACTGATGACGAGGGATATTCCCGAAATGATGAGGAAGGCGATGTCCTTTTTGGTGCCGCCAAGCTCAAGCAGCTCTTCAAGCTTTCCCATAAGCTTTTTCATATTTACCATTCCTTTCCCAAAGCTGCGTTCAAAAAAATGAACGTATGCTTTTAAACTCTCAAAAACTACCTATGGGGGTATATGTTTATCAGCTGTATTATACCATAGGGGGTATAAGTTGTCAAGAGGGAAAATAAAAAAAGCAGCCTTTTTTTGGCTGCTTTCAGAAAGCTTGATATCACTGCATATTCGCAAATCTCTCAATAGCCTTGGTGAAATTGGCTATTTCTTCGGAATCGCCACGCTCAACAGCGTCCTTGATGCAGTGGTTGATGTGACCCTCAAGAACGACCTGTCCCGCCTTGTTCAGAGCGGATTTTGCGGCGTTTATCTGAGCCAGTATATCCTCACAGGGAACGTCCTCATCTATCATACGGTCAATGGCGTTCACCTGACCGATTATTTTTTTCAGCCGTCTGTGCAGATTGTCTGCGTCCATACATTTCTTCATAGTCCGTTTCCTTTCCCGTCAGGTGGATTTTCTAATATTATAGCAGAATAAAAGATCTTTGTCAAGGAAAGCGGTTCATTTATCCACGGTATTTCAACGAGTGAATTATTCTTCTTAAAATTATAAATAAGTTATTGTAGGGGACGGGTTTCCTGTCCCGTTTCATAATATTGGTGACTGCGGGACGGGAGACCCGTCCCCTACGGTAAAATATGGTGATTTAAAATGCACTCACATCAAAAGTTCACTATTTACTCATTGAAATACCGTCCGAATATTTTCCTTAAATTTGCAGATAATAGCATAGATCTTGCAACTGTTTTTGTATCAAGGAGAGCTGTCTTATGAAAAAGGAAAAGTTCACGCCCTATGTGCCGTCGGAGAAAATAACTCCCGAATTTACAGCCGTTTCGGTGATCTCGGGAATTATCCTTGCGGTGGTGTTCGGGGCGGCAAACGCTTATCTCGGGCTGAGAGTGGGGCTCACGGTATCCGCATCTATCCCTGCGGCGGTCATTTCAATGGGCGTTATCAGGGGGCTTCTGAAGCGTGATTCCATTCTCGAGAGCAATATCGTCCAGACCATCGGCTCGGCAGGTGAATCCATTGCGGCGGGATCTATATTCACTCTCCCCGCCCTGTTTTTATGGGCAAAGGAGGGGACTGCACCATTTCCCGACCTGTGGGAGATATTCTTCATCGCCCTGTGCGGCGGACTGCTTGGCGTTGCATTTATGATACCACTGAGAAATGCCCTTATAGTAAAGGAGCACGGGGTGCTGCCGTATCCCGAGGGCACTGCCTGCGCCGAGGTGCTTCTTGCGGGGGAAAACGGCGGCAGAGGGGCGGCAAGCGTTTTCATCGGAATGGCTGTGGCTGCGGCGGTGAAGTTCATAACCGACGGTCTGCGCATAATTTCGGGGGCGGTAACATTTCCTGTAAGGGCGCTTAAGACCCATTTTTCCGTTGAGATATATCCCGCTCTCCTTGGGGTGGGATATATCTGCGGGGCGAAAATTTCCTCGTATATGTTTGCGGGAGGGGTGCTGGGCTGGTTCGTCCTTATCCCCGCAATATCTGTTTTCGGCGGCGATACCGTGCTGTATCCCGCCGATGTGCCAATTTCCGTGCTTTACGAAACAGGGGGAGCGTCTGCCATATGGAGCAGCTATATCCGCTATATGGGTGCGGGAGCGGTGGCTGCGGGTGGACTTATAAGCCTTATTCGCTCATTTCCTCTCATATTCTCCGCATTCGGCACGGCGGTAAAGGGCATCGGCAGCAAGGGGACAGGTGAAAGGACGGACAGAAATCTTGATATCCGTGTCACTTTAGGCATTGCCGCAGCTGTGATACTGCTTCTGTGGCTGTACCCCGGTATTCCCGTATCACTTGCGGGAACAGTTTTCATCGTCCTCTTCGGATTTTTCTTTGCGGCAGTTTCCTCACGAATGACGGGGCTTGTGGGCAGCAGCAACAATCCCGTTTCGGGAATGACCATTGCAACGCTCCTTGTCTGCACATTTCTATTGAAGCTTACAGGCGAAACGGGCAGCAGGGCTATGACTGCCGCCATTGCCATAGGCTCGGTTATCTGCATCATTGCATCGGTGGCGGGGGACACGTCTCAGGATCTGAAAACGGGCTATATCCTCGGGGCTACCCCATCAAAACAGCAGATAGGGGAGCTTATCGGTGTTCTTGCGGCATCTGCAGCCATAGGCGGAGTTATGCTGCTTCTCAATGCCGCCTGGGGATTCGGTTCGGAGGAGCTTGCCGCTCCACAGGCAACTCTTATGAAAATGATAGTTGAGGGCGTTATGAACGACACTCTCAACTGGCAGCTCGTATTTATGGGTGTGTTTATAGCCATAGCTGTTGAGATACTCGGAATACCCGTTCTTCCCGTTGCTATCGGGCTGTATCTGCCCCTTGAACTGACGGCGGCTATTATGATAGGCGGGCTTGTCCGTTACTTTGCGGAAAAGCGTGGGAATATCTCTGCAAAGGGCGTGCTTTTCTGCTCGGGACTTATCGCAGGGGAAGGGCTTGCGGGCATTCTTCTGGCGCTCCTTGCGGTCATAGGCGTAAGCGGCAGTCTTGACCTTTCGGGACGGTTTGATCTTGGCATTATCGGCACTGTGATAATGCTTGCACTCATTATTTCGCTGATACTTTTTTACGCACTGAGAGGGAATGATGATGAAAAGAATAACGGCTGAGGATATCCCGATGATAAAGGGGAATCTATGCACGGAGACCGATGATTCGGGCTTTGTGGTCATAATTATGCATCACAACGGCATATTTGACCGCCTTGCACAGCGTATTTTCGGAAAGCCTGAGATATCCCATATTCACCTTGATGAAAGGGGCAGCTTTGTGTGGAAGTGCATTGACGGCAGCAGCATTTCGGATATCGGTGAAAGGGTAAAAGACCGCTTCGGCAGCGGTGCAGAGCCTGTTTACGGGCGGCTTCTGATGTTTTTTGAGACGCTGAGAGAATGTGGGTTTGTGGAGATGAAATGAAATGGGCTGCCACGGTGTGCTCCGTGGCAGCCTAATACTAATAACCAATAAAACTGTAGACAAAAAATCTTCGCATAATCCATATACGCAAGATTATGCGAAGATTTTTTGTACAGTTTTTAATTGGTTCTTAGTATCTGTCTGTCAAAAGAGACTTTTGCCGATAAACATAGTTTACCATAGCTTTTGCCTTTGTGCTTATTTGTGCGTTTTTTTGCCCCAACTTAAATTATCTGCAAAAGGAAGAATTTAAGATATTCCGTTTCGTCCACAGCCATAAGGATAGGGTGGTCGGGAGCCTGACGGCGGAGCTCGATAAGTCTCAGATCAACGCCTGCTGCCTTTGCCGCAGCTTTCAGCATATCCGCAAAAAGCTCGTCTTTCATAAAATGGGAGCAGGAAGCCGTGGCAAGATATCCGCCTCTGGGCAGAAGTCTCATTGCAAGGGTGTTGAGCTCCAGATAGCCGTTTCTTGCGTTGCCCACAGTCTTGCGGGACTTTGTGAATGCGGGCGGGTCAAGGATTATGTAGTCCGCACTCCTGTCGTGAGCCTCGATACGGGCTTTGAGAAAATCAAATACATCGCTCTGAACAAAATCCATATTGCCCTCAAGACCGTTCAGCACTGCATTTGACCGTGCCATTTCCACCGCTGCCGCAGATACGTCCACAGCCGTAACGTGGGCTGCCCCTGCCTTTGCGCAGTTAAGGGCGAATGAGCCTGTGTGGGTGCAGCAGTCGATAACGTTTTTGCCCCCTGCAATAGCTGCGGCGGCACGTCTGTTGTACTTCTGGTCAAGGAAAAAGCCCGTTTTCTGACCGTTTTCCACATCGACCCTGTAGCGAATGCCGTTTTCCGTTATCTCGGTGACGGGAGATGCGCCGTCCTCACGGAAATACCAGCCCTTTTCCTCGCTCATACCCTCCAGCGTGCGGATATTCACATCGTTTCTCAGATAAACGCCTCTTATCTTAACTCCGTCATTTCTGAGGATATCAAGGAGTGCATTCAGGATAATGTCACGTCTCTGTTCGATGCCGAGAGAAAGTATCTGGACGGAAAGGAGGTCGTTGAATTTATCTGCGGTAAGCCCCGGGAAGCCGTCCGCTTCACCGAAAATAAGGCGGCAGGCATTCATATCCTCCTTTGTCATAACCGTTTTGCGGTAGCTGTAGGCGTATTCAAGGCGGCGCTTGAAAAAGCTGTCATCAAAGGTATCGTTTGCATTTCGGGAAATTATCCTTACACGGATCTTTGAATGGGAGTTGAAAAATCCTGTGCCGATGTATCTGCCCTTTTCGGAAATGACATCTGCAAGTTCGCCGTCGGTTATCTCATCGGCTGCGGTTATCTCATTGTCGTATATCCAGGGGTGACCGTCCGAGGTGCGCTTTCTGCATTTTTCCGTAACGGTGACACGGGGAAAGTCTCTTTTTATATTCATTTTAAATATCCTTTCAGAATTTTTTTACGCTTTTGCCGTCGCCTGCCGAAAGGTGCTTGTACGCCTTGTTCAGCGACTTCCTGTAATGCCGCTTTATGTCCTTGTATATCTTCACAGCCGATGATACTGCGAATATGCCCATTGCAATGGCTCCCGCTTCGGCAAATGCATCAACGGCACGGTCAAGGAATGTGTCCTTGTCGCCCATAACAAGGGCAAGCATCGAGTAATATGCAAGTCCCCCGGGGACAAGGGGGATTATGCCGATTATGAGGTACATATTAACTGGGGCTTTGTTCACCTTTGCCATTATCTCGGAAAAAAGCGCCACCGCAGCGGCGGAGACAAAGCAGCACGCCACATCACGGAAGCTGTTCTGTTCAAGGAGAATGAATATGAACTGGCTCACCAGCGACCCTACGGAAGCGGCGATAAGGTGCCTGAAACGTATATTGAACTGCACTCCCAATGCTGCGCAGGCGATAAAGCTGCAAAGGCAGGGTATGACCATATCGTGGATTATATCCATATCTGAACTCCCTTTCCCCTTATCAGAATTTTATCACCGCAGCCACCGCCGAGCCTGCTCCCACAGCCATTCCCACGGCTATGAGCACGGCTTCGGTGAGGGTGTATATGCCTGAGATGAAGTCACCCGAAATAAAGTCACGCATACAGTTTGTAAGGGCAACTCCCGGAACGAGCGCCATTGATGCGCCGATTATCATTTTGTCAAAGCTTTTTATAAGTCCCGTGTGGCTGAGGGCGACCGCAATGACGGATATCGCCGCAGAGCAGACCACCGCATTGAGAAATGCGCTGGCGTTTATGACCTTGAGCCTTACGGAGATAAAGTTTATCATAAGTCCGAGAACTCCGCCGAAAAGGGCTTCCATTGCTCCGCCGCCGAAAAAGACGGTGAAGGCTGCACCCGTTATGAAGTAGCTTACATAAATAAGTGCGGGGCTGTAGGTCTTTCGCTCCTTTATCTGCTCTATCCTGTGGAAAATGACCTCCGCTTCGGGCTTTTCCGAGCAGATGAAACGTGAAAGCTCGTTGAGCCTGCCCACACGGTCAAGGTTCGTGTCACGTCCCGAAATGCTCTTTGAGTCGGTGTAGGGGACGCTGTTTTTGTCCTTGACGGTGATTATGAAGTTTGCGGGGGTGGCATATATGGCGGCTTCGCTGTGACCGTAGGCACGGCATATCCGTGAGACAGTGTCCTCCACACGGTATATCTCAGCACCGTATTTTATCATAAGTCTCGCTATTTCGGAGCATATCCCCGTAAGCTGAATTTCGTTCATCAGTATATCCCCTTAAATTATAAATCCGCCGTTTACTCCTATGACCTGACCCGTTATGAAGCCGCTGCGGCTGTCCGCAAGAAAAAGGGCGGCGTTGGCAATATCCGAGGGAGTGCCTATCCTGTTCACAGGGGTCTCGTCCTTTAAAATATCCATAGTTTCGCTGTCAATGGCGGCGTTCATATCCGTGTCGATAACGCCCGGGGCGATGCAGTTAACGGTTATGCCCGAAAGCCCCACTTCCTTTGCAAGAGCCTTTGTAAAGCCGATGACGGCAGCCTTTGCGGCGCTGTAATGCACCTCACAGGAAGCCCCCACCTGCCCCCACATAGAGGAGATGTTGATTATACGTCCGTACTTGTTGTGTATCATATGGGGGAGGGCTGCGTGGGTGCAGTTGAAAACGGATTTCACGTTCACGTTAAACATATTGTCCCACATAGCTTCGGTAATATCCGAAAAAAGAGCCTGCTGTGCGATCCCCGCATTGTTTATAAGCACATCTGCACCGCCGAAAATGCGTTCTATTTCTCTGAATGTGTTCTCTGCGCCGCTGTAAACGGAGCAGTCGCACCTGAATATCTCACAGCCGATCTCAGCTTTGAGACTTTCCGCCGCAGCGTCATTTTGTCTGTATATTGCGGCAACATTATAGCCTGCCGCCGCAAACTGCTTTGCGCATTCTCTGCCGATACCGCGTGATGCGCCTGTTATGATAACTGTCTGAGACATTTTTCCGCCTTTCATCAACCGTTCAGTCTGTCAAGAAGTATTTTATCGCTCTTTTTTTCGGTCACTGCAATGATGATTATTGCGATAATGCCGCAGAGAGAGATGATAATGCCTGTACTGAGACCTGCGGGGAAGAAGGACATCTCAATTTCGTGAGTGCCTGCGGTAAGCTCAACGCCGATAAGGGCATCGCAGACCTTTACAGGCTCCACCTTTTCGCCGTCTACCTTGATAGTCCAGCCGGGTTCCCAGCTTATTGTAGTAAACATTACGCCGTCCTTTTCGGCAGTGATCTCACCCTTGATGTGGTCCTCGCTGAACGATGTCATTTTCAGACCGTGCTCACTCAGCTTGCTTATATCTTCCCTGAACTTTGCTTCATCAAGATAATAGAAGAGCTTGTCCTTGAAGAGAACTTCGTTTTTCTCCTCGGTGATAGTCATAATGAGGGAAATTTCCTCGTTTTTGTCAAATCTGCCCAGAGGCTGAATGACCATATTGCCGCCCTCGTAATAGTAGTCAAGGAACTCCTTGTTGAGCCAGAGATTTACCTTTCGCTCATAGTTTGAGGGGAAATATGCATATATCATATCCTCGGTGGGAGCGTCAAAGATGAACTCAATGTGAGAATTCTTGCCCTCCTCAATGGGGACATATTTTGTGTGAGCGCCGTAGCTTGTCTGCTTTGCGTTCTCGGGGATAGTCTTGTCAACGGAGATCTGCTTGAAATACTGGGTGTATTCATCGGAAACAAGGTGGCTCAGAAGCTTGTTCTGATTTTCAAAGGGATTGTCCGTTCCGAGCTGGAGATCCAGGATAGAGCTGTCCGCCATAAATGCAACAGGCAGTGCGTCGGGATTTTCGTACACCGCAAAGATGTCCTTTTCGTCCTCATTTGTGAGCACAAGCTTGTCATACTGCTTGCTTTCGGGGATAGTGCCGTCCTCCACAGCGCCCTTTTCCATTATATATTTGATGCCGAGTATTGAGTCGGTGACATATGTGGCACCCTTGTACTTTATATAGTGTCCGCCGTAGGAGAAGCCGAGACGGCGCAGAAACTGTATGGGAGCAGCATTGAGTGTGGAGCTTGAATGGGAGATGCCGAAGCTGCCGAACGCAAGAGCGTCATTTACGGTGCGGTGATAGTCCTTTTCTATCCTGTAAACGCCGCCGTTGTCATCAAAGCTGTCCTGAGCGTAAATTTTCTTTACGGTGTCACGTCCCAGGGTGATGTATCTGTTGTATGATGAATATTTTGAGTAGACAACATCGCTGTTGATGGCTTCCATTGTGGAAAGAGATGTGCCGAAAAGCTCGCCTGCGGTGAAAATTCCGATAACAAAGGTTATAACGGAGCGTCTTGATTTGTCCGAAAGCTTTATGCTCCTGAGGGCGATGCAGTAGATAAGGGCGAATATAACGGTGTACCACACTGTAAGGATAAGGTCAACGCCCTTGAAATCCTGTCTGCCCACGTAGAATGCGTATATCATAAGGCAGAAGCCCGTGATGCCTATTTCCTTGATGCTGACACCCTCGAGACGCTCAAAGGTCATTGCGCCCATTACAAGGAGAATGAAGCAGAAAGTGAAGCTGTAGCGGTAGGGGAGCCAGTTCGGCACCTGAAATCCGTGCCACGCAAGGTCGGCGGTGGAGAGGTACATTGACACGAGAATGGTCATAAGGACTGCGCCAAGACCCATTTTCTGCCTGAATCTTATTTTGCTGTTGAGGAAGAAAAGGGGAATGAGTATAATTGTGAGCACGCCGCAGTACACAACGGGAGAGCCCTCGGGACGGCAGGTGTCATAGGTATTGGGTAGGAGATTTTTGAAGAAATCAAGGAAATCAAACTGGGTTTTTACGCTGTAATTCGGAGTGGAGAAATCAAATTTGCCAAGCTTTAAGGAGTTATAGAGAGGCAGGAGCACCCACGCTGCCACCATTGCCGCAATAACGCCGCCGGCAGCAAATTTCACCCCTGCAAAGAAGAATGACTTGAAAGAGTTTACGTAATTTTTCTTGCCTGCAAAGTAGTAGTAAAGGAAGTAGATGACCGAGAAAAAGGTTATCATCCAGCCGATGTAGAAATGAGCCATATACATCAGTGCAAGGGGGATTATAAAGCGGAGCCAGCTGTTGTCGTCGATTATCTTCTCAATGCCGTAGACGATAAGCGGGAGATAGATAAGTCCGTCCAGCCACATAGGGTTCATAAGCTGGACTATCATATAGCCCATAAGGGAGTAGAGAATGCCGAAAAGCATTGATGTGGAGTGCTTGCAGCTCTTTGAGTGCCTGAGGTAGTAGTTGAATGTCACGGAAGCCGTGCCCACCTTGCAAAGCTGCATTATGAGCAGGGATTCGGTCATAACAGAGCGTGGCAGCAGCATCGGTATCAGCGTAAAGGGACTTGCAAGGTAATAGGCGAACATTCCCATTATCTCTCCCGAAAGGTTTCTGCTCCAGGAGATAAAGGGGCTGCCGTTTCCGTGAAAAACATCACGGAGATTTTCAAAATAGTAAACGTATTGTCCGTTAAGGTCAAGGACAAGCACGGACATATCACCGAAGGGGTGTACCCCGAAAACGGCGTATGCGGCAAAAAGCAGGAGGGCGGGAATGAAAAAGGCTGCGATATAGCTGCGCTTTGATTTTACAGCCTTGCCTATCCTGCTCAGGAATACGTTCTTTTTAGGAGGCTCCTTGACGTTTGAGCCGTCACGTCCGCCGTCGATGATGTTTATGTTTATCTTTTTTATATCCATTTCCCCCGAGGACTGAGCTGTGTCTGTGCCGTCATTCCCGGGAATATTGTTCATATTGAGATTTTCTTCCATTTTTCGTTCAAGTCTCCGTTTCTTTGCAAAATAATATACATATACTATTATAATATTTCTGCAAATAAAAAACAAGAAAAATCAGCAGAAATTCATAAAAAAAATTCTGAAATTTCCCTTGTTAAATTGTTCAATATGTGATATAATATAAAAAATGAAACAGATTTTCGCAGTTTTCATCTTCTGCACATTTCTTAACGGAGGTTTGCCGCAATGGTTCTCAGTGAAAAGACTATTGAAAAGGAAGTCGTTTTTGAAGGACGGATAATCACCGTCAGAAAGGACAAGGCGGAGCTGGGCGACGGCAGCATTGCCCCAAGAGAGCTCGTTATCCACTCGGGAGGCGTGTGCGTTGTGCCGCTTACCGATGATAACAAGGTCATTATGGTGCGCCAGTTCAGATATGCTTTCGGAGAGCCCCTCCTTGAGATACCCGCAGGTAAGCTCGAAAAGGGCGAGGAGCACCGCAGTGCCGCTCTCAGGGAGCTTGAAGAGGAAACGGGTGCTGAGTGTACAAGCTTTGAGTATCTCGGCGTGTGCTATCCCTCGGTCGCATATCTCACCGAAAAGATACATATGTATCTTGCGAGGGGGCTTAGCTTCGGCAAGGCTCATCCTGACGAGGGGGAGTTCCTCGATGTTCTGCAGATCCCTCTTGACGAGGCTGTGGAAATGATTATGCGGGGGGAGATACCCGATGCAAAGACCCAGATAGCTCTCCTTAAGACAAAGATGATAATCGACTCGGGCAAATAAAAAAATCCCCGCATTCCCGAAATTGGGAAAACGGGGAGATATGAGCTTTATATCAGATAAGACCTGCCTGTTCAGCCTCAGCCTCAGCCTGCATCATTTCGATGTGGCGGGTGTAAGCGTCAAGGATCTGTCCCTCAATGGACTGTCTTGCGTCGGGGGAAATGGGGTGAACGATGTCTCTGAAAACGCCGTTCTCGTCCTTTCTGCTGGGCATTGCAACGAAAAGTCTTGCGTCGCCCTGTACGACCTTGATGTCGTGGATAGCGATCTGGTCGTCGATCGTGATGGAAATTACAGCTCTGAGGCGACCCTCAGGAATGATCTTGCGGATCTTGATATCGGTGATTGTCATTTTTAATGTCCTCCTTAAAATCTGCGGCATTTCGGATAAAATTATTATGGTTCCGCTTTGCTGCAATATACAAAAAAGTTAGGAAAATGAAAGTTTTTCCTTTCCATAATTCAATTATAATATATGACATTTACGATTTTATAAACAGAGGTGAAACTTTTGAATAACTATATTCATCAATTTGATGATAACATTCTAAAAGGAAAACAGCATATCCATATGATAGGCATAGGCGGCAGCGGTATGTACCCTCTGGCGCAGATACTGCACGCAAAGGGCTATCATATAACGGGTTCCGACAACAACGAGACCGACACTCTCAGAGCCGTAAGGGCTATGGGGATAGAGGTGTTTATGGGACAGCGTGCGGAGAACATCAAGGGGGCTGACCTTATAATCCACACAGCCGCAATTATGCAGGATAATCCCGAGCTAATTGCAGCAAAGGCAAGCGGCGTTCCTGTTCTTGAAAGAAGCGACCTTCTTGGAATAGTGACCTCCTGGTACAAAAATGCGGTCTGCGTCAGCGGCACTCACGGCAAGACCACCGTTACCTCTATGATAACTCAGATACTGAAGCAGGGCGGTATGGACATTACCGCTTACATCGGCGGAAAGCTGCCCATAATCGGCGGCAGCGGCTGTGTCGGCACATCGGACACTATGGTGTGCGAAGCCTGCGAGTTCGTTGACCATTTCCTGAAGCTTTCTCCCGACATCGCCGTTGTGCTGAACGTTGATGCCGACCACCTTGATTATTTCGGCACTCTTGACAACGTTATCGCATCTTTCAGGAAGTTCTGCACCCTTGCGGGAAAGGTCATTGCCAACGGTGATGACGCAAACACCCGAAAGGCGATCGACGGGCTTGACAAGGAGATAATAACATTCGGCTATTCCGAGGAAAATGACTGGTATGCAAAGAATGTGAACAAGGTGAACGGTCTTCTCACCGAGTTTGATATTTACCACAACGGTGAGCTTTTCACAAAGGCAAGGCTCCATATCCCCGGAGTCCACAATGTTCTCAATGCTGTGGCAGCGGCGGCGGCGGCGTATATGTCGGGTGCTGACCCTCAGATGATAGCCGCAGGACTTGAAAGCTTCCACGGTGCAAAGCGCCGCTTTGAAAAATACGGCGAAGCGGGGGGCATAACCGTCTGCGACGATTACGGGCATCACCCTGCGGAGCTTGAAGCGACCCTCAGAGCTGCTAAGGATATGGGCTTCCGTCAGGTGTGGGCGGTGTTCCAGCCATTCACATTCTCAAGGACGGCACTGCTTCTTGACGATTTCATCAGGGTGCTTTCCATTCCCGACAACTGCATCATCACAGCCATAATGGGCTCCCGTGAGAAGAACACATACAATATATACGATAAGGACATCGGTGAAAAGGTAAAGGGCGCTGTATGGTTCGAGGAACAGGATCACGACAAAAACTTTGAGCTTTGTGCGGAATATGCCGCAGAGCACGCCCAAAGCGGCGACCTTATCCTTACAATGGGCTGCGGAGATGTAAACAAATGTGCAAATCTCATTCTTGATAAACTGAAAAAGAAGTATAACTCATAAAAATACCTCTCATATGAAAGGAAAATCGTTATGAAAATGAAGGAAATCCACAAGAAGGTCTATGAATACATCAAGCAAAGGACAGAAGAGGGCTATTCTCCCTCTATCAGAGAAATATGCCGTGATCTTGACATCGCGTCTACCTCCACTGCCGCAAGATATGTGAATTTCCTCGTGGATCAGGGCTATCTTGAAAAGATAGACGGCAAGAACCGTGCGGTGAAGCTTGCCGGAAACGGCATTATGAGGCTCCCCGTTGTGGGAACTATTACCGCAGGTCAGCCTGTGACCGCCTTTGAGGACATTTCCGAATACATATCATTCCTCCCCAACAAGAGCTACAGCGGTGAGCTTTTTGCTCTTAAGATAAGGGGCGAGAGTATGATAAACGCAGGCATTCTTGACGGCGATTTCGTTATCGTTGAAAAGACCGATTATGTTGACAACGGCGAGATCGCCGCTGTTATGGTGGACGGCGAGGAAGCCACCGTGAAGCGCTTTTACAAGGAGGAAGGACATTATCGCCTCCAGCCCGAAAATGACACGATGCAGCCCATTATTTCCGATAACTGCAACATTATCGGAAAGGTAGTCGGCGTTATGCGCTATATGAGCTGAGATTGGAGCTTTTGATGGACGAAAACAACTTTACATCGGGAGGGGGATATCAGCCCTATCCCGCATATCAGCCGCAGGGTATGGGCGGGGGAATGGGCTTTGTCCCTGTTTCTCCCGAAGAAAAAAGAGCCATAAGGAAAAACTACAGCGGAGCATTCCGGCAGGCTGTTATCCATTCTGTGGGCAGCCTTGTGCTTGCAAACATCATATTTGTGATAATGACCTTTTCGGGCTATGATTTCAGGGTAAATGACGATGGCACGCAGATAATCGACACACCTTACCTTATTGCGGGACTGCTGCCTTCCATAATTTTCTGCATATCCCTTTTTCTTTTCGATAAGGGCAGCAGCAAAAACAAGCTGTCCGATTATTTCCCCTCGGACAGGATCACGGCAGGCACGGTGTTCGGCTTTTTCGGAATACTGATGCTTATGTATTCCGTTGGTATAATCGTGCAGCAGATACTTCTTGCAGGCTGCTTTGCGGCGGGCTTTTCACCGATAAAGGAGGAATATATCTCGGAAGATGACCTGTCAGTTTCGTATCTCGTCTGGAATTTCATTCTCGGTTCGCTGCTTGCGCCGATAGGTGAGGAGCTGCTTTTCAGAGGTGTGATACTCCGCCGTCTCAGCACGGTGAGCCAGAGGTTTGCCATATTCGTTTCCGCACTGATTTTCGGAATGATGCACGGAAACCTGCTTCAGATGGTACTGGGCTTCATAATAGGTGTGGTTTTCGCATACACAGCCGTGAAAACGGGCTCTCTTGCTCTTCCTGTTGCAGGGCATATCTTTGTAAACACCGCAGCCCTTTCATCAAGCGTGGTCACCTATCTCACTGATGATGACACAGCTTCCGCATACTGGCTGGGAGTTATCGGAGTATTTTTCGTTATCGGCACGGTCACATTAATAATAGTGCTCCTCAAAAAGAAAATATCCTTCCCCCGCAGCACCGAATATCACAGCAGGAGGACTTTCCCCATAATGCTTTCCTGTGTGTCCTTCTGGGTAATGGCGGCAGTTTATATCATCGACATTGCGGGCAAGTTCGGTCCCGTTACCGACAAGCTTCTCGAATAAGTTATTGACAACCGCCGAAAGGTGTGTTATAATCAAATTTATGGAATATGGGCAATTTATCATAATTTGCCGAAAAGTCCGGAAAGCATTTCCGGACGGGTCGTGGGTGAGTGCACGGCTCAGAAAGGATGGTAATTAATGGAGAAAATCGACGGAAAAACGCTGATATACGAGTTCGACCTCGATGAAGCGAAAAAAAGCGAGGGCAGCGAGATCGAAATTTCTGCCTGCGTTCATAAGGTAAAGAAAATGGGCGGTTTCGCCTTTGTTATCCTCAGGACCGCAAGATATCTTATCCAGACGGTTTATTCCCCCGAGACCTGCTCCGACAGCATTGAGGGCATCAAGGAGGGCTGCTTTGTAACTGCCAGAGGTACTGTAAGAAACGATGACAGAGCTTACAACGGCATCGAGCTTTCCCTTACAGGCATCAAGCTTATCCACAAGCCCGAATTTGATTATCCTCTCCACGTTTCCGCAAGAAAGATCGGATGCAGCCTTGACGTTAACCTCGACAACAGAAGCGTTTCTCTCAGAAACCCTGTTGAAAGAGCTGTTTTCAAGTTCCAGGAGGGCGTTGTTTCGGGCTTCAGAGAGTTTATGATAAAAAATAAATTCACAGAGATACACACCCCCAAGATCGTTGCTCAGGGCGCTGAGGGCGGCGCAAACATCTTCCGCCTTGATTATTTCGACAAGGAAGCTTTTCTCAATCAGTCACCCCAGTTCTACAAGCAGGCTGCCGTGGCATTCTTTGACAGAGTTTTCGAGATAGCTCCCGTTTACCGTGCAGAGCGCCACTCCACCTCCCGTCACCTTAACGAGTACATCGGTCTTGACTTTGAAATGGGCTTCATCAACGATATGTACGACGTTATGAATATGGAGACCGCAATGCTCCGTTACCTTATGGACTTCCTTAAGGAGAACTATGCTCAGGAAATAAAGATACTCGGTGCAGATATCCCCGAGATAACCGAGATCCCTGCGGTGAAGTTCGAGGACGCTGTTACTCTTATCAAGGGCAGCAAGGCTAAGAACAAGTTCGACCTTGAACCCGAGGACGAGGTATTCCTCTGCAACTGGGCAAAGGAAAACTACGGCACAGAGTTCATCTTCGTTACGAATTTCCCCTCTTCCAAGCCTCCTTTCTACGCAATGAACGACAAGGAAGACCCAAGAACTGCCTGCAAGTTCGACCTGCTTTTCAGAGGTCTTGAAATAACCACAGGCGGTCAGCGTATCCACGACTACAACGAGCAGATCGAGAAGATAAAGGCTCAGGGTCTGAACCCCGAGGACTTCCACAGCTATCTGGAGAGCCACAAGTACGGACTTCCTCCTCACGGCGGTCTCGGAATCGGTCTTGAAAGACTTGTTATGAAGCTTATCGGCGCTCAGAATGTCCGTCAGGCTTCTATGTTCCCCAGAGACCTCAATCGTCTGCTTCCGTAAGTATCTTTTGAAATATATTTTGCTTATTAATTCACAAATTATGCTAAAATCAGCTTAAAAGTGAAAAAGATACAGTAAAATGCAAGTTTATTTATGAAACTTGCAAAAATTTCAAAAAAACACTTGACAAATCGGAATTTATGCTGTATTATAATATTGTAATCTAAATCAAGTTAATATTTCAAAGGCAATGATGCCGAGGACAGCTTACTTTATGTGGGCTGAGCTTCGGCATCTTTTGTTTTTGATGAATATGGGAGGAATTTATATGTCAGAGTCAACAGTTCAGGGAATCAAGAGCGTGCCCGAGTATTTCGGCTGCAACGTATTCAACGAGGAAACAATGAAGCAGAGACTGCCTAAGAATGTTTACAAGGCACTGCTTAAAACAAAGACAATGGGAACGGCTCTCGACCCCGATGTTGCTGATGTTATCGCCGCAACTATGAAGGACTGGGCAGTGGAAAAGGGCGTTACACATTACACCCACTGGTTCCACCCTATGACAGGTCTTTCCGCTGAGAAGCACGATTCTTTCATCTCACCCACAGATGACGGCAAGGTAATTATGGAATTTTCCGGCAAGGAGCTCATCAAGGGCGAGCCTGATGCTTCCTCCTTCCCCTCCGGCGGTCTGAGAGCTACATTTGAGGCAAGAGGCTACACAGCCTGGGACCCCACCTCTCCCGCATTTATCAAGGACAGAACTCTTTACATACCCACAGCATTCTGCTCCTACACAGGTGAAGTTCTCGATAAGAAAACTCCTCTTCTCCGTTCAATGGAGGTTATTTCCGAGCAGGCTGTAAGAATACTGAAGCTCTTCGGCTCCAAGGCTACAAGAGTTACCACAACAGTCGGTCCCGAGCAGGAATATTTCCTTGTTGACAAGAAGCTTTACGATCAGCGTAAAGACCTTATCTACACAGGCAGAACACTTTTCGGAGCAAAGGCACCTAAGGGTCAGGAGCTTGAAGACCACTATTTCGGAAACATCAAGGAAAGAGTTCACGATTATATGACCGACCTTGATGAAGAGCTCTGGAAGCTGGGCATCTACTCCAAGACCGAGCATAACGAGGTTGCTCCCGCTCAGCACGAAATGGCTCCTATCTTCACAACATCAAATGTTGCTGCCGACCAGAACGCTCTTACAATGGAGATTATGAAGAAGGTCGCTCTTAAGCACGGTCTTGTATGCCTCCTCCACGAGAAGCCCTTCGCAGGCGTTAACGGTTCCGGCAAGCACAATAACTGGTCCATTTCCACAAATGACGGTCAGAATCTTCTTGACCCCGGCAAGAATCCTAAGGACAATATCCAGTTCCTTACATTCCTTGCAGCTATCATCAAGTCTGTTGATGAGAATGCAGACCTCCTGAGACTTTCCGTTGCTTCCGCAGGCAACGATCACCGCCTCGGTGCAAACGAGGCACCTCCTGCAATTATGTCCATCTTCGTAGGCACAGAGCTCCAGCAGATACTTGACGCTTTGGAGACAGGCGAGATGATAAAGACCGATGCAAACGAAGAGTTCGTTATCGGCGTTGAGGCTCTCCCCAACTTCCCCAAGGATACCACAGACCGTAACAGAACCTCTCCTTTCGCATTCACAGGAAATAAGTTTGAGTTCAGAAGCCTTGGTTCTTCCGAGACCATTGCCTGCACAAACTGCATACTTAACACTATCGTTGCAAACTCCCTTAAGGAATTTGCCGACAGACTTGAGGGCGCTTCCGACTTCTCCGCAGAGCTCAACAAGCTCCTTGTTGAGACTATCAAGAAGCACAAGAGGATCATCTTCAACGGCAACGGTTATGATGCAAGCTGGGTAGAGGAAGCTGCAAGAAGAGGACTTCCCAACTATGTATCCACTGTTGATGCAGTTCCTCATTACACTGATGAAAAGAACGTCAAGATGTTCGAGATGTTCAAGGTATATACAAAAACCGAGCTGGAGTCCAGAACCGAGATCATTCTCGAGAACTACTCCAAGGTCATCAACATCGAGGCTCTTACAATGCTCGATATGGCTAAGAAGCAGATCCTGCCCGCAGGTCTTGAATTTGCCAAGGAGCTTTGCGACAGCGTAAACTCCAAGAAGTCCGCAGGCGTATCTGCTGACCTGGAGAAGAAGATGGCTGACAAGGTATCCGCCCTCAACGCAGGCATTTCCGATGCTATCGACGACCTCGACAGCAAGCTTATCGGTGCAGGCGATGCAGGCGATGCAGAGGCTACCGCCAAGTACTACAGAAACTCCGTATTCAGCGCAATGCAGAGCCTGAGAGCTGTTGCGGACGAGCTCGAGACTATCACTCCCGAGTGCATCTGGCCTTTCCCCACATACGGCGATCTTATGTTCAGAGTTTAATAAAATTGACGGCAGCGCAGCCATTCTTATGGGTGCGCTGTTTGTTTTTTGCCGTATTTCATTTGCTTACTCCTTTTTTCTGCTGCATACGCACAGCGTATGTATATACTCACAGGCGGACAGGGCTTATTCCCTGAAGCCTTGTCCGTCATCTCCCTGTATTATACTAATCTTTAATCAACCTATAGACAAATCCTCGGCTGAAATAAGCCCATTCTGCGTCAAGCTCCTTTGGAGGGCGCAAAGCCCGCCTGCG
>CAKSPU010000040.1 GCA_934486875.1 uncultured Oscillospiraceae bacterium
TCGTCCATCTCTGCCTCAAGCATTTCCTGTATCGTTCCGCCCAGCAGATCCTTGAGAGCATCCTCAATATCCTTCGCTGTCTTGATATCATACTCCTGAAGCAGTCCTGTTATGATGTTCCTCTTGCCCTCACTCATTGGCTCTCGTTTTCTTCTTCCCATAAAAACTCATCCTCCTGTGTTATTTCTATTTTACCACAGTTCTTCGCTTTTTTACAGACTTTTTTTCATAGGGTCTCATATTGCTTTGAATTTATACAAAAGCTTCACAAAGGTTAAACTGAGTATGAAAGCAAAACGCTTTCGTTGCTCTTTTGACGACCAATTCCTTTGCAATGTCATTTTGAACAAATTCTGTTGATTTTTTCATGCGGTTGCCCTGCTTTCTGAATGCGGTGATTTTTCAGGCGGATATTTCCTGCCGTTTCAAGCAGTTCATCTGCTGTTATCTCCTGTCTGAAATATTTTTCGGAAGCAAATTTCAACTCACGGAGCGCTCCTATTCTGGGGTAACCTATAACTGATGCTTTCATATGTGTTATCTTTTCGTTTTTGAATTGATTTTATTATATCATCTTTTCGGGTGATAGGGTAACACTTATTTTATATGTCAAGGCATAGCTTAAAACTATATTGAATCAAAAAAAGCCGCCGCCCGAAGCTTATTGCTCCGAACGGCGGCAGGCAATTTTTTACTGATATTTCCATCGGTCGGAGCAAAGCTGCATATCTGCCATATGCCTGTAAATTCCATTAGCCTTTTTAAGCTCCTCGGGAGTGCCCTGCTCGGCTACCCGTCCGTCCTTAAGGACAACTATTTTATCAACACCGTCAACCGTTCTCATTCTGTGCGCAATGATAAGGACCGTTTTGTTTCTGATAAGCTTTGAAAGTGACTCCTGGATCACCGACTCGTTATCAACATCAAGCGATGCGGTTGCCTCGTCCATAAGGATTATGGGCGCATCTTTCAGAAAGGCTCTTGCTATGGAGATACGCTGTCTTTCACCGCCCGAAAGCTCCGAGCCGTTTTCACCGATCATACTGTTCCACTTTTCGGGCATTTTCTCAACAAATTCCTCGCAATGGGCAAGCCTTGCGGCTGCTATTACTTCTTCATCGGTGGCATTTTTTCTGCCTATTCGGATATTTTCCATAACCGTATTGTTAAAAAGCGTTACGTCCTGAAAAATAATGGAGTAGAGCGAAAGAAGCTTTTCGGGGTCTGTTTTTGACACGTTCATTCCGCCCACTGTGATAGTTCCCTTATCAATGTCCCAGAATCTTGCGGCAAGTCTTGATACGGTAGTTTTTCCGCCGCCTGAGGGACCGATAAGAGCGGTTACCTCACCCTGTTTTGCGGTAAAGCTTACATCTGAGAGCACCTGCTTACCGTCTTTATAGGAAAATGCAACGTGGTCGAATTTTATGTCATAGCCATTGTTGCTGAGAGTTTCACTGCCTGTCTGTTCTTCGTGGGAAAGTATCTCGTCCATACGCTTGCAGTTTACATTGATGCTTATTATCGCTGAAAGATTCTGAAGTGCTATTTGGAACGGGTCATACATTCTTGTTACAACCAGCAGGAACATAAAGAATGTGAGAACTGTTATCTCGCCCTTTATAAGAAGCGAGCTGCCCACAACCGCAACTGTTCCGATACCGAGCTTAAGTATCAGCTGCGCCGAGCATACAAAGGCTGCATTTGAAAATTCCGCAACTATCGCATGATTTTCAACGGCTTTTATCTTCTTTTCAAGTCCCTTGGAATAGGTCTCTGTCATATTGTAGGAACGGAGATCACGGAGAGTTTCAAGCTCCTCCTGGATACCGTCAAGGCATTCAACACGATATTTCACAGTCTTTTCGTGTACCCTTGCCATAACCTTTCCCGAGCACATAACGATGATAAAGGAAACGGGCATTACCCATACAGCTGCAAGCGCCATTCTCCGATCAAAGAAGAAAAGGCTCACCACCACAACAAATGTGGAAATTATAGAACCAACCAGCTCGGGTATCCAGTGGGAAGATGCGGTCTCTATCATCGAGCAGTCGGTCATTATTGTGTTTGTAAGGTCGGCAAGGTCTTTTTTGCCGAAGAATGACAGCGGTATTTTTCTGAGCTTTTCTGCCAGTGTTCTTCTTCTTACGCCGCTCTCAATGTAGGTCGAAAGGAATGTTGACCTGTACTGAAATACGGCAGTTACCGCAATAAGTGCAAGGACAAAAATTATTGCTATGATAAATGTACCGAACTTTTCCTGCGGCAGCTCTCCTTCAAGCAGATATGATGAAAGCGTATAAAGAAGTCCTATGGGGAGCATAAGCACGAGATTTGCTGTTGTAACGGCGGCAAAGGCACGTATCATAGCCTTTGCTCCCGTATCGGAAAGAGCGTATTTGTGCTTTAATTTTTCTGTGAGCTTCATTGTTTACACCCCTGCCTTTCCGACCTGCCATGTGACAGATCTGTTGTATTCGTTCCACATACGGCTGTAGATACCGTCCTTTTCAACGAGCTCGCTGTGCTTTCCGCTTTCTGCGACCTTTCCGTCGGCAAGAACGTAGATGCAGTCGGCATTGGTAACGGTAGATAATCTGTGAGCGATCATTATAACTGTCTTGTCCTTGGCAAGCTTTTCAAAAGCCTGCTGAACAAGCCGTTCATTATCAGGGTCTGCAAACGCTGTGGCTTCATCAAGGATAAGCACAGGGGCATTTTTCAGAAATGCTCTTGCTATGGAAAGACGCTGGCACTCGCCGCCCGAAACATAGATGCCCTTTGAACCTATCATCGTGTCAGCTCCGTCGGGGAATTTTTCAATGATATCCATACACCGGGCATCACGGAGAGCCTGCATAACCTCTTCATCGGAAGCGTCGGGTCTGCCCATACGGATATTATCCTTTATGCTCATTTTAAGCAGCCTGCTGTCCTGAAAAACATAGGAAACATACTGCATAAGCTCAGATGAGGGAATATTGCGCACATCAGCGCCGCCTATCTTAACAGAGCCGCTCTTTACGTCCCAGAAACGTGCGATAAGTGAGGCGAGGGTGGTTTTTCCCCCTCCCGAGGGACCGACAAGGGCAATATGCTCCCCTGCCTTTACCGAAAGGGTTATGCCGTCAATGGCATTGTTATCGGAATTGCCGTAGGAGAAAACAACATTGTCCAGAGCGATCGAAGAATCCTCAGGCTTCCCGTTCTTAGCCGATTCGGGAAGAGGCTCTGTTTCCAGTATCTCATACATTCTGTTCAGTGCGTCATCAACTATCATCTGCGACTCGCCTGCATATGCTATCTTCATAAGCGTAACGGTGAGCACGGAGGTTATGAGCACATAGAAAAACAGATTGAGAACAAAATCAGTAGTTACTCCCTGAGCCGTGAACCTGAACGCTGCTATGATAAGTGCGGCAAAAATACCGTTTGCGGCAGTGGTGAAAGCCACCATAGGCAACAGCATATTTTTTGTATAGCCGAGTGTCCATTTCTCGTATTCGTCAATAGCTGCCTTAAAGCGCTTGAAGGTGAAAACTGTCTGTCCGAAGGTCTTTACAACGGGTATTCCACGGACATACTCAACAGCCTCCGCCGACATTGCTTCAAGTGCATTCTGATACTGCTTCATATCTTCTGCCATTTTGGGACCCATCATAAGAGTTCCCATCAGAGCAAATGCTATTGCCGCAGGAATAAGGCTGATAAGTCCCAGTCTCCGGTCAAACGCCAGCATCATTACAAGAAGTCCTATGGGCGTTGCAACGGAAACTGCCTTGTCGGGGAGATTATGGGCAAGAAATGTTTCTGTTGCCGCACTTGAATCAATGACTATCTTGCGTATTTTGCCTGTTCCCTCCGCTTCAACATATCCCAGCGGGAGCTTTGAAATATGCTTCATCATACTGATACGCATATTTGCCTGAACTCTGAAGGCTGCCTTATGGGAACACATCAGAGCTGCAATGTAAATCACCATTCCAAGGAGGGCAAAGCCCACTGCCTCCCAACCGTATCGGCTGATATTCACCGCCTCGGAAAAGTTCGGGCGTACCTCAAGCACCTCCCTGATGATTCGCCAGATATCGTAAAAAGGTATCAGGGCGATCCAGGCACTGATCACAGCAAGCACAACCGAAGCATAGCTGAAATACTTATTGCTGCCCGCATAATGCATCAGCACCGAAAATGAATTTCTCTTTTTTTGTTTCACAACAAAACCTCCTCTTATTCCTATAAGTTAGCATAAACTAACCGGTTGATATTTAAAAAGCAGTATCCACTGCTTTAAAATAAACGTATCATTGACCTGCTCCCAGTACCTTTGCCCAGCCTGCGAAGCTGTATTCCCGTATGCTTTTCATAAAGCTCCGGGCTTCCTCATAGGGAAGCTTGTGGGACACGATCTCGTAAATATACTGCCAGCCTGTCCGACAGACAACGTGGATAAAAAAATCACTCACGCTGTGCCCGGTATGCGCAAACTGCCCCGCAAAGCTTTTATAATATTTCTCCTCAATCTCAGCGAGCTTGTCGAAATAATGCTCATATTCCGTGCCTGCGGAATTGCAGAAAATAAGGAAAAAAGCATCGAAATTATCATAGATATATTTCAGTACAAGCTCAGTGCCCTCATCGCCCATATTCGTTGCAGCTGCTGCGCTGCCGCACTCCGCTGCCTCGCTTATGCTTTCAAGATATATCTGCATAAGTCCGTCAGCCGCAGGCTTTACAAGAGCGGAAAAAAGCCCTGATTTATCACCGAAGCGTGTATATATGGAATTGGTGCTAACGCCGCTGTCGGCAGATATCCTGCGAAGATTTGCGTTCCGAAATCCGTACTGCAAAAATTCCTTTTTGGCACTTTCGATAAGTGCTTCTGTAACTCCTGCCGTTTCCTGTCTCATACCACACCTCCCTGCTTTTTGTAACATTGTTATTATAACACAGTTATTTTATTCTGTCAAGGGGGTAAGGTAATTTTTTTCAAAAAAAGTGCCGCACAAAATTTGTACGGCACTTTCTGATACATAATACTAATCTTTGACCAACCTATAGACAAAGATTAGTATAAACATCACTTTTCCATAACTATAATCTTATTTGAGATATTGCTTACGGCCTTTATCTTTCCGAGGACCTTATAAACAGGTGCAAATTCCGCCATACCCTCGGTAAGGCTGTGCTCCTCCTTAAATCGGAAATCGGGGACGAGCTTTGAAAGCTCCTCACCGTTTTTGATCCCCCAGGTGAATTTTGCTTTGCTGCCCTCGATCGATTTTTCTTTTATGCGCTTTGCGACCATAGGATTCATAATTTCCACAAGAACGGCTGCGTGTTCAAAGCGCCTGCTTATTATCTCAAATATCCGCTTGACATCTTTTTCCGAAAGATACATAGTAAGTCCTTCTATAATTATAAGCGCAGACCTGCTCTCAGGGCTTATCTCTCCGCCCCAGTCGTCCATAGCGGACATTCCTATCTGCGATATTGTTTCTGTGGGGGGAAGTATCTTTCTGCGCACATCAATAGTTTCGGGGAGATCGAGATTATACCAGTGGGAATAGCCTTTCATACGGTAGCAGCGTGTGTCCAGACCGCAGGCGATATTTACCACAGCCAAGCCGTGATTTTTTGAAAGATACCTTTCAGCAAGCCTGTCAAGCACTATCGTCCTTGCAATAACGCCGTCGTGCATAGCTGCGTCCTTGTCTGCCAGGGAGAAATTATAGTCGAGCTTTTCGACTATCTCAACAGCCTTACTGTCTTTTATGGCACCTCTTGTTTTTGTTTCCTTTGCACGGGCATATATGGTCTGGAGCATCGTTTCGGGAACTCCCGAAAGTGTGGGCTTTTCGCTCATTTTTATCTTCCTTTCACAGCGATCATTTTTATGGCAGTCCTTGCAGACAAGCCGATTTTATATCAAGTTAGCATTAGCTACCTGATTATTTTATCACAATCACACTGATTTGTCAATAGAACAATCGGCAATTTGCTCCGCTTTTGGGATAACTTAATATAAGTTTAGTGTGCCATATAATGCTCCGCCTGCCGTTTATATTATGTCGGAAATTTCTGTACAAATCCAATGAACACAGCTGTGTCAAAATAAGCATATGTAACAAAATGGCAAAAAGCCTATTGACATTTCAGTTAGCATATAGTAACATAGATCTGTGACCAAAATTCATAAAATCAGTCACAGAGATGAGGGACACTTATGCCGAACGCATTCACAGACGAAGAAGCAAAACGAATAAGACAGGAACTTATCCTTGCGGGAATACGTCTCAGCAAGGAGCTCGGAATGCAGAAAATGTCCGTTGAAAAGCTCACCGCCGCCGTAGGGATAGCAAAAGGCAGCTTCTATCTTTTTTTCGGCTCAAAGGAGGATTTTATTCTCGAAACAGCAGCGTATGCAAGTGAAAAGACACAGAAAATGCTGCTTGCAAAGCTGAACGGACGGGCGCAGATGTCAGCCCACGAGTTTATGGAATTTTATGACGAATTTCTCCATTCCGACCTTGACCTGATGAACGGACTTACCGTCAGTGATTTTTACTGGCTGAAAGATCACATAAAAAAGCAGGTGCTTTTTGATCCCGATATGCAGATAAAAACAGCACAGTTCTGGCTGTCGCTCATTAATGATATCCGTGAGGGCGTTGACACGGGAACATTCGTAAACCTCATTAAATCCATTTACGCCATTCGTGAACACAGCGACACAATGGTGAAGGCTTCCATCGAAAACAGCATTCAGCTGATACTTCGCACTATTGAAATCTACATAAGCGGAAAAAGGGATATATTATGAGAAACTTTGCAGATGAATACAAGGAATTTCTGAAAACCCACAGCTACAAGCCTGTGACCGCATCGGGCAGGGAATTTCAGGTCATCGACAGCGGCAGCGGAAGCCAGACCATTGTTTTTCTCAACGGCATCGACACACAGCAGGAATGGATAAATTATGTGTCCGCACTTGAAAAAAATTACCGTGTCGTAATGATGAAATATCCCGTGGAAATTTACAAAAACAAGGAAATGATCGCTGCGCTCCACGAGCTTTTCGGAAAGCTTGGCATCTCTTCCCCTATTTTATGCGGTATCAGTGACGGCGGCGTTCTCGGACAGCTTTATGCCAAAAATTACAAGGTGGGCGGACTTATTATGATGACCACCCTGACCGTTGATTCCGCCTATGTTGAGGGAATGAAAAAGGAACAGTTCCTGCTGCCGCTTATGAAGCTCTACATCAAGACTGTGAAATTTGAAAAGCTGAGACCTGCGCTTATCAATGCGGTAAAAAAGCATTTCAGAAACGAGACCGAAGAGGAAAAAGCCTATGCGGTATCATTTTTTGAATGCATAGGTCAGGACGAGAGCTACAGATATTCATATCTCCGTGCAGTGCTTGCCACAGGCGATATTTACAAGCTGGAAAAATTCAAAAAAAGCGATTTTTCCTATCTTGACGGAAAGGTTCTCGTGCTTATCCCCGAAAACGATATGTTCGACAAAGCCGACTCGCAGAAGCTTGTGGATATATTCACCGATCCCGTTGTAAAGGAGACCTACGGCGGTCATCTCGGAATGCTTATGCGTGCGGATCTGTACATAAAAGAGATAGAAAAATTCTTAAGCGAAAATTTTCGGTAAAGGTCGATGAATATGGAAAAATATGATATCACAAAACCCATAAGCATTCCCGTTGGAATGCACAAGCTGAACAAAGACCCGAGCATCAGCTTCCAGCTCAACCGCCTTGTCAATATGGACGGCTGCGACCTTGCAGTTGCGAGTGAAATTGGCAATACCATTAAAACCGCCGCTGATTTTTACACCGTTCTGAAAAAGCGTGGGGACTCTGAGCTTGAAAACGGACACATAAAAAATGCTGCGGCGCTTTACCGTATGTCCGAATTTTTCACCGACCGGGAAGACCCGAACGGTCTTGCCGCCTGGAAAAAAGCAAGGGAGCTTTTCTTTGAATATTACGCTGATTTTTTTGACGGCGAGCACCCTCTCATCGAGCTTGTAAACGTTCCCTATGAAAGCTTCACGATGCCCACCCTGAAATTCAACGCCGACGACCCAAAGGGCGATATCGTTATGCACGGCGGCTTTGACTCCAGCTATGAGGAATTTTTCGCCGAGTGCGAATATCTTCGTGAGCAGGGCTATAATGTGTATCTTTTCGAGGGACCGGGACAGGGTGAATGCATTCGTCTCCACGGCGCTCCACTTATCATTGAATGGGAAAAGCCCGTTATGGCTGTGACAAAATATTTTGACCTCCATAATGTCATTCTTGTGGGTCAGTCGCTGGGCGGATTTTTCGCTCCGAGAGCCTCCGCATTTGACAACAGAGTAACAAAATGTGTGAGTATTGCACAGTTCGGCGCACTGAAAATGAATTTTTCAGACAATGCCTTTGCAAACGGTCTTATCTGGGGATCGCTGAATGTCCTGCTTTTCCTTTTCGGCTGGCTCATAAACATCATCTATGCTGCAAAAAAAGAAAAAGGTATGGCATTTTTCCGCACATATTTTCACAGGTTCGGAACAAATAATGTTTATCGGCTGTTAAAATATCTTCACGAAATAGATCTTCGCCCGATTGCCGACAAGCTCACAAAGGATTATCTTGTCATCGGCGGCAGCAATGACACAATGGCTTGCCGTGCGGGCATCGGCAGACAGCTTCTTATCCTCAAAAATGCCCGTTCTGTTTCATCAAGAGAGATAACCGCTTACGAACAAGGCGCAGACCATTGCTGCTGCGGAAACCAACTTGCCGCAATGGACACGATACTTATGTGGGCAGAGCTTATGAATAAAAGAGATTCGCAATAAAACGGAGTAATGACTATGCTGAAAATTTCTATAATAGCAGCGATCATCGGACATATCCTGTGCGCAGTATCCGATTGCCTGCTCGGGTATTCAAAAAAGGGCAAGCTTGATCTGAAAAATATAAACGATGCCGAAAAGATGTCTGCAATGTTTGCGGATATGCCCCTTTCCTACCCGCTTTCGTCAACGCTTCTCGGCGTTGCGGCGATAACGCTGTTCAGCTTCGGTTATTTCGGTATCAGCAGCTATATGGGTGAATATTCAAAGACAGCTTCGGTAATTATGTTTATTTCGGCTGTTCTGTATGCCGTTCCCATAACGGCGCATCACGTTCTGTTTGCTGTTATAGAATGGCTTTACATAAGGCTTGGCAGGACGAATGAAGCTAGGGAAGCCGTGCTGGAGCTTCAGAAAAAGACCATAGCGCCTATGTTTGCAGGCTATCTCGGACTGCTTGTTTTCACAGTGACGCTGTTTGTGATGACAGTATCGGGAAGCACTGCACTTCCTCGGTGGGCGTGGGTTTTCAACACCGCCGCTGCGATGATACTGCTTCTCCCCACAAAACTGCCAGCAAAAGGAAATATTGCTGGAGCAGCAATGTTTCTGGGTCTGCTTTTTGTAATATGACAAAAGCTAACTAAATATGAAAAAGCAGCAAAATGAAAAAATTTGAACAAATAAACACAAAAGTAAAAGTTTCGTCCACCTTTTCAAAGGTGGCGGGTTTCCAAAGGGCAGAGCCCTTTAGTCGCTGTCCGCAGACAGCGAAATCCCCCTTTGCTTCAAAAAAACGGAGCAAGGGGTGAGAAATGCGAAAGCATTTCGAGGGGAGGCATACAAGACCGCCTCCCCTTTTTACATACCCAAGCAAACTTACCCTCCAAAACGTTCCGGTGGAACGTTTTGGACAAAGCAACTCCCCCAAGCGTTTTGTTCAGTTTGTACAAGACCGATATCTTTTTCGACAGACTGAACCGCCGCAAGACATTGTATATCCTGCGGCGGCTTTCAGTATAACCGAACTTTCATATTTCCTTTTTTCGCCGTGCCTTTGCATCGTAAAGCTTTCCGTCGGCTTTGTCTATTCCCTCTTTCAGGTCATAGCTGTTAAACACCTTACAGCTTATAACGCCCATTGACATATTGATGTAATACGGCTTGCCTGCGGCTGCATTGAGACGGTCTATGCTCTCCTGTCGGCGGCGGAGGATATCATCGTGAGTGAGGATATCGGTGACAGGCAGCACTGCGGCAAATTCGTCGCCGCCCATTCTGCCGATGACAGCAGCATCACCGAATATCTCTTTAAGACAGTTTGCAAGGGAGCGTATGGAAAAATCTCCCTCGGTATGTCCATAGCGGTCATTGACCATTTTGAGGTTGTCCATATCCGCATAGCAGATAGTGTATTCCGCACCCCTGCCGTGTCTTTTCACAAGCTCAGCAACTGCGGAATAGAAGCCTCGGCGGTTATATATCTGAGTAAGCTCGTCGATTCGGGACATATCCTCCAAAGCAAGATTTTTTGCGTGGAGCTCATCAAATGCCTGCTCACGGCTGCGGAGAAGATGCACCATTTTTACAACTGAACTGAGCTGATAGGTTATGAGCTCCAGCTCGTCAAAGAAGTCCACCGAATGGGGCTCGCAGAGAACTATGCCGTACTGGAACTCCTTGCAGAAAAGGTCGGCGGCTATAAGTGTATGACGCTTGTCGCCGTTATAAAGCTCACTTCTGAAAATATCACGGGCGGACACCCTGCGCTTTTCAGAGGGAATCGAAAATATCTCGCTGCCGAATGCATATCCCGAAAAATTAAAATCGGTGCTGCCCGCAGGAAAATGCTGTCCCTCGTGATACTCCACAGGTTCGGGGAATATGTAGGCATACGATGAATCCGCTCCGATAAGGTGAAGAGGACGGAGCATTCGTGAATAGCTCTCGCTGAGGTTCTCCCCTATCATAAGTGTGTCTCGGAGAACAATGTTGTCGTAATGTACGGCAAGCTTATGCTTTTCCTCGAGTACGTGGAAATCCGAAGCGATATCGAGATTTATGCGCTTATAGAAAAAGTTATACAGCCTGCGGATATAAGGCTCGTTTTCCGGGAAACATTTTCTCATAAGGTAGCGATAGCCGCTGTCGATAATGTCGTGGATAACACTGACGTGGTTCACGATCTCAAAATCCTTATTAAAGAAAAGGTCGATCATATCGGCAGTCTCGCTGTAATCCTCGGGAGATGCACGCCTGCTTCCGAAACGGGCATACATATTTTCAAGATAATTTTTTACGAAATCAAAGAGCACGGCTTTTTCTACCGTAAGTGCTCCGCTTTCATAAAGATATGCACAGACCTTGCCCGCTATCTGAGTCTCGCTTCCGCTGAAAACCGAATCGGGTGAATTATACAGCCCCGACTGACCATAGCTTGACTGGCGGGGGATAAATTCGGTAGCAAGGTAATTTTCATCATCTGGAGTACCACTGAGGAAATTTACTGCCTTTTCCACCGCTCTGACACCGAGCTTGTATGCGTCCGCCCTTACCGATGCCAATGGGGGCTCAAGCTTTGCGGCAAACGGAAGATCATCAAAGCCTGTTACGGCGATATCCCTGCCGATGTGGATACCTCTGGCATTGAGAACGGAGTAAAGAGCCTGCGCCATTATGTCATTTACGCAGATAACTGCGTCAAGCTCGGGGTTATTGTCCACAAGCATACTTGCTTCTTTGTAGATATTATCGGAAATATCGCTTGGTACAACGAGCTTCGGGTCATATGCAAGACCATTTTGCTCGATAGCTGTGCGGTATGCCTCAAAACGCTCAACACATTCGCTGTTGTTCATATCGCCGCAGAGCATTCCTATGCACTTCTTGCCCTGTTCCTTAACAAGATGCTCCACCGCCTGCATTATGCCTGTGCGGTTATCGAACATAAGATGATCGTAGCCGTCGATTTTAGCGGCAACGCTGAGGGTAGGGACTTTTCCGAAGATCTCCAGATGACGCTTTTTCCCCTCGTTGTCCAGGGGATAGGCTATTGAGCCCACGGCTGAGATCATATAATCAAACTCAGCTGCGGCGGCTATATCGAAAAGGGCGTTGTACTGATATTCATAGCGAGCCTGATTGGCATAGCCTTCATATTCAACGCCTATATATTTTCCGGGAAATATGCACAGGTCAGCATCAAGCCTTTCCGCTGCGCTCATTGCGCCTTGGGAAAGCTGATAGCTGAAAGGGTCTTTGATTGCTGCGACTGCCATTCCGATCTTAAATCTTTTCATAGTTGTTCACCTAAGAAACATAAATATATAGCTTATTATAACACAATATTTGTTAATTTTCAATGGCCTATCTGACAAATTTATTTCAGGGATCTGTATAATTTTATCAATACGGCGATAAGCTTGACAAATCTCCCCGATAGTGGTAAAATGTTCAGAGATATGTTTTTGGGAAAGGACTTTTACGAATATGGAGTTTTGGGATATTTATGACAGCAACAAGCAGCCCACGGGACGCACTATGAAGCGCAATGACTGGTGTCTGAAAGACGGAGAATATCATCTGACGGTGCTGGGTGTCATTATGCGCCCCGACGGGAAATTTCTCATTACCCGGCGTGTTATGACAAAGGCGTGGGCGGCAGGCTGGTGGGAGGTCTCAGGCGGCGCTGCTATGGCAGGCGAAAGCTCCCGTGAAGCCGTTAACAGAGAGGTTTTTGAAGAGACGGGACTTGATGTTTCAAATGCCGACGGCGGCTATGTTTTCTCATATCACAGGGAAAATCCCGGCGAGGGCGACAACTATTTTGTTGACATTTACCGCTTTGTTATGGATTTTGATGAAAGCGATCTTCACTTGCAGGAGGCTGAGACTCTGGGGTACAGGCTTGCCGCTCCCGAGGAGATAAAGGAGCTTGGTGAAAAGGGAATTTTCCTCCATTATGACAGTATTAAAAGAGTTTTTGAAGTTTGATAAAAAGCCCTCTCACCGAAAACGGTGAGAGGGCTTTTATGTTACTTATTCACAACATCACTTTCCGCCATTCTGTAGCCAACACCCACCTCGGTAAAAATATACCGTGGCTCGGCAGGCTTTGCTTCTATCTTGCGGCGGATATTCGCCATATTTACCCTGAGAATCTGATTATCCGTTTTGGCGTGAGGCCCCCAGAGTTGCTTTATTATGTAGTCATATGTGAGCACCCTGCCCGCATTCTTGCCAAGGAGCGCCACCAGCTTGAACTCATTCTGTGTAAGATTTGCGTCCTTTCCGTCAACATACACACGGTATTTTGAATAGTCTATGGTAAGCCCGCCTGTTCGGAACACGCCCCCTACGGCTATGCTGTCATCGCCCGATGCTGTTCGGGTATGGCGAAGGGCTGTTTTTATTCTGGCAATAAGCTCATTGGTGCCAAATGGCTTTGTTATGTAATCATCAGCGCCCTTTTCAAGAGCTACCACCTTATCCGCTTCCGAATTTCTTGCAGACAACACGATTATTGGCATTGATGACCACTTTCTTACTGAATCTATGACCTCCCAGCCGTCCATTCCCGGCAGTCCCAGGTCAAGTATGACGACATCGGGGCAGTGGGAGCTTATTACCGCACAGCCGTACTCCCCCGTATCCGCTGTTATCACGTCAAAATTGTTGGCAGAAAGTATGGTCCCGAGGAAATGGCTTATCTGCTTGTCGTCCTCGATTATAAGTACCTTGTTTTTATACTCCACTTTATGTCATACCTTTCATAAAGAATTAAGCTCGTCCGTTGCCTTTACGTCTATGGGCAGGGTAAATGTGAACACCGCTCCGCCCTCGGGGGTGTTTCCTGCGGTAATAGTTCCGTTGTGGACGGAGATTATGGCACTGCAAACGGAAAGTCCGATGCCCATATTCATTTTCGTATCGCCGCTTTTTTTGTCGGCGTGAACAAAATAGCCCGTGAATATCTTATCAAGCATTTCCTCGGAAATACCCGTTCCGTTGTCGGATATTCTGAAAACCGCCTTGTCCTTTTTTCGCTCGAGAGATATGCATATGATAGTGGCATCGCCGTGGATAACACTGTTTTCCATAATATTCACGATAACGTGCTCGATGAGCATATGATCCATCGGTACAAGTATAAGCTCTCTGGGAATATCGGTCTCAACGGGTGTCTTTCTGGTCTTTCTGAACTCACGGATAGCCTCGCTTATGACCTCCTCGGCTGCCTCCGGGGTCTTTTTGATATCCCCCGTCTGCTCCTTTATCCGGGTGATGGTCAGGATATTTTCAGTCATTTTAAGCAGCCTGTCTGCGCCCTCCTTGATGTCCCCCACAAGGGACATAAGCTGATCCTCGTCAAATTTCCCACGGTTTTCCATTATGCCCTGAGCCGCTCCCGATATGGCGGTAAGGGGCGTTCTTATATCGTGTGAAACCGCTCTGAGTATATTGGCACTCATCTTTTCCCTGTCCATTTCAGCCTGCATCTTGCCCTGATCCTTGAGCCTTGTGGTGGTCATTCCGATTATGACGGAGACCGCAAGCATCATGGTAAATGATATGGGATAGCCCGCAAGGGAAAAGTCAAGCTTAAAATAAGGATATGTAAATGCATAGTTTACCGCAAGCATTCCTGCAAGAGACGCAATGAAGCCGCAGAGATAGCCGTTTGTAAGCCTTGAAACTATAGCGACCCCAAGAACAAACACAAGCTGAATGTAGCTGTCGCCGTTTATTTTTATGAGCAGCAGACCGATGATGCCTGCTGCTGCAAGGGCTGCAAGGGTTATGATGATATCTTTTAATGTGGGGAGAACAAGAAGATTTTTTTTGAGCCCTGACATCGGCATTTTCGCTCACCTCATAATATAATATAACACTTTTCGTCGTTAATTGCACGTTAAGATTAATATTTCGACATATTTTTTTCAAAAAATAAAAGACAGCGGACAAATTATGCCGCTGCCTTTTGTCAAAATTCGTGTTTCTCATAGCAGGGATCGTCCGTCCACAGAACGACCTTCCCTGCCGCAAGAGTTTTTTTCATATCTATGAGCCGCTGATTGGAGCTTCCTCTGAACCTGAGAGAAATATTTTTGAGATCTTGCACAAACTCACCGTCCACAAGCACATCTATATATGACAGAAGCTCATCTGTACATTCGCACCGTGCACGGCTTTCGGAAAGGAGCTCTGTTTCAAGGACATATCCCGAGTAGCACCAGATATTTTTCTGCGGGTAAAGCTTTTTCACCTTTTTCACAAGATTGAGCAGCTCCCGCTGATTTACGGGCTCCATAGGCTCGCCCCCGAGGAGGGTCAGCCCGTCGATATAATCGGGTTCAAGGGCTTTCAGTATTTCCCGCTCGGTAGTGATGTCATATTCCCTGCCGAATGTAAAATCCCAGGTCTGGGGATTGAAGCAGCCCTTGCAGTGGTGGGTGCAGCCCGAGACAAAGAGGGACACTCTCACTCCCGGACCGTCGGCTATGTCGCATTTTTTTATTTCTCCGAAGTACATTTGAAGTCATTCCTTTTATTACAGGTGCATTACTCTTTCCTTTATCTCCTGTGTTCTGCCCTGATTCCAGAACTGGGTGCCGATATATCCGCAGGTGCGGCGGGCAACGTTCATCTTGTCCTGATCCCTGTTTCCGCAGGAGGGGCATTCCCATACGAGCTTGCCGTTATCCTCAACTATCTTTATCTCGCCGTCATATCCGCAGCACTGGCAGTAGTCGGATTTTGTGTTGAGCTCTGCATACATTATATTGTCGTAGATAAACTGGAGCACACGGATAACCGCTTCAAGATTATCCTGCATATTGGGCACTTCCACATAGCTTATTGCGCCGCCTGTGGAAAGAGCCTGAAACTGAGCCTCGAATTTCAGCTTTGTAAAAGCGTCGATCTCCTCGGTAACATTTACGTGATAGCTGTTTGTGATATAGCCCTTGTCGGTTACGCCCTTGATTATGCCGAAACGTCTCTGGAGACATTTTGCGAATTTGTATGTTGTGCTCTCGATCGGTGAGCCGTAGATGCTGAATGCGATGTTAGTTTCTTTCTTCCACTTCTCGCAGGCTGCGTTCATATATCTCATAACATCAAGGGCAAAGCCTGTTGCGGAGGGGTCTGTGTGAGGCTTGCCCGTCATATACCTTACGCACTCGCAGAGTCCCGCATAGCCCAGAGAAATGGAGGAATAGCCGCCGTAAAGGAGCTTGTCGATAGGCTCGCCCTTTTTGAGCCTTGCAATTGCGCCGTTCTGCCAGAGGATAGGCGCTGCGTCGGAAAGTGTGCCTTTGAGCCTGTTGTGACGGCACATAAGGGCACGGTAGCAAAGGTCAAGCCTTTCATCGAATATCTTCCAGAACTTGTCCATATCCTTGCCCGAGGAAAGTGCCACATCAACAAGGTTAATGGTGACAACGCCCTGATTGAAGCGTCCGTAGAACTTATAATTGCCGTTCTCGTCCTTCCAGGGGTTAAGACAGCTGCGGCAGCCCATTACGGGGAAGCAGTTGCCCTCTTTGAGCTCCTTCATCTTCTTTTCGGAGATGTAGTCGGGAACCATTCTTTTTGCCGTACACTTCGCTGCAAGCTGGGTGAGGTAGAAATACTCTGAGCCCTCCTTGATATTATCCTCTTCAAGAACATAGATGAGCTTGGGGAATGCAGGTGTTATCCAAACGCCCGACTCATTCTTTACGCCCTGATATCTCTGGCGGAGCATCTCCTCGATTATCATTGCAAGGTCTTTCTTCTCACGCTCGTTCCTTGCTTCACCAAGGTACATAAATACGGTGAGGAAAGGAGCCTGACCGTTTGTGGTCATAAGGGTAATGACCTGATACTGTATGGTCTGAACGCCGCTTGCTATTTCCTTGCGCAGACGCTTTTCAACCACGCTGTCGATGACCTTTTCATCAAGGCTGCCGCCCAGCTCCTTTGCTTCCTCGATGACTGCCTTGCGGATCTTTTCACGGGATATCTGAACAAATGGTGCAAGATGAGTGAGGCTGATGCTCTGTCCGCCGTACTGATTTGATGCCACCTGTGCGATTATCTGTGTGGCGATATTGCAGGCGGTTGGGAAGCCGTGGGGCTTTTCGATAAGTGTTTCGCTGATAACTGTGCCGTTCTGGAGCATATCATCGAGATTTATAAGGTCGCAGTTATGCATATGCTGGGCAAAATAATCTGAATCGTGGAAATGGATAAGTCCGTCGTGGTCGGCATCGACGATATCCTTGGGCAGGAGCATACGCTTGGTAAGGTCCTTGCTCACCTCGCCTGCCATATAATCACGCTGAACGCTGTTTACGATAGGGTCTTTGTTTGAATTTTCCTGAAGGACTTCTTCGTTGTTGCACTCGATGAGGGAAAGGATACGGTCATCGGTGGTGTTGGACTTTCTTACAAGCGAACGGGTATAGCGGTACTTTACATAGCCCTTGGCTATCTCAAAAGCGCCGTGAGCCATTATCTGATTTTCGACCATATCCTGTATCTCTTCAACGGAAACAGCTCTCTTCATTTTTTCGCACTTGTAGCAGATATATTCCGATGCCTCTCTGATCTGCTCCTCGGTGAGCTCTCTGCGGCGGCCTGCGTTGTTAGCCTTGGTAATGGCTGTTTCTATTTTGGCTATGTCGAAATCGACTTCCGACCCGTTGCGCTTGATAACCTTCATCTTTTTAAAGTCCTCCTGTATCATAATGCTGTGTATTTCTAATTATATTCTATATGAGATAAAATTTCTGTTGCAATTACCACAATTTTATGATATAATATACTATATACACGACATACGGAAGAAAGGAGCACTATATATGGGGGCTTTGCTTACACGTCAGGAGCTTATCTATCTTAAAAACCGCTTCAATGCGAGGTCGGCAAAATTTTCAAAAAACGAAACGGTACTGCATATAGGCGAGAACGAAAATCAGCTCTGTTTCCTGCTTGACGGCACGGTGTATCTCTGCACCGAGAATGAACGCTGCGAACGGAGTATCCTGAGATTTTTCCGAAGCGGTGAATATTTTACTTCCGCAATGCTTATACGTTCCGAGTATGCGGTGAGCTATATGACGGCAAAGTACCCCTCCGAGGTCGTTTTTTTCGGACGTGAGGAGCTTTTCCGCTTCTGCGCCGCCAATCCTGACTGGCAGGCAAAATTTATGGAGATCCTCTCCGAACAGGGCAGCCGAAATGCCTGTTTTACGGATTTTGTGCTGCATCAGCGCAGCATAAGGGAAAAGCTGCTCCTTTTTTTCAGGCAGGAAGCTGATATCCGGAACTCGGACAGAATAAGGCTGCCTCTCCCCTACACCGATCTTGCGGAATTTCTCGCCTGTGACCGTTCAGCGATGATGAAGGAGCTGTCCAAAATGAAAAGCGAGGGGATAATTTCGGGGAAGAACAGGGAGATCTTTATGGATATGTCTGCTCACACTGCCCGATAAAATGCGGAAAACTCCCGATTCGATACGGGTTTTTAATTTATAAAAATATTTTTGCAAAAACACTTGACAAACGGAATTTTTTATGATAGAATAATTATGTTGTTGATTGTAATTCTCTTACAATTCGGAGAGGTGTCCGAGTGGTTTAAGGAGCTGGTCTTGAAAACCAGTGATCCCGCAAGGGACCGTGGGTTCGAATCCCACCCTCTCCGCCAACATAATTTAATATTTTCTTTTGGTTACCATTATGCAGAAGTACTCAAGTGGTGACGAGGCGCCCCTGCTAAGGGCGTAGGTCGGGAAACCGGCGCGAGGGTTCAAATCCCTCCTTCTGCGCCAAGCAAAAGTGGCTTAAACAAAGCGTTTAAGCCACTTTTGTTATTTTTATGCCCGCACTTTGTATTTACGCCATAAACACAAAAACACTCCCGCCGATTCAACCGAACCGACGGGAGTGTTGCATTATCCCTCTATAACCCAGCCGCCCAAGGACGGAACATAAACGAAGCCGTCAGCAACATTTATATCAGCATTGCCTTGACAGTCTTTATAAATAACCAATTGTTCTATAGATAAAGGCGGCAGAGCCTAACGGATCTGCCGCTTTATTATGCCTAAGTACAAAAATCCCCGTGAGATAATATTCTCACGGGGACATTTCATTTTATGCAGTCAATAAATCAAACCTGACTGTTGTTATCGAGGAAGTCCATAACATCGTCAACGGTTGTGAATGCGAGAGATGTGCAGGTATCTGCGCAGCCGTAGTAGATGCAGATTCTGCCTGTGTCAGCGTCAACGAGGTTAGCGCAGGGGAATGTAACTGCATCGGTATCACCAACGAGCTCATAGTACTCCTGAGGGCTGAGGAGGTAGGAAGCGCCTCTCTTAAGAACCTTCCAGGGCTCGTCCTTGTCAAGGAGAGCTGCGGAGAAGCTGTAAACATAGCCGTTGCAGGAAGTAAGAACGCCGTGGTAGAAAATGAGCCAGCCACGATCAGTCTCTATAGGAATAGGACCTGCGCCCATCTTGGTGGATTCCCAGCCCTTGGAGGGACCCATTACGTGTCTGTGCTGACCCCAGAATGTGAGGTCGGGAGACTGGCTGAT
>CAKSPU010000041.1 GCA_934486875.1 uncultured Oscillospiraceae bacterium
AGCTGTTCACGCTGAAACTATGTGTATTATTTCGCATATCCACACGCTTTTGCGTAGATTTTGATTCTATGTGGACGGGTTCTTACATTTTTTTGTATGTGCTTTTTGTTTATACCCATAAACAGGAATTATCACCCTCAACCCTGCATAAAATATCATAATTCCAAATGATAACGGGGGAGAGATATGAACGAGCTGACATTCGATGACAAAAAGGAAAGGTCGGAAATATTAGGGGAATATATAATCGAAAAAAAGTCCACCGTGAGAGATGCCGCCAAAGCTTATGGAATAAGTAAATCTACAGTACATAAAGACCTCACAGAAAAACTTCCGCACATAAATTCAGCACTTTATAGAGAAGTGAAAAAAGTGCTTGAAACTAACAAAAGAGAGCGGCATATCAGGGGCGGAATGGCGACAAAGCATAAATATGAGCTGATGCAGAAGAAAGAGCAGTGAAAAAATGTATGATTCTGCGGTTTGATAGATAAAATCTGACCGCAGGTCAGATACGGAAACAAATTAAAATAATTATTATTAAAATGTTAAAAATAGGCTTTCCCTATTCCTATGATTTTGAAAGTGTGCTATAATATACATTGACCACGCCGAAGAGTGATTTTTAGAGGATAACTGTTCCATATGACAAAGCTTCGGCAAATATTTCAGCATTAAATAGGAGAGCTTGAAGGTAATGAGTGATTTCATTAAGGCTAAAAGAGCCGTACTCAACAAGTATTTTGAACGAATGAATGATATGCAGCGTGAGGCTGTGTTTTCTATTAAAGGTCCTGTGCTTATTCTTGCAGGCGCAGGAAGCGGAAAGACCACAGTTCTGGTCAACCGTATTGCCAATATGATACTTTTCGGAAACGCATATGCGGACGAAAGCGACTATGCCGCACTTTCCGATGATGATATGAAGTTCCTTGAAAATTATGACGGCGACCGTTCCGAGAAAACTGTTTCACGTCTTTCCGATATAATTGCCTGTGAGCCTGTAAAGCCTTGGAATATTCTTGCAATAACCTTTACAAACAAGGCTGCCAATGAACTTAAACAGCGTCTTTCAGATATGCTCGGCGAGGAAACAGGTGGCAGGATAAACGCTTCCACATTCCACTCTGCCTGTGTGCGCATTCTCAGAAGAGAGATAGAAAAGCTTGGTTATTCAAGCAGTTTTACCATTTATGACAGTGATGACAGCCAGCGCCTTATCAAGACAAGTATGGAAGCTCTGGACATTTCCGACAAGGCTATCCACCCAAAGGCTGTGGCGGCTGTAATATCTGCCTGCAAGGACAAGCTCATTACTCCCGAGGAGTTTGAGGGTGAGGCTGCGGGAGATTACAAGAAGCTCACCGTTTCAAAGATATATAAGGAATATCAGTCACGTCTGCGCAGTGCTGACGCACTTGATTTTGATGACATCATTATGCTTACCGTTCAGCTTTTTGAGCAGAACCCCGATGTCCTTGACCATTACCGCAACCTTTACAAGTATATAATGGTAGACGAGTATCAGGACACAAATATGGCGCAGTATCGTCTTGTTTCACTTCTTGCGGACAAGTATAAAAATCTTTGCGTTGTAGGTGATGATGACCAGTCAATATACCGTTTCAGAGGTGCGACCATAGAGAATATTCTTTCCTTTGAGGAACAGTTTGAAGGCTGCAAGGTCATTAAGCTGGAGCAGAATTACCGTTCAACACAGGTAATTCTTGATGCCGCAAACTCCGTTATTTCCAATAACACAGGCAGAAAGAGCAAGGCTCTCTGGACTGATGTCAAGGAAGGCGAAAAGATAACTGTTTACAAGGCTTCCGATGAGGCTGCCGAGTCGAAATATGTTGCTAACATAATTCTTGACGGCGTTAAGGACGGCAGAGCTTACAAGGATTATGCTATACTTTACCGTATGAATGCTCAGTCCAACTCACTTGAAAAGGCATTCACCGCCGGAGGCATTCCATACAGAGTCATCGGCGGTATGCGATTCTATGACCGCAAGGAGATCAAGGATATCGTTGCATACCTTTCGGTTATAAACAATCCAAATGATATGCTCCGATTCAAGAGAATAGTCAATGAGCCAAAGCGTGGAATCGGTGACAGTACTCTTTCTATGATAGAACAGATATCCATTGACCTTAAGCGTCCTCCCGTTGAGGTTATGAAGGATTCCGAGTCTCTTGCTCCTCTGAGCAAAAAATCGGCATCTCTTATAAAAACAGCAGAGATGTTCGCTTTTCTTGAAGAATCAGCAAAGAAACTTCCTCTTGATGAACTGTTCGATGTAGTTGTTGACAGGACGGGCTATGCCGCAATGCTCAAGACCCAGGGCGATGAGGGAATTGCACGTCTTGAAAATATCGAAGAGCTTAAGTCAAATATCAAGGCATTTATGGACGCAAAGGCAGAAGCAGGAGAGCCTGCTGAGCTTTCCGATTTTCTTGAGGAAATATCGCTGTATACTGATGTTGACAAGCTTGATGCAGATGCAGATGCCGTTTCAATGATGACAATGCATTCCGCAAAGGGACTTGAATTTCCTGTTGTGTTCATAGTAGGTATGGAGGACGGAATTTTCCCGGGTCTCAGGAGTCTTGACAATCCTGAGGATCTTGAAGAGGAACGCCGCCTTGCATATGTCGGCATTACCCGTGCCAAGGAAAAGCTGTACATCACTCACGCCCAGCAGAGAATGCTGTTCGGTTCGACCCAGCGCAATTTCCAGTCCAAGTTCATTAAGGAAATCGACAAGGACTGCATTGAGCGTATTGACGGAACTGTAAAGACCACAAAGAAAGTGGCTGATGACAGCATTACAGCTCCTGTTCACGCATACACTCTCCAGAGTCAGCTCGCCAGCAAGAAGATCGAGGAAGCTAAGAAGAATGCTTCCGTTCAGTATGGCATTGGCGACAGGGTGAAACACAAGACCTTTGGAGAGGGCACCATAGTTTCAATGAAGCCAATGGGCAACGATCATCTGCTTGAGATCGCATTCGATACAGTGGGAACCAAGAAGCTTATGGCTAATTTCGCAAAGATAGTCAAGGCATAAAAGCAGCATTATTTTTTGCAGGAGGAATTTTTATGGAAAAAGCAGTAAAATTTCTTAAAGATGCAGGCACTTATTATCTTGCCACCGCTGAGGGCGACCAACCAAGAGTACGTCCTTTCGGAACAGCACATATTTTTGAAGGCAAGCTTTACATTCAGACGGGTAAGAAAAAGGACGTATCGAAGCAGCTCCATATAAATCCCAAGGCAGAGATATGCGCATTCAAGGACGGAGAATGGCTCCGTATTACGGGTGAGCTTATTGAAGATGACCGTGTGGAAGCAAGGCAGTCAATGCTTGACGCATATCCATCTCTTAAGAGTATGTATGCGGCTGATGACGGAAACACAGAGGTTTTCTACTTTAAAAATGCCACTGCAACTTTTTCTTCATTCACACACGAACCGGAAGTTGTGAAATTCTGAGAAAAAAGCCCCTTTCCGTATCGGAGAGGGGCTTTGGTTATATATCAAACATCATTTCAGCCACAGCCGCTTCCGCACTCATATTTCCGCCTGAAATTATTCCAAGCTTTGCGGCAGCTGTTCCGACCTCATAAATGCTCATATCAATGCCGTCATAAAGGCACTGGGATATGAGCATAATTTTTATGCCCATTGATATGACCTGCTCAATGCTGTCAAGGAGGCGATGAGGTATGCCTCCTGCGCCGTAGCCTTCAATAACAATGCCTTTCACACCCATTTCGGCAGCGTATGTGAATATGCTGCCATCAGTCAGGGGAGTAAGCTTTATGAGCATAACATTTTCATTTATTTCTGAGTTGAAATGGTACTCTGTATCCACATCGGGAAGTTCATTCATTATAAGCCTATCATTCTGGATAAATCCCGTATATCCGCAGGAGCTTACGAATGCATTGTCATTTTCGGTATAGTCCTTGTGCGCCCTGTCACCCCTGATGAGCTTGTCACCGAAAAGAAGAAATACATCTTTGAGAGAACTGTCGGCGGCAGCCTTAATGGCATTAAAAAGATTGGTTCTTCCGTCGGAATCATCATAATAAAACGGTCTCTGCGCTCCTGTGATGATAACGGGTATGGGTGTGCCCGAAAGCATTTTTCTTAGCACTGCCGATGTGTATGCCATTGTGTCAGTGCCGTGGGTTATGACGATACCGTTATAACCCTCATTTATAGCTTTGTTTGCTTCTGTGCCTAAAAGCTTCATATCTTTGACGGAAATATCGCTGCTGTCGATGTTCATAATGCACCGAGGAAAAATTTCAGCCTCTGTTTCCGGGAGCATACTCAGCATATCACGCATCTGAGAATCCGCAGCAGCGGGGTGGAGCCCGTTTTCGGTCTGAATGCAGGATATTGTGCCGCCTGTTGCAAGCCATTTTATCTTTTTCAAAGCAGTATTTTCCTTTCATATGACTTTATATTATTGTACCACAAAAACATTATATTGTAAATGTTATATTTTCCGAAACAGTGCAGAAAATATTATATATCATTCTGAAAGGAACATCCGGAAAATGAACGAAAAAAACAAAATGCGTCTCCTTGGCGGACTTGCAGGCATTGCAAACGGTTTTTTCGGCTCGGGCGGTGGGATAATTGCCGTTCCTATGCTAAAAAAAGCAGGCTTTGAAGCTAAAAAAGCCCACGCAGGCTCGCTTGCACTTACACTTCCGCTGTCAGTCATATCCGCACTTTTTTATATGGGAAACGGAAGCTTTCAGTGGCAGAGTGCTGTTAAACTCATACCTTTCGGACTTGCAGGTGCTGTACTGGGCACATTTTTAATGAAAAAGATACCTGTAAGGCTCCTGTCAGGGATATTCGGGCTTCTGCTCGTTATTGCGGGGGTGAGAAATCTGTTCTTATGACGATCCTAACTTTTATAGCTGCATTTCTCACGGGACTTCTTGCATCTCTTGGCGTTGGCGGCGGAATGATCCTCATAATATGGTTCACAGCGGTAATGGGTATGTCTCAGCTTGAATCACAGGGGATAAATCTTCTTTTTTTCCTGCCCATAGCTTTGCTGTCTGTCATTATCCACAGAAAAAACGGGCTTATTGAATTAAAAAGGCTTGTTCCTGCATTTTTCACCGGTGTACTTGGTGCGGCGGCGGGAGCGTACTTTGCAAAGCTTATGGGTTCCGAGCTTTTGGGAAAAATATTCGCCGTATTTATCCTGCTGATAGGCGTGAAAGAGCTTTTTTCGGCAATATTTGGCAATAATCGGGAATAGTGCTTGCTTTTGGCTGCACAGTGTGGTATAATAAAATAGTATATGATTATGAAAGACTGTGCTTTGAAAGGACTGTACTTTTCCAAAAATGAATGAAAAAAAGAGAAATAAATATAAACGTTTCATAATGGGGCTCATTTCATCTGTGCTTGTGGTGTTTCTCCTCGGAACATATGCATATGTTTGGCTCACCCATTACAACATTAAGCTTGAAAACTCCCGTATTCAGGCGGATTATTTCGGCTGGAAGGGAAATATGCTCATATTTGCGGTGTATCTCCTGCTGATATTTCTGTTTTCAAGGATATATAACGGCTTCAGGATAGGTCTGCTGAGAGTGTCGGATATTATCTATTCCCAGTCCCTGTCGATGCTGTTCATAAACGGAATCACCTATATACAGATATGTCTTTTGGAGCGTTCCGTGGCTGATATCCCACCTATGCTCATAAAGACCGTTATTGACATTGCGTTTATCTTCATCTGGGCATTTAGCGGCAACAGAATATATTCCAAGCTTTATGCGCCTAAGAAAATGGTCATCATTTACGGAAGCAGACAGGCTGTGCCGCTGGTGGAAAAAATGAGCGGCCGTGAGGACAGATTTATGATATGCCGTGCGGTGAGCTGTGAGGAGGATATGAGCGTAATAACCGAGCTTATTGACGAATTTGACGCTGTTATCATCTGCGATGTTCCCAGCGAGAGGAAAAACGATATTCTGAAAATATGCTTTGACCGTTCAAAGCGCACATATGTGACCCCGAAGCTCTCCGACATCATCATCAGAGGTGCGGAGCAGATACATCTTTTTGACACGCCCCTCCTTGTGTGCAGAAATACAGGCTTGTCCGCAGAGGAGCTTATACTCAAAAGAATGCTTGACCTTGCGGTTTCGTTTGTGGGATTTATCGTGACACTGCCCATAATGCTCATAACCGCTCTTTGCATCAAGCTTTATGACGGCGGCCCTGTTTTTTACACACAGGAAAGACTTACCAAAGACGGAAAGGTGTTCAAGGTATATAAATTCAGAAGTATGCGTACAGATGCCGAAAGCGACGGCGTTGCCCGTCTGGCAGGGGAGAATGACGACAGAATAACCCCTGTTGGCAAGGTCATCAGGAAGGTAAGGATAGATGAGCTTCCGCAGATACTTAATGTATTAAAGGGCGATATGTCAATTGTGGGACCCCGCCCCGAGCGCCCCGAGCTTGCAGCGGAAAACGAGAAAATTATGCCCGAATTCAGCTACAGGCTCAAGGTAAAGGCAGGTCTCACGGGATATGCACAGGTGCTTGGAAAATATAATACAACACCCTATGACAAGCTGAGACTTGATCTGATGTACATTGAGCAGTATTCATTCCTGCTTGATCTCAAGCTCATACTTATGACCATAAAGATACTTTTTGTTCCCGAAAGTACAGAGGGTGTCAAGGAGGACAAGTTATCCTAAGCTTTTTATATCCGAGATAAGCTTGTAGGAAAGCCTGTTCAGACCGTCAAAATCAGCGGCGGAGATGTAATGCTCCTCAATTTTATCGTGAATTATCTTTGCATCGGTAAGAGCTGCGGCGGCTTCTTTCTGAAATTCGGCGCAGGCTTTCTTTGCAAATCCGGCACGCTGCCTGAGAACAGTGCCGTCAGACTGTTCGGCTTTTTTATAAAAGCGTTTGAAGTTTATGTGTTTCTCATAGTTCTCAACGCTGAGGCTGTTTATGCAGTTTGAGGTCATAAAGGTAATTCCCAGCTCGGGTACGGTAAGGTGCTCGATAAATTTATCGGCACTGAGATAGCACTGGCTTATTTCAACGTCATAGCCACGCTTTGCGATGTTAAGGGCAGCTATGCGGAGAAATTCTGCGGCGGCAGCGATATTTTCGTCATTTAAAAGATATATCCTGTCATTTTCGGGAAGAAATACCGCATATCCGTTCATAGTAATTGCGGCACGCTGCTTTCGCATAACCTTTCCCTCGGCTTTTTCTTCCTTTTTCGGAATTATCCGCTTTATGAATTTATCCGCAAAGGCACTGAGCTTTTCTGCGTCAAGAGCAGAATCTGCTGCGGTTATGATATCCTCAATGACCGATGAAACGGCTTTAAGACACAGGCGGCAGCGCTTGTGACAGCCGCTGTATTCTTCGGTGAGACTTATCACATCTTCCTTGGCAGCACGGAGCTTTGAAGTCTCAATGTATGCTCCAAGGTCTACAATGCTCTCCACAGCCTTAGGATAAACGGGGTCAACACAGTGAGGCGCTGTGCCGTCGATTATGACCGCTTTTTTATCTTTGATGTAAACCGCATCAAGGGAATACGGGTCGGCGGAGCAGTAATAAATTTCCTGGGGACTGTCGGCAAAGGCTTCGCTTATCTTTTTCATAAGTGTTGATTTTCCGCTTCCTGCCGTGCCTTTGAGAATATATACGGTGTTTGACGTATCGCTCAGTATTTCCGAAACGGGTGTGGCAAAGCCCGATGACGTTGACGAGCCGAGAAAGTATTTTTCGTGTGACATAATATCCCTCCATAATCATAAATTCGTTCTGGCAGCCAAAAAGCTGTCGGTGATTATATTTTATGCAGCAATACTCATTTGTTGAGGGCTGAAAGGAGCTTTTTTATGAATATCTGTGATGTTATTGAAAGTGCTGTGAGCTATGACAGGGGAGACCCGAAGCGTATCAATCATTTTATGAAGGTGTATGCATTTGCGGGACTTATCGGGCGAAAAGAGGGCATTTCGGGACGTGAGCTCGATATCCTTGAAGCTGCTGCCGTGCTCCACGACATCGGGATACATAATGCGGAAATGCTTCACGGTTCATCTGACGGAAAATATCAGGAGCTTGAAGGTCCCGCAGTGGCGGCTGACATACTTTCCGCACTTGGCGCAGATGATGAATTTACCGAAAAGGTGTGCAATATGGTTGGCAGGCACCATACCTACACGGGCATTGACACATTATCGCTTCAGATACTTATTGAAGCGGATTTCCTTGTAAATATTTTCGAGGACGGAATGTCAGACTCGGCAGTTACTTCCGTCAGAGAGAAAATATTCAGGACAGCAGAGGGGTTAAAGCTCCTTGAAGAAATGTATGAGGAAAAATACAGCCTTCTTTGATAACATAGTTATAATATACAAATGATGAATACATAAATTTATCTTTATGGTATTATTGCTTAAAAAGTGCAAGAATATTTGTGTAAAAAATGAATTGATTATTTAGAAAGTATAGTGTATAATATAATTAATCTCAAAGAACGAAATGCTCTTTGATAAACTAAACACACTATCCTCTCTTAAAATCTTTCCATAAAAAACAGTCATCGCAAGGTGGCTGTTTTTTATTTGTTCTTTCTTTGATATTGAAAAATTTATAGCTGTCGGGTAAAATGAGTTATATTATCTTTTGAGGAGCAAAATCTATGAAATATAAAATTATTTTTCTTGATATTGACGGAACGCTTACCGACAGCAGAAAGCTTATTACAGAAAAAACACGCAGAGCCATTATGAAAGCTGCTGAGAACGGTCTTATTATCGCTGTTGCGTCGGGTCGCCCCGAACCCGGACTTGCATACGCTGCGGGAGAGCTTCAGATGTCCGATATAGGCGGCTATCTTCTTCCCTTTAACGGCGGCATAATAAAAAATGCTATGACGGGCGAGGTCATAGCATCTGATACGATATCACGTGAAGCCCTTGAAACAGCTTACAGGACCGCAAAAAAATACGGCATCGGCATTATCACATACAAAGAGGGCGACATTATTGCTGCGGATAGCACTGATGAGTATATCGGCATTGAATCAAGGATAAACGGAATGCCTGTTAAGGTCACGGACAATTTTTTGGAAACCGTTGATTTTGCTCCCGTAAAATGCCTGCTCACAGGCGATCCCGATATAGCCGCAAAGGCTGAAAAGGAGCTTGCAGAGCTTCTTGCGGGAAAAGCCAATGTTTTCCGTTCGGAACCGTTTTTTGTGGAGGTCGTCCCCCACGGCATCGACAAGGCGGCATCTATAAAGAAGCTTACGGAGCTTTTGGGCATCTCAAGAGAAGAAATAATTGCCTGCGGAGACGGCTTCAACGATGTTTCGATGATAAAATATGCAGGGCTTGGTGTCTGTATGGCAAACGGCTGTGATGCTGCAAAGGCTGTGGCTGATTACATTGCTCCCTCAAATGATGAGGACGGTGTGGCTGAGGTAATTGAAAGATTTGTGTTATAATTATAAAAATTGCGGTGTACCTAAAAAATACACCGCAATTTTTATTATTTTTTATTATTTTGAAGTGCTGCCGAAACCGCCTGTGCGGACATTTTCGGCACAATCATCTGTTGTTATCCCGAAAGGAATGAAAATTCCCTGAGCAAAAGCGCTGCCCTGTTCCATTAAAACGGTCTTGTCCTCGTTGGATTCATTTGTCAGCTTTATCTGAATGTGGCCGTCATTATCGGCATAATAATAGTCGCTGTCGATTATTCCGACTGTGTTGTTGAGCCTGAGACGGTATTTAAAGCCCAGCCCGCTTCTTGGACAGCACATAAGAAACCAGCCCTCTTCAATGAATGACTTTATTCCTGTGGGGATAATAACGGTCTCGTTTGGCTTTAATGAAACTGTGAGGGGAATATAAAGATCATAGCCTGCGGAGCCTGATGTGGCTCTTGCGGGCAGTTTTATTTTATTGTATATCTCATTGATCTCATTATCTGCAAGAGCGGGAAAATTTTTCTTCATATCTGCGGCAAACTGCTTTGCCGAGACCTTTTCAAACCGTGCGATCCTGTTCATCGGGATATCTCCTTTAATAATCTGTCAAAGGAAGCTCTGTCGGCAAGTCCTTTGGAAAATGCGGTTGCGCTGCCTGCTGCCGTTCCCCAGCGGAGAGCGGTTTCATAGCTGCCTGTGTTTATATATCCCGCAAGGAAGCCTGCAAGCATTGAGTCGCCTGCACCTACGGAATTTACGGCTGTGCCCTTGGGTGAGCCTATCCTGTAAACATTGGAATCGGCTGCGGCAAGAACTGCGCCCATTTCAGCCATTGATACAATGACATTTTCAGCGCCCATAACACGGAGACGGAGAGCACAGGCTTCTGCCTGATCTGCGTTAAAAATTTCGCAGCCGAAGATCTCACCTACCTCGTGATGATTGGGCTTTACAAGAAACGGCTTGTATTTAAGGAGCTTTGTGAGCAGCTCGCCAGAAGCATCTGCCGCCACAAGAACACCGCTGTTTTCAAGCTTTTTGCAGATTATCTCGTAAATGTCCGCAGGGACTGACTTGGGAACACTTCCTGCAAGAACAAGATAGTCGCCGCTTGAAAGCCTGCCTATTTTGTCAAGGAGCTTGTCAATGGCTTTTCCGTCAATTTCGGGACCGTTGGGATTTATCTCAGTTTCCTTTGAGGTCGCTGTTTCAAAAAGCTTGACGCAAATTCTTGTGAAGCCCTTTTCGAGACGGATAAAATCGCAGTCGATGCCTGTGTTTCTCACTGCGTCCTCAAGAGCCTGTCCTGTAAAGCCTGCTGTGAAGCCGAGAGCAGTACTTTTGGTATCAAGCATTTTTAAAACTGTGGAGACATTTATTCCCTTTCCTCCCCAGCAGATGTCCTCAGAAGAGGTGCGGTTGACTCCGCCGCCTGCAAGGGTGTCAAGACGGAGAACATAGTCAACGGCGGGATTGAATGTGACGGTGTATATCATTGCTCTGATGATCCTTTCGGAAAAATTTACTTTGCTGATCCACGGATAACAAGCTTGTGGTCGAGGATAATAAGGTCATTGTTTTTAACACTGCCGTGCATATTATCGAGAAGCTTGCTGATGACAGTTCTGCCCATTTCGTATCCGGGCTGGGCAACGGTTGTGATACCCGGGTTGTACATTTCGCTGAGGCTTATGTTATCAAATCCGCAGACCTGAAGCTCGCTTCCGACAGCAATATTTTCTCTGAAAGCCTGCTTTATGACACCTGCGGCAAGAAGGTCGGAAATGCAGAATATAGCTTCGGGCATTTCATCAAGAGTTTGAAAATATTTAAGTGCCTCGCAGCCGTCTGTATAATCGTAGGAACATCTGTATATGTACTTTTCATCTGTTGTTATGCCATATTCCGCAAGGGCTTTTCTGTAGCCCTTTTCACGGTCGGCGGAGGAGGGAGCGTCTTTGAAATCCTTTCTGCCGCTTGTGGTAACAAGACCTATCTTTTTCTTGCCCTTGTCAAGGAACATTTTTACCGCTTCGTATGCTGCGGCTTCGTTATTTATGGTAACGGTAAGCACATTTGCCCCTGCAACGTTTTCGCAGCAGAGCGCAATGTTGTATCTCTTGTCAAGGTCGTTGAGCGCCTCAGCATCAAGCTGTGAGCCAAGGATAACAACAGCATCGACCGTGCGCTTAAAGAGCATTTCAAGCAGGCGCATCTCGGTTCCGATGTAGCTGTTGCTCGTACTGAGGATAATATCATAGGTGGGATATGCAGCGTCCTGCATACCTTTTATAATATCGTTATAGACGGTGTGTTCGGTGGAGGGGAGAATGGCAAGGATATTGTTTGTCTCGCATTTGCGGAGATTTCTGCCGAGAAAATTCGGACTGTAGCCCATTTCCTTGATGACCTCATTTACCGCTGCGGCGGTCTCGTCGGAAACTGCGGCGCTGTTGTTCAGAACACGGGACACGGTGGCCACGGAAACTCCCGCTGCTTTGGCAACGTCCTTGATTGTTACGCTCATTAATAAAACGTCCTTTCACAAACTATTTATATTATCTTTTCATCATCGGTAAGCTTTCGGGTCTGTTCCTTCTGCTTCTGCATTTTCTTTTCGGCACGTTTTGCCGCACGGTCATAGGAAAAATAATCCGCAAAGACCGCTGTCAGCAGAAGTATTGTTACCGATACGGCAGGATATATCCTTGAAGTCAGAACTTCAATGCTCGAACGGGGAACGGTGGAATTTGGTATCCCGTTTAAAACTGATATTGGATAGATATAGAGCAGAGTGCCGATAAAATTAAGTATGAGTGAGGTAAGATTAAATATGCCTTTTCGGAAAAAAGCGGCTATAAGCGACAGGATAAGAAATCCCGTTGACAACATAAGGCATATTCCGATAGTCTCATAATTATTTGAATAAAGAGCATATCCTCCCGCAAGGTTCAGAAACAGGCAGCACACCGCAGCTGCTGCGCACCCAAGGGCAAGAGAAACTTTTCTGAGAATTTCCATAAACTGCATTCCTTTGAAAATAATATCCGTTAAGCTTTTTCCCAAAACGATCCGGCTATAAATTCAATTATACCACAAAATGTCACGATGTGCAACAATTTTTTTGAAGTAAGAGAAAAAAATGAATCGTTTTCTGTGAAGATTATATCCGCTTGCTAAATACGACTTGTTTTTTTAAAGAATGGGGCTAAAATTACAGAATATAAAACTCTTATATTTGCCCCGTTGCACGCAAATATTAAATTATGTGAAGAACAAAAAAGCGGTGGATATCCCTCTGCTGTCTTAGAACCTGTCTTCATAAGAAATGTGTGCGGATTTTCGAGCATAATTTTGTTGCAGACAAGGCAAAAATCCGCAGGCGGGCTGTCGCCCGGCAAGGATTTTTAACGCAGTCTGCGGCAAAATTTGCCGAAAAGACGTGCGCATATGCTTGTGAAGACGGGTTCTTAATGGCAAAAAGACAGCGGAACGGTCATATGCTGCGGAGAGGAAGTCAATATGAATTTTGCACTTAGGCTGCTTGTGAGTACGGCGTGTGCGGCACTGACTGCACTTACAGGCGGCATTATATATTATAACTGCGTTCTGCCTGACAATTATTATGTTGCAAAAGGCGGAGAGCTTGAAATAAGCGAACACATTGCTGTCCGTTCGGACAGGATAATTCCCGAGAGCTATGATATTGATGTCACTGTTTCGGGAAACGAAACATATAATGTTTCCTCTATGAACGGAGGAGTATCGGAAAGAACCGAACAGCTGAGCTTGTTTGGTATATTTCCCATAAAAAATGTAAGTGTTACCGAGGTTAGCGAGCCTGTTGTCGTTCCCTGCGGAACGCCTTTCGGAATAAAGCTCCTCACAAAGGGCGTGCTTGTGGTGGAGCTTACGGGATTTGACAGCGGCGGAAGAGTTGCGTCGCCCGCAAGAGAGGCAGGCATCAGCGAGGGAGATATAATTGTGAGCATTTCTGGAAAATCCGTGTCATCAAACAAAGATGTGAGCAGGATAATCAGCGAAAGCGGCGGAAAAACATTGGGAGTTGAGCTTATTCGTGACGGGGAAAGCAGGGTGGTGTTTCTTAAGCCCGACAGGTCTGCCGCTGATGACACATATCACGCAGGAATGTGGGTAAGGGACAGCTCCGCAGGAATAGGCACGGTAACGTTTTATGACCCGTCGACCAAAATGTTCGCAGGGCTTGGGCACCCTGTCTGCGATTCGGACACGGGAGAAATGCTCACAATGTCCGAGGGGCAGGCGGCTGACGTTTTCATCAGCGGGATAAAGAAGAGCTCGGCAGGGGCTCCGGGAGAGCTTATCGGAATGTTTACCTCTGACAAGTCCTGCGGAAGTCTTGTGATGAACTGCGAAAGCGGCATTTACGGCTATATGGACAAGTGCCCGACAGTTGAAAGCGCTGTTCCCGTGGCGATGCGGCAGGAGATAAAGCTCGGGGAAGCGGTCATATATGCCACCGTTGACGGTTCGGCTCCAAAAGAATACAGCGCTGAGATAGAAAAAATTGATATAAAGGGCTCTGAAGCGGGCAGAAATATGGTCATACGGATCACCGATGAACGGCTCCTTGACAAGGCGGGCGGCATTGTTCAGGGAATGAGCGGAAGTCCTATTCTACAGGACGGAAAGCTTGTGGGGGCAGTGACGCACGTATTCGTGAGAGACCCAACAAGAGGATATGCCATATTTGCGGATACAATGCTTGAATGTGCCGATAAAGCAGCAGGATGATTTTAATGCAAAGATATATGTTTTGACGTTCTTACATATGTCTTTGCAGTACATATCAAAATATTATGCCGTTAATAAAATTTTAATCAATCAAAATGTTGATTTTTGTTGTGGTATGTAGTATAATAAATTTAGCTCTGTGAAATTTACGGAAAGAAGGAAATGAATGTGTCATCTTATTACGAAAGAAAGAAAAGGAACGGTCTGAAATTCCGTCTTTCGTTTGTTCTTCTTTTTGTTTTTGCAAGCTTTATCGCCTGCTTTGCCATATATATGAAGAGCGGTGAAGTACCCGAAAAGCCTGATACTGAGATCGTTTCAATAACCGAATCGGTGAGTGCCGTGGAAGAAGAAAGGACATCAACTGCGGACATCAATCCTATTGCGGAGTCCGCCGCAAGGGACGAGAGCTATTTTGACAGCTGTATGTTTGCAGGGGATTCTCTTATTGTCGGTCTTGGGACCTACGGACTTATTCCCGAGGACAGAATAGCGGCAAACATCGGTATGAGCGTTATGAGCATCAATACCACTCCTCTCACCGAGCCTGACGGTACTGAGATACTTGCGGCTGACAAGATAAATGCTGCTGCTCCCGAAAATCTGTATATACTGCTCGGGCTCAATCAGCTCGGTTCATACACCGATGAGCAGCTTCTTGCGGCATACGGTGATTTTATCGACAGCATCGACAGGGAAAAGACAAACATCTATATCATCTCCGTTCCGCCTGTTACAGGGGAAAGGGAGACAGATGAGGACAGACCTATCCTTAATTCCGATATAGATAATTTCAATTCAGACCTGCTTAAATTTGCCAACAACCGCTGTGTATATTATCTTGATCTGAACACGGTTCTGAAAGGCAGCGACGGACGCTTCCGTGAAGATTATGCGGAGGCTGACGGCATACATTTTATGAAGTCCACATACAGGATAATGCTTGATTATCTCCTTACCCACGTTTGCGGAGAATAAGCGTTTTCCTGATAAATTACGGCTTTTGCCAAAACAAATGCCGAATAATATAAACTAACGAGGAAGTTTAACTATGAAGAAAACTTTTGCTGCCGCTTGTGCGGCACTGTGCGCACTTACATTTTGTGCCTGCTCGGGTAATGCCGAAACTGAAAACGGCTCTGAGGGGGTATATACCGAGATAACCGCATCGGAAACTGTTTCCGAAACCCAAGCTCAGACCGATGCTCCTTCCGAACAGGCTGAGACTGAAACAGAGACCGAAACAGAAACTGAGAGCGAAACAACAGCCGCAGCTGCGGCTGTGCCCTGTGCGGATATCACTGCGGCTATAATGGATTCTGTAGAACTGCCCTCAATGGCTGAGGTCGGTGCTGACAGGATAGGTATGTATCTTGACCTTGCTATTCCTGAAAACTGCGATTTTTCAATGTATATATGCGGTTCGGGCGGATTTGCCGATGAGATCTTTGTTATCAATACGGCTGACATCAGCGTTGATGATGTAAAGACTGCGGCTGAAAAGAGAATTGAAACAAGAAAAAAGGATTTTGAGGGATATAATCCCGATGAATATGACAAACTGGAAAATTATGTATCATCCGAAAAGGACGGCTATTATATGTATGCCGTTACCGTTGATAATTCAGTATGTGAAAGCATTTTTGATGAATATGTGAAATAATTTGTCAAGGTGATAAATTTTTACAAAAAGCGCTTTACATTTAAGGTAAAATAGTGTAAAATGAATAGTGAAAACTGTATCGTGAAAGGAAGTATATCGCAAATGTCCGATCAGATAAAATACAAGCGTGTCTTGCTTAAGCTCTCAGGTGAGGCTCTTGCGGGAAACAAGAAAACAGGTCTTGACTACAGCGTGATAACCCCCATATGCGAAAGCATCAAGAAGTGCGTTGAGGCAGGAGTGCAGATGGGTATAGTTGTTGGCGGCGGAAATTTCTGGAGAGGTCGTTCAAGCGGCGCTATGGACAGAACAAGAGCCGATCACATCGGTATGCTTGCCACCACTATGAATGCTCTTGCTGTGGCTGATGTTCTTGAATCAATGGGGCTTGATGTCCGTGTTCAGACTGCTATTTCTATGCCTCAGGTGGCTGAGCCTTACATAAGGAACAAGGCTGTCCGCCACTTTGAAAAGGGTCGTGTTGTTATATTCGGCTGCGGAACGGGAAATCCTTTCTTCTCCACCGACACAGCTTCTACTCTCAGAGCTGCGGAGATCGAGGCTGATATCGTTCTGAAGGCAACTATGGTAGACGGCGTTTACGATAAGGATCCCAACAAGTATGACGATGCTGTGAAGTACGATAAGCTCACATTCAACGAGATACTTGTGAAAAATCTTGCTGTTATGGACAGCACCGCTGCATCTATGTGCAAGGACAACAATCTTCCTATTCTCGTTTTCGACCTCAGCCGTCCCGAGAATATTTACGATGCTTGTATGGGCAAGCCTGTGGGAACTCTCGTTGTTCCCGAGGAATAATAAAAACATAATTTAACTGCATAAATTTTACACCGAAAGGAATTATTAAAATGAACGAACAGATCAAAACAGCTCAGGATAAAATGAACAAGTGCCTTTCCGCTCTTGAAAGGGAATTTACAACTATCAGAGCAGGCAGAGCAAACCCTGCTATCCTCGATAAGGTCCAGGTGGATTACTACGGAACTCCCACAGCTATCAATGCAATGGCAGCCATCAGCGTTTCCGAAGCAAGAGTTCTTGTTATCCAGCCTTGGGATATTTCTTCCCTTAAGAACATTGAAAAGGCTATTCAGGCTTCCGATATCGGCATTACTCCCACAAATGACGGCAAGTGCCTCCGCCTCGCATTCCCTCAGCCTACTGAGGAGCGCAGAAAAGAGCTTGTAAAGCAGGTTAAGAACATTGGTGAGGAAGCTAAGGTAACTATCAGAAATGCAAGACGTGATGCTCTTGACAAGCTCAAGGCAATGAAGAAGAACTCTGAGATCACAGAAGATGACCTTAAGGGCTTTGAAAAGGATCTCCAGAAGGTAACAGACAAGGCTGTTGATGACGTTGATGCAGCTGTTGTTGCCAAGGAAAAGGAAATAATGACAGTCTGATATTTTCATCATAATGCTGACAGAGAGGGCGTGTAGTTATAGTAGCCGCTGAAAATAAAGACGAACTTTACGTTTTGCCCCGTCACATCGGGTTTATTATGGACGGAAACGGAAGATGGGCTGCAAAGCGTGGTATGCCAAGAAGCTTCGGTCATAAGGCGGGAGCAGAGGCTTTAAAAAAGGTCATTGACAGCTGCCGCAGGATAGGCATAAAATATGTAACATTTTATGCATTTTCCACGGAAAACTGGAAGCGCCCTGCCGAAGAGGTCGATGCTCTGATGAAGCTTTTCAAGGAGTATCTTAATGAGGCGGATAAATTTGCCGGACAGAAAGCACGAATATGCTTTCTTGGAGATAAAGCACCGTTTCCCGATGACCTACGCATAAGAATGACCGAGCTTGAAAAAAATTCAGCGCAGTACACCTCTATGACTATAATGTTCGCAATGAATTACGGCGGAAGAGATGATATTCTTTACGCTGCAAAGCGGCTTGCACAGCTTTGTGCCGAAGGCGACATCACTCCTCGGGATATTGATGAAAAAACTTTCTCGGGTATGCTTTACACAGGCTCCGCACCTGACGCAGACCTGATAATAAGATCAAGCGGAGAGCAGAGGCTTTCAAATTTTCTTCTCTGGCAGTCCGCTTATGCGGAATTTTACTTCACAGACACGCTGTGGCCTGACTTTGATGAAAAAGAGCTTAGAAAAGCTCTTGATTCCTTTGCGTCACGCAGCAGACGATTCGGAGGTGTTTGAAGATGAAACAGCGGCTGCTTACTGCGGTTGTGGGCATTTCGCTCGGCATTGCCGTCCTTTGTCTTAACAACACGATAATTTTTCCGATTTTTGTGGCTTTTGTTGCTGTTATGTCCGTTTATGAGGTGCTTAACGTCTGCGGCTGCAAAAAATATCCCGTTCACTTCGGAATGTGCCTGCTTTTTGCGGCAGTCATACCGATGCTGACCTGGTTCCCGCAGATAGGTATGATTTGGAGGATATTTGCGGCATCGGTCATCGTGTTCTTTATGTTTGCGGGATATGTTGCGGATCACAAAAAGCTTCCGTTTGACAAGCTTGCAGTTATGGTCACTGTGACCTGTCTTGTAACACTTTCCATAACCTGTCTTGTATCTTTGAAGAATATGAGCGCTGTTCACGGCATATGTTATGTAGTAATGGCTCTTATGGCTGCCTGGATCCCTGATGCGGGTGCATATTTTGTCGGCACTGCCTGCGGAAAGCATAAGCTTTGCCCTGACATTTCTCCAAAAAAGACTGTGGAGGGAGCAGTTGGCGGACTTATCGTGACTGCTGTTGTATTCGTGCTTTATGGAATGGGCTACAAGTATGTTATGCACACATTCAAGGGAATTGATTTTGATGTGAATTATCCGGCGCTCGGGGTGATAATGCTTATCGCTGCCTTTATCAGTATGGTCGGCGACCTTTCGGCATCACTTCTGAAGCGTGAGTACAACATCAAGGATTACGGAAAGATCCTTCCCGGACACGGAGGAGTTGTTGACAGATTTGACAGCGTATATTTCGTTCTTCCCTATATAATGCTTGTATTTAACGCTTTCGGTCAGAAAATATTTATTCATTCCGTAAGCTGATGAAAAAATATCGGTGCTGTTTCGGCTCGGACATTTTCGGGGCAGGGCAGCACCTTGATTTTTTGACGGGATATTTTTGAAAGGATATGGGATAAATGAAGAAGATAAATCTTCTTGGCTCAGGCGGTTCTATCGGCACTCAGACAGCAGATGTATGCCGTCGCCACGGCTTTGAGATACATTCTGCGGCTGTCAGAAACAATTACAAAAAGCTTGCGGAGCAGGCAAGGGAATTTAATATAAAGCGTGTCTGCATTTTTGATGAAAAATATTATAAGCCGCTAAAAGATGAACTTTTTGACACCGATACAGAGATACTCACAGGCATTGAGGGGCTTTGTGAGCTTGCGGCGGACAA
>CAKSPU010000042.1 GCA_934486875.1 uncultured Oscillospiraceae bacterium
GCAGGAGCAGCAGGCTTGGGTGCTTCCGCAGGCTTAACGGGCGCAGGAGCAGCAGGCTTGGGTGCTTCCGCAGGCTTGGCAGGTGCAGGAGCTGCGGGCTTTGCGGGTGAAGCAGGCTTAATGTCCTCCAGAGGCTTGATAGTCTTTACCTCGGGAATGGGCGAAACGACCACTTCAATGGGCTTGATAGGCTTGATAGGCTCTATCTTCTTTGGCTCGGGAACAGGCTCCTTCTTCTCAGCCGCAGGTGCGGACTTGGGAGCTGCGGCAGCCTTCTCGGCTTCATCTGCTCTCTTTCTTGCCTCGTCGATGTCCTTTCTCTCCTGTTCAAGCTCCATAAGTCTTGCTTCCTCGGCAGCCTTTATTTCCTCGGCTTCCTTAAGCTTTGCATCGGTCTTGGTCTTCTGAACAGCGGCAAGAACGCCGTTGAGCACCTTTGCGGTAGCTTCATAAGCCTTTTTCTCGATGTTTGCGGGGAGGTCTGTAGCCTTTCCGTTTCTTTCAATTACTTTAAGGGAGCTTGTAAACAGATTGCTCTTGCCCTCAAATCTTTCGATCTGGTCAACAGGGATATGGAGCAGACCGCTTGTCTTGCCCATACCGTAGAGATACTCGGTTGTGAGCAGATAGGAATCCTCGGGGTGACCGGGAGTGAACTCGTGAGCCACAACAGGCATTTCAAACTGCTCTGTGCGGGCATATGTATTCTGGATCTTGATGTAAATGCTCTCGAAGGACTTGGAAATTCCGGGAATGTAGAACTGGGATTCCTTGATGCTGTTCTCGTCCATAAGATTCTTAAGGAGAGAAACATAGCCGTCTCTTTCAACAGTCTTAAGATTTGTGATATGGAGCTCGACCTGATTGATAAAGCGCTTCTTGGTATCCGCATCAATATCCATAGCATTGATGTCCTTGATAAGCTCGAAGCAGCGGTGCTCGCCGGCATTTCCGAGATTTCCGCACTTCTTCTCCAGATGCTTTGCATCAGCTTCACGTATCTTGGAATTGATCTTTCCGATATATCTCTGGAGCATATCGTCCGAAGCGTGATTCTCGTTCTTATTTACCTTTTCAAGGAGAACGATAAGGTCGGCACGGCTCATAGAATTGATATTCTCGGTAAGCTTCGTATAATACTGCACCTGAAGATTTGTAATGGCATCGTCTATCTTCTTGATGTAGGGGAATGTCACCTCGGGGATATAATCGCCCTCGGAGACCTTCTCCTTTATCTCACCCAGCTGCTTGATATCCAGCTTGGAAATATCGCCGCAGAGCTTTGAAAGCTCTTCCTTCTGGAGAAATTCCCTGCGTTCTCTGAGCTTTGCGGCAGATGCCTCGTAAAGCTTTGCGTCAAGAGCAGGCTTGCGCTTGTCGAGCTCGTCCTCAAATTTATCAAGCTCTTCCGCATTGAGCTTTTCGATAGATGCCATCTGCTTGTCAAATTCAGCCTTGTCAAGCTGCTTAAGACGACTCTCGATCTGCTCTGCATATGCCTTGCCTGCGTCCTTGTACTCGGGAGTTTCATTTATGGCGATGCGCATTTCCATAAGCTTATCCTTGGGCGCACTCTGGAGGTTCTTGCAAAGGTCAGCAAGCTCCTGCTTGATAAGTGTCTCGGTGCGCTCGTCTATCTGCTTGATGTACTTTGCGGAAAGCTCCTTGTCGAAATCGCCGCCCGAAAGCGCCTCTTTCAGCTTGGAAAGCTCCTTTCTGGGAGCAGAGCCGATGTTCTTGCAAAGGCTCTCCATTTCCGACTTCATAAGAGTTATCTCTCTGTTCCTTATCTTTTCAAGATAGGAAGCGGTGTTTTCCTTTTTGAAGCCCAGTGCGGCAATGTCTGCGGAAAGCTTTTCAAGCTCGGGCTTTTTAAGCTTTTCGATGTCCTTGCACATACCGTCAAGCTTGTCGGTCTCTATTTTGTTGAAGCGCTTGTCTATCTCGTCAAAATACTTCTTGACATATGCAGGATCAAATTTCTCGTCCTTAAGCTTTTCGGCAAGAGATGCAAGCTCAGGCTTCTGCATATTTCCGATGTTCTTGCAGAGATCATCGGCTTCCTTGTTGTAAAGCGTCTTTCTCCGTGCCTTGATCGTGTCGAAATAGCCCGATGTGAGCTCTTCGGGATACTTTTCATTCTTAAGGGACTTTTCAAGAGCGTCAAGCTTTGCAAAGTCCATAGAGGGGATATCCTTGCACATACCGGAAAGCTCTGCTTTGAGAAGTGCCTTTCCTCTTTCCTCGGTCATAGGAAGATACTTCTTCGCAATTTCCTCGGGGCACTTTTCGTCCTTAAGCTCCTTGATGATATTATCAAGGTCAGCACTGTTCATATTGGGAATAGTGTCGCACTTCTTGATAAATTCGGCATTTTTGAGCTCAGTCTCACGCTCGTCAAGCTGTGCCTTGTATTTGTTTGTAAGCTCGGCAGGATATTTTGCGGAAGCGATAACGGCTCTCAGGCTGTCGGTCTTTGCCTTGTCGGCTGCCTTGATGCCTGCAAATACACCGTCGATCTCCTTGATGAGAAGCTCTCGCTTTCTTGCGGCAATGTCTTTCTTATAAGATGCTTTGAGACCCTCTCTGCACTTTACAGCATCAAGCTTTGCAAGCATTTCGTCAAGAGCCTTGTTATCGGCAGCGGAGATATTTTTGCATACAGACGCAAGCTCTTCCTTTGCAAAGCCGTCTCTTGCAAGAGCTATCTTTGCGGTGAAATGGCGGGTGAACATCTTGTCATATTTGCCCGATGCAAGCACCTTTTCAAGCTCATCTGCCTTTGCCTTGTCGGGAATAGCCCTGAACAGTTCGGAAAGCTCTCTGAGCTGTGCGGTGAGGACAGCGTCCCTGACCTGTGCGATATAGGGAGCCGCAACGACCTCATCAAATTCGCCGAGCTTGCCCATAAGCTCTTCAAGCTCTCCCTGCTTTTTCAGGGTAAGACCTGTACACAGGAGCTTAAGCTGATTTTCCTCGCAGTTATTCATCGCAAGCTTTATCTTAAGCAGATACTTGCCCGCAGTTTTCTTGTCGAGCTTCATATCATATATGTATTTTCTCAGCTGCTTGAGCTCATCGGCATTCAGAGCGGAAAGATCGGCGCACTTGTCCGCAAGCTCCGCTTCGTTCTTCACAGCCTTTTCCATATCGGAAACGGTATTGAAAACAGTGCCGTTGTATGTGCGTGCAGCCTTTTCATATTCAGTGCAGTACTTGTCAAGCTCATCAAACACGGGAGCATTTTTCAGCTTGTACTTTGCAGCCGCAGCCTTGATATCCTCGGAGATAAGCGCAGCCTTGGCACCGCCGCAGTTGAGCCTGCCCTCAGCATCACGGCAGTCTGCGGGAATATAGGAGCTTTCAAGGTATTCTCCCAGCTCCGCAGGAGTAAGGGCAGCGCTGCCCCAGAACTCCGCAATATTCTCCACAGCCTCGGCATCGGCGGGAGAAGCAGCCCTTGCCATATTGAACACCGCAGGATATGCGGGGCGGACCTTCAGGAGAGCCGCAATGTCCTTTTTGAGCTCATCGGCTGATGCGGGTGAAAGCTCCGCAATTTTCAGAGCCTCCGCAAATGTAGCCTTGTCGGGAGTCTTATACCTGAAGCCGTAATTGTTTTTATCGGAAACCAGCTTTTTGAATTTTTCCTTAAGAGCGGCGGTGTCATCGGAGATAAACTCCTTTGCGTCAACGGTCACGCCGCATTTTTTGCCAAGCTTTGCAAAGAGGTCAGCGGTGTATGACTTAAGGTCAAAATCAATTCCCGCAGCCTTGAAAGCAGCCTCGTGGGGCTTCATCTCTTCAACAAGCCTGTCGCAGAGGTCAACGCCCCTGTCGATCTCCCTGCATCGTGTCTCGTTCTTGTCGCAGGCAACCTTTGTGCCGAATATCTCAAACTCATTTTCACCGATAAGCTCGGGAGAAACGAACTCAGAGGTAAGCTCGTCAAGATAGCCCTCAGTCTTTTCGTCAACGTCCTTGTCGGAAAGAACGGCAGGCTCTTCGGGTGTACCTTTTTTATATAAGAAATGATTGGTAAGCTTCTTGAAGGGCTGGATAACGTTTGTGAGAGGGGTCACGGGAGCGTAGGGCTTGCCCTCCTTTTTCATATGCTCTTCGCTGATGATAAGGGTGTCGTGCTTGCCGTCGATCATCCAGTCAGCGGCTTCAAATGCGCCGTTGTAAAGGAGAGTGGTAATGTACACAACGCCGTTTTCCGCAGCAATTTTTCTTGCCTCGGCAATTTTAAAGGGCTCAAACTCCTCGCCGTCAGCGGACATAAGGAGCATATCGGACATTCTGCAAATGTCAACTCCGTTGTTCTTTGCCTCTTCCTGAGAGCAGGGAATGTAAATTACCCCGTCAAGGAAAGGGTGACAGAAAAGCCGTCCGTTTGTAAAGAACCTGTCGGCAAATTCGGCTCTGAACTCTGTGCAGGCAGCTTTGAAGCGGCTGTAATCCCTAAATTTTTCCACAGTTGATTCCTCCCGTTTGCAGACCGCACCCGCTTTTTTAAGCATAACAGTCTTTATATTTGTGATATCGCCCCAAAACGAGGCTCTTATTTCATCATATTATTAACATTATAACAAAAAAAAGGAAGTATGTCAACGCAATGTTAGAGTATTTTATACAAAAAGATTTGCAAACGATTTTGGTACTTTTGCATAAGCATAACAAAAAAGCCCTTCTCAAAATGAGAAAGGCTTTTATCAATGTGGGGTGGGAGATGGGATTCGAACCCACGATCTTCGGGACCACAATCCGACGCTTTAACCAACTAAGCTACACCCACCATATAAGTAACACCCCATTAAGATGTTACATTATAAGCGCTCCCTTATGCAGAAGCCGGGGAGCTTTGCCGACTGCCGTTCTGAGGAACAGCGCATCAGCCGATAAATGAAGCTGTACAGCAGAAGCTGCACGGCTTCGGAAGAGATTGGCGCGTCTTACTGGATTCGAACCAGTGGCTTACTGCTTAGAAGGCAGTTACTCTATCCAGCTGAGTTAAAGACGCATATATTGAACCCCGGTATCCGGGGATTGTGGAGCGGGTGATGGGAATCGAACCCACGCGACCAGCTTGGAAGGCTGGAGTTCTACCATTGAACTACACCCGCATTCAAGGGGGTCACGAAAGGTCGGTTTCAAGCGTTTAACCTTAAGTGACGTGTTATATTATATCACACAAATACGGTAATGTCAAGCGCTTTTTGAGAAAAAATGCTTTGATTTTTCATCTCCTTTTTGTGCAATATGAGCAACTTTGTCCTTAAAGCGCTTTAACTTGGCATACAGCTGAAAATATTCATTGACAAAACGTCCCGAAAAAGCTATAATAAAAAAGTATAAATAATTTTAAGTGCCGACGTTTTTTGCACTGAAAGGATTGATCATTCAAATGGGACTTACACTTACCGAAAAGATACTTAAGGCGCACGTTGTTGACGGCGAATTTGTCAAGGGCAGCGAGATCGGTATCAGGATCGACCAGACATTAACACAGGACGCTACAGGAACTATGGCATATCTCGAGTTCGAGGCTATGGGCGTGCCCAGAGTAAAGACCGAGAGATCCGTGGCTTACATAGACCACAACACACTCCAGTCAGGCTTTGAAAATGCCGACGACCACCGCTTCATCGGCTCTGTTGCCAAGAAGCACGGCATTTATTTCTCCCGTCCCGGCAACGGCATCTGCCATCAGGTACATCTTGAGCGCTTCGGTGCTCCCGGCAAGACCCTCATCGGCTCCGACAGCCACACCCCCACAGGCGGCGGCATCGGTATGATCGCTATCGGCGCAGGCGGACTTGACGTTGCTGTTGCAATGGGCGGCGGCGCATACTATATTACATACCCCAAAATCGTCAAGGTCGAGCTTACAGGCAGACTTTCTCCCTGGGTATCCGCAAAGGACGTTATCCTTGAAGTCCTGAGGAGACTTTCCGTAAAGGGCGGTGTCGGCAAGGTCATCGAATACTGCGGCGAGGGTGTAAAGACACTTTCCGTTCCCGAAAGAGCCACCATTACAAATATGGGCGCAGAGCTTGGCGCTACCACATCTATATTCCCCTCCGACGAGACCACAAGGGAGTTCCTTAAGGCTCAGAAGCGTGAGGACGTTTATGTTCCCCTTTCCGCAGACCCCGACGCTGTTTATGATGAAGTTGTTGAGATAAACCTTTCCGAGCTCGTTCCTCTCGCAGCTTGTCCCCATTCCCCCGACAACGTCAAGACCGTTGAGGAGATAGGCAAGCTCAAAATAGATCAGGTATGTATCGGCTCCTGCACAAACAGCTCACTTATGGATATGATGAAGGTTGCTCACATCTTAAAGGGCAAGACTGTTCACCCCGATGTTTCCCTTTCCATCGCTCCCGGTTCAAAGCAGGTGCTCAATATGCTGGCTCAAAACGGCGCTCTTGCCGTTATGATCGACGCAGGTGCGAGAATACTTGAATCTGCCTGCGGCCCCTGCATCGGTATGGGTCAGTCCCCCAATTCCAAGGGCATCTCCCTCAGGACATTCAACCGTAATTTCGAGGGACGCAGCGGCACCAAGGACGGTCAGATATATCTCGTATCTCCCGAAATGGCTGCGGCTTCCGCTCTCACAGGCTATCTCACTGACCCCAGAACTCTCGAGGGCACATTCGAGTTCACAATGCCCAAGGAATTTGTTATCAATGACAATATGATCGTTCCTCCCGCAGCTGAGGCTGAAATGGACTCCGTTCAGATACTCCGTGGCCCCAACATCAAGCCCTTCCCCGAAACTGCACCTCTTGCCGAGTCCATTGACTGCGGCTGCTCCCTTAAGGTCGGCGACAACATCACCACTGACCACATTATGCCCGCAGGCGCAAAGATACTCCCTCTCCGCTCCAACATTCCCGCTATCTCCAACTACTGCTTCACAGTATGCGACGAAAAGTTCCCCGAGAGAGCAAAGTCTATGGGCAAGAGCATCATTGTGGGCGGCTCCAACTACGGTCAGGGCTCGTCCCGTGAGCACGCAGCACTTGCTCCCCTCTATCTTGGCGTAAAGGCTGTTCTCGTAAAGAGCTTTGCACGTATCCACAGAGCAAACCTTATCAATGCAGGCATTCTTCCCCTTACATTTGTTAACGAAGCCGATTATGAGAACATCTCTCAGGGCGACGAGCTCGTTATCGCAGATGTAAGAAAGGCAGTTTCCGAGGGACGCTCCGAGCTTACCGTTGTGAACAAGACAAACGGCAGGAAAATTCCCGTTCTCTGCGAGCTTACAGGCAGAACAAAGGACATCGTTCTTGCAGGCGGACTTCTCGATTACACAAGAGAATCCCTGAAGTAATAAGCGAAATCACATTTTCCGACACAATTTTTAACGCCAAAGGAGAATGACCGTGGATAATATCTTCCGTTTTCTCAGATACCGCAGCCACCGCCCACGCACCTGGGAGGATCTGATACTCATTTCGATCGCAACAGTGGCTTATATAGGGATATATTATTTCCTCAAAAGCAGATTTCCCGATATGAATGACGGCAGACGAAAAGGTATTGCGGTTTTTTCCTCCTGTTTGGTTTTTATTGTGTACCTTTTTCTGATAAAACCCGCATTATGACAGCGGCAAAAGGAGAACTGCTATGAATCCCGAATTTTTTCTTCGCAGCTATACGGGAGGACTTCCCGAGACCGCAGGCGGACGGATAGCCTTTTTTGCAGGCATTCTTATCTGTCTCCTTGCAGACCAAATCCTTAAGAAAAAGCTCCCCGATATGAACAAACAGCTCCGCAGCATTCTTTCCCTGATACCGATGTTTCTTATTCTCACGGTCTGCTATATAGTAAATTCGGGTATATAATGGAACAGGAAAAGATACCCCTTGCAAAGTGCGGTATGAACTGCACCGAGTGCCGCTTTGCAGCGGAAAATGACTGCCCAGGCTGCCCCTACTGCCGCCCCGCCTCGGAGCGTGAAAAGCTTTTCGAGGACGAGGAGTGCGAGGTGGGAAAATGCGCCGAGGCAAAGGGATATGACAGCTGCGGACAATGCCCCGATTTCCCCTGCGAGATCCTGAAAGAAGTAAGCTTCGACGTTGAAACGGGGGACGGCGGAAACAGGCTTATGCGCCTGAAAGCGCTTCGTGACGGGGAATACCGCCGCAAAAGGCTGCGCATATCCGCTCCCGTTACGGGGGGCTGTCTCGGACTTCTGGCAGGCATAATCATCGGCTGCATCACGGGCGGGATATTCACTATGCCCTTTGCGGGAACTGCCGCAGGCGTGGGACTGGGCTTCATTGCGGCTGTATCCAAAGGGGACAGGCGATGACATTTATTCGGACATTACATATATGCACGGAACAAATAATTTCTTGGAGGTATAATAAAAATGGCAGATAAAATTCAGATGACCACCCCTCTGGTGGAAATGGACGGAGACGAGATGACCCGAATCATCTGGAAGATGATAAAGGATATCCTCATCACCCCTTATGTTGACCTTAAGACAGATTACTACGATCTCGGTCTTGTTCACAGAAATGAGACCAACGATCAGGTAACAGTTGATTCCGCCGAGGCTACAAAGAAGTACGGCGTTGCTGTAAAGTGCGCAACTATCACCCCCAACGCTCAGAGAATGACCGAGTATGACCTTAAGGAGATGTGGAAGTCCCCCAACGGCACCATCAGAGCAATTCTCGACGGCACTGTTTTCAGAGCGCCCATTATCGTAAAGGGCATCACTCCCCTCCTCCCCACCTGGACAAAGCCCATAACCATTGCCCGTCACGCTTACGGCGATGTTTACAAAAACACCGAGATGCAGGTAGAGCAGGGCTCAAAGTGCGAGCTGGTATGCACCGACAAGGACGGCAAGGAGACCCGCTCCCTCATTTATGATTTCAAGGACAGCTCAGGCGTTATCCAGGGACTTCACAACAAGGACAACTCTATCAGAAGCTTTGCAAAGGCTTGCTTCAACTTTGCCCTTGACACCAAGCAGGATCTGTGGTTCGCTACCAAGGACACTATCTCCAAGAAGTACGATCACCGCTTCAAGGACATTTTTGCGGAAATTTACGAAAACGAGTACAAGGCTAAGTTTGAAGCTGCGGGCATCGAATATTTCTACACCCTCATCGACGACGCTGTTGCAAGAGTTGTACGTTCAAACGGCGGCTACATCTGGGCGTGCAAGAACTATGACGGCGACGTTATGTCCGATATGGTGGCTACCGCTTTCGGAAGCCTCGGTATGATGACCTCCGTTCTCGTATCTCCCGACGGAGTTTATGAGTACGAGGCTGCTCACGGAACAGTTACACGCCACTACTACAAGCACCTTAAGGGCGAGGAGACCTCCACAAACTCCGTTGCCACCATTTTTGCGTGGTCGGGCGCTCTTAAGAAGAGAGGCGAGCTTGACGGCAACAAGGCTCTTTCCGAATATGCCGAGAAGCTTGAAAAGGCTACCGTCCGGACCATTGAGGAGGGCGTTATGACAGGCGACCTGTACGTTCTCTCTCATCTTGAAAACAAGAAGAAGGTCAATACCGAGGACTTCCTCCTTGAAATAAACAAGCGCCTTGCGGCTATGATGTAATAAACGGTATAACTGCGGAGTCTGCGGCGGTGCTGCGGGCTGCCGCAGTTTGATTACACCGCAGAACTCTCCATAAAAAAAGGAATGGTGAACTATGGCAAGAAAAGAGGATATTTCCTCCTCGGTAATAAAACGGCTCCCAAGGTATTACCGCTTTATCGGAGAGCTTATCGCCGAGGGGCGCACAAGGATATCCTCCGCAGATCTGGCGGCGCAGATGTCCCTGACCGCTTCCCAGATAAGGCAGGATCTTAACTGCTTCGGCGGCTTCGGGCAGCCCGGCTGCGGCTACTTTCTCCCCGACCTCCACTCGGAGATAGGTCGGATACTGGGGCTTGACAAACACAGAAAAGCCATACTTATCGGTGCGGGAAATCTTGGACGTGCCATTGCCATTCATATGAAATTTGAAAGCTTCGGAATGACCCTCTGCGGGATATTTGACACCGATGAAAACAAAACAGGGCTGACGGTTGCGGGTATGAAGATACTCCCGATGACGGAGATACGTGATTTTATTGCAGACAAGCACCCCGAGGCGGCTATACTCTGCATTCCGAGGGAATCGGCGGAGGAATGCACGGATCTCCTTGTAAGCTGCGGCATAAAAGCGTTCTGGAACTTCTCACACTACGATCTAACCGCTAAACACAAGGATATCATTGCCGAAAACGTTCATCTCGGGGACAGCCTTATGCTTTTGTCATACGGGCTGAACGACCGTGAAAGCAGAGAAAATGAAAGCTGAATTATAAACAAATTCATAATTGATTTTTAGTGCAAAATATAGTATTTTTTACTAAAAGCATTGATTTTTTGATGAATATGTGATATACTTATAAAGACATATTGTTTTGTGACATTTTTTGAGCTTTGAAATTAACCGATGCCCTTGGCTTCGGACTGGAGGAAATATAATGCCATACCCTATAATCACACCGTCTTATTTTCAGGAGCTTGCCGAGGACAAGACTCTCGAGGAAAAGGTTCAGTACAACATTCTTACATCTCCCAGCGCTGTGGAGTACGTTTTCCCTATATATCAGAAGCCTCTCATCAGAAAGCTTATGAGCATTGACGGCATTCTCAGCTTCAAGATGACAAACCTCAAGCCCGAGCACGAGGCGGAATTTGCAAAGCAGGGCGAGGAGCTTGTGAAAAAGTTCCCCCAGCTCAAGCATTACTGGGAGTTCAAGGTGCTCACTATGCAGCTCCTCCAGAACAGGAACTTCGTTTTTGAAAAGCGTATGCTCCTTCTGAACTACGCTTACAAGACACTTCAGGGAATGCTTGAAAAAACAACCGGCGAGGAGCAGGACAAGTACATTGCCACCTTCCTCCGTGATATGAATGTGCCCAAAAATCAGGACTCTGTTATGAAATATTTCGAGTCCATCACCCCCAATTTCGCATACAGCCTCTGCGACGGACTTTCACTTCTCCGTGCGCTCCCCGCTTCCGAGGAATACAACAAACTCCTTGACACTGTATTCGCCAACGTAAAGTGCGACAGGGCTATGAAGGAATTTAAGTACGACGACAAGATCTATATGCCTATGAAGAAGGCTTACCACGAAGACTTCCTCAAAAACGGCAGAGAGCACTACATCGAGCAGGTAATGGTAAACTATGTATGGACATACTGTATGCCCTATGCTGACTGCACCTCCAACCTCTGGGACAACTTCATCTTCTTCAACACCCTCTTCAACACCATAAAGGTGCTCCTCACCTGCGCTACCTACAACGCTGAGGACAAGGACGAGGCTTTCGTGAATGCTATCTCCGAGTTTGACAGCGCTCTCAGAAGAACAAAGGGAAGCATCGTTAAGCTCATCGCTGCGGCAAATGCCAAGGAGGGTCTTGCTACAAACGGCGATATGGCTATTCTTTCTATGAGCTGATAAGGCTCACATACACCAAATACATTCATCAGGCGGCGGGAGCTATACTCTTGCCGCTTTGCTGTCTGAAAAACCGGAGGTCGGCAAATGGACATTGACAAGAAGCTTATCGGAATGCTGAAATCGGCGGCGGACGAGATACGCAGATCCGTTATCGGCAAGGACAATATCATCATAAAAATTCTTATGACTGCCTGCGCAGGGGGACATATCCTGCTGGAGGATATCCCCGGAGTGGGCAAGACCACTATGGCTGTGGCGTTTTCAAAGGCGCTGGGGCTCAGCTACAACCGTATGCAGTTCACCTCCGATGTTATGCCTGCGGACGTGACGGGATTTAATATGCCAAACCGTCAGACGGGGGAATTTGAATGGCGTGAGGGTGCGGTTTTCTGCAATCTTTTCCTTGCGGACGAGATAAACCGAACATCAAGCAAAACTCAGTCGGCGCTCCTTGAAGCTATGGAGGAGCGTGCTGTGACCGTGGACAGCGTTACCCGTCCCCTGCCCGATCCTTTCATCGTCCTTGCGACGCAGAATCCCTGCGGCTCGGCGGGAACGCAGAATCTCCCCGAGAGCCAGCTTGACAGATTTATGATACGGCTCACTATGGGCTATCCCGACCCTGCGGACGAGGCGGCTATTTTAAAGGCGAAATCCCGGAAAAGCAATATCCCGCAGGTGAGGACGGTAATGTCCGCCGATGACCTGAAAATGCTCCGAAGCGCTGCGGACGGGATATTTGTGAGCGACGAGATATTCGACTACATCGCAAGGCTGTCTGCGGCGACGAGAAATGACCCGAGACTGGAGCTTGGAGTAAGTCCCCGAGGCTCTCTCGCAGTTGCGGCTATGGCGAAATCCGCAGCTATGTTTTCGGGCAGGAATTACGTTATACCAAAGGACATCGCAAACATTTACGGCGATGTGTGCGCTCACCGTGTGATACCCGCAAGGATAAAGGGAAAAATCCCTGATGACGGCGGTATCAGAGATATACTTGAAAGCATCTGCGGCGGCGTTTCGGCTCCGAAGCTGTAAAAGGAACGGTTATGTCAAGGGTGCTTTATATCCTCGTCCTTATCGGGGCGGGACTGTTTTATCTTTTATATTCGGACAGCCTTTCATTTGTACTTCTCACAGCTCTGCTCATTCTGCCTGTGATGCTCCTTGTGCAGCTTATCATCAGCGCAGCTTTTCTTAAATGCTCCGTGAAAAGCTCACGGATAACAGCTTTTAAGGGAGAGCCCTGCGAAGCGGCTTTTACGGTGACGAACAACTCTGTTTTCCCCCTGCCGAACACCGTTATCAGGGTAAAGGCGGTGTGCTGTCCCACAGGCGATGTGAGCTGCTCTACAGTAACCGTGCCAATTCCCGCTCTGAGGACGGAAACGGTGACGGTGACTCTCGGTTCGGAGCACTGCTCACGGGTGGACATAACGGCTGAATATGTGAAAGCATTTGACCTGCTGAGACTTTTTTCCGTGAAGCGGTTCCGAAAAAAGCTGCACTGCTCGGTGTATATAATCCCGAAGCTGCGGGAAAGCTTTGCTTCGGAAGCAAGGGACATATTGCGCCTGCCCGCTCCCGAAATGCCCTCGGAAACAAGCAATGCACCGAGCCTCGGGGGATATCCCGGAGATGTGTGCGGCTACAGGGAATTTATGCAGGGCGACAGGCTGAGCCTTATGCACTACAAGCTCAGCGCAAGATTTGACAAGGACATTGTAAAGGTGCTGAGCAAAAATTCGGACAGGAGATTTTTCCTCACCGCCGACCTTTCGGACAATGACCTTTCAAAGCGTGACGCTGCTTTTGAACGGCTTATGAGCGTGGCATACTATCTTTCGGCGGAAAATGCGGAGGTGTATACAGCTGTTCCCGATGAGCCCGACAGCTTTGAAGTCCTGGAAATAATGCGATCTGAGGGAACGGCGGCAAGAGTGAGGGACGGTGCGGATTATTTTGCCGTGTGCAGGCTTTTATGCGGCAGATATTTCAACGATGCACAGTCCCCTGGGGAACTTATAAAGGTAAAGCTTGACTGACTGGAGGCGGAGCTTTTGAAAAATAACATAAAGGGAAAGCTCCGCAGCCATAATGACGGAGCCTTTCCTGTTTCGGTATCACACGGAATGCACGTTGAGACGGGCAGGGCAGGGGCAATATACATCATAATGCTGAGCCTGATGCCGCTGCTTGGGCTTTTCGGCTCGGTGTTCACATTCATCACAGCCTGCGAAAGCAAGGGTTCAGTCATCATCTCAAAGAGCTTTGCGGCGTGGGTCACGCTGGGAGCATATCTGCTTTTTGCGGTGATATTCGGGCTGAGAAGAAAATTTCCCGCTGTGTCAAGGGCGCTGTCTGCGGCGGCGGTGGGCGGTCTCGGCATTTTTGCAGCGGTAAGATTTCAGCTCATCGCCCGTGGATTTCAGTTCATCATAAACGGATTTATGAGTGCGGCTTTTTCAAAATACGAAAAAAAGTCCTTTTATCCTCTGTCGGAGGTATTTTTCTGTAATGACAAATATTACCACAGCGACTACTGCATAAAGCTTGCGGCGGTGTGCGTTATCGGGATAATGGCGTTTGCGGTTTGCAGCTTTATTTTAAAGCCCAATGTGCTCATATTTGTCTGCGCCACGTTCCCTCTCCCCGAGCTGTGCCTTTATTTCGGACTTGTACCCGAAACCTTTTATTTTGTGATACTGACAGCAGCGTGGTGCGGTGCGGCAGCGGCTGACATTGCCCGTCTCGGCATTTTTTCCGACAAGGGCGCTGAGAGGATATTCACGAAAACCGCCGCTCAGAGCTGCATTGCGGCAGCGGTCATTATGCTTGCAAGCTTCGGCGGTGCGGAGCTTTATGTCAATTCCATAAATTTCAAGCGCCCCGACTCGGTGAAGGATTTCCGCAACGGCGTGGTGCTTTATATGCGTGACTTTTCCTGGGACAAGCTCAGGCGGGACGTAAGGGAAGCCATTGCCCCCGACAACAGCAGGCTTACCCACGACGGAAAGCTGGGAAACACCGAAAGCGTTGAGTTTACGGGAAAAAATATGCTTGAAGTCACCCTCCCCTCGGACTGTAACGGACTGTATCTGAGAGGATTCACGGGTACGGATTACAAAGGCTCACGGTGGGAAAAAGGCAAGCCCCTCCCCTCTCTGGAGACGAATATTTCATCTTCCGAATTTTTCAGCGCAAGAGTTCTGCGGCACTTTGATGAGTTTTCATCTCTCAGGGCGCAGAACGTCATTATCCGAAACACGGGGATAAGCAGTTCGGTGAAATATTATCCCGAAAATGCGGCGGGACTGCTGGAAACCGACGGAGTAAGGCGGCGCTATGGGGTATATTTCCCCGAAACAGGCTGGCGGAGCATTATCATTTCCGAAGCTCAGGACATTTCGCTTGACAAAACTATGGCGGCTGATGAACTGAAAATGCGTGAGTATGCATACACGAACTGCCTTGATGTTCCCGAGACATTCACGGCTCATTCGGAATTTTTTGCCGATTTTGAGGGCGGCGGTGTGAATGACACTCTCAGATATATCCGAAAGGGGCTTTCTGAAAGCTGCGAGTATGTGCTTGATTCGGGGAAGAAGCCTTTCGGTGCGGATTTTGCACAGTGGTTCCTGACCGAAAATCACAAGGGAAGCTGCACCCATTTTGCTTCGGCGGCAGCGCTCCTTTGCAGAAGTATGGGCATTCCCGCAAGATACTGCGAGGGCTTTGTCATCAAGGCGGAGGACATCGGGGATTTTCCCGACAACGAGGGCTTTACCACGGTAAGCGTGCCTGACAGCAGGGCTCACGCCTGGGCGGAGGTATATATTGACGGCTTCGGCTGGCTGCCCTTTGAGGCTACCCCGGGATACGGCAATATTGCGCTGGAGCCTGACTATGAAAATAATGGCTTTGATGAGAGCGGCGACAGCTTCGGAAATGCTCCCGTTTCGGAGATAACCTCCGTTACAACGGAAGCACCGATGTTTTCGGAAAATCCCGCTGCATCGCAGTCGGCAGATGATACGGAGCTCACAGTTCCCGAGAACTCGGGAAATATCGAGAACTCGGGAAATACCGATGGCTCGGAGAAAGCCGAAAATGCTTCCGGAAACGAAAGCGGAAACGGCAGCGATACGGCTTCCGAGACGGTTTATGACACTGCGGAGACGGTCACATCGGTATCATATGTAAATGGGGGGCAGGCTGAAACTGACGGCAGTGGCACATCGGCGGCTGAAAGCGAAAGTATCGTTTCGGGCGGCAGTGACACGGATAATAAGATATCCCCACAGAAAAAGCTCCCAAAGGGCATATGGGTGACGGGCATCATCATTATCGGCATAGGTGCGGTCATTACGGCGGCAGCATTTTTCCGAAAGGCGGCTTTCGCTTCACGGCGCAGCAGGCTTGAACATTCTCCCGACAGTGCGGCGGCTCACATTTACAGGACACTGCTCAGGATATCGGGTGAGGAAAATGTGCCCGAGGAGCTTTCCGCAAGGCTTTATGAAAAGGGCGTTCCCGAAGATATCACGGAGATCATCGTTATGACGGCGATGAAAGCGAGATTCGGGGGCGGCATTGAAGCAGGCGAGGCAAAACGCTCGGCGGCGGCTCTTGAAAAGGCTATTGCGGTGTTAAACGGCGATAAGGGAAAAATACTTCCCTTTATCACGGCGGCTGACAGATATATCGGGGGTGAGTACGACGGAAAGGACACTTGAGCTTTACTGCGGTGAAGAGGGCATCACCCTTGAACGCTTTCTGCGGAAAAACGGCATATCACGGAGGGTCATTATTGCGCTGAAGCGTGTGCCTATGGGTATGACACGAAACGGGGAGCTGTGCAGGTCGGTGGACGTTCTGCACGGCGGCGACAGGATCATTCTCCGCATTCCCGAAACGGAGGGCTGCCGCCCAGAGCCTAACGGTGAGCTTATTGTTCCCGCAGTTTACGAGGACGAGGACATCATTATTTTTGACAAGCCTGCGGGTGTGCCTGTCCATCAGTCCCACGGGCATTACGGGGACAGTCTTGCCAACGCTTTTGCGGCAAGATTTCCCGATTCTTCCTTTCGGGCGGTGAACAGGCTTGACAAGGACACATCGGGGCTGTGCCTTGCGGCGAAAAGCAGGATAGGTGCGAATATCTCCCCGGGGGATATCTCAAAGGTCTATTATGCGGTGTGCTGCGGCAGGGTGCAAAAGCCATTGCGGATAGATATGCCTATCGGGCGGGAGGACGGCTCAGCTATAAAGAGGACTGTGCGGAGCGACGGGCAGAGGGCTGTGACAAACGCATATCCCATTGCGGGAAATGACAGCTGCACCCTGCTTCGGGTCATTATCGAGACGGGGCGCACTCATCAGATACGGGTGCATATGAGCTTTATGGGCTTCCCTCTTGCGGGGGACGGGCTTTACGGCGGCGACTGCTCCCAAATTAAAAGGCAGGCGCTTCACTGCGGCGAAACAGAGCTTATCCACCCTGTAAGCGGGAAAATTATACGTGTCGCTTCGCCTTTTCCCGAGGATATGAAAAAATTAGTAAAAAGATTTAACAAGATTTAAAAATGTACGTCATATACAATTTATTATGACTCAAATTTACATTTTCAGAGAAAATGATTTATGGCTATTGTAAAAATAAAAAACATATGCTATAATAATTGTAAATAATATTTTATCATAAAAGGACTGACGTTCATATGAAAATAAAGACTATCAAGAAGCACATAATTCTTGTAACGCTGCTTATCGTTCTGATACCGCTGATAATTATGGGCTTTCTATGCTGTCTTTCCACCGGGTACTCCACTCTTGAGCTTGCTGCGGAAAGTATGATGAACTCGGCTGAACTGGCGGGTCAGCGTGTTCAGTGGGAGCTTGAAAGCTTCATTGTTACCACCGAGGAAGTTGGCTGCAATGCTGAGCTTGCCAATGCGAACACCACCGACAAGCGCAAGCAGGAAATCATTGATATGAAGGTGCTCCAGTACGGTATGGACAGAGGCTGCGTTATTGACAGGAACGGTCTCGGCTCCAACGGCATCGACTACAGTGACAGAGAATATTTCAAGAATGCTATGAACGGCAAGACCACCGTTACCGAGCCTATGATAGCAAAATCCACAGGAAAAATGGCGGTCATCGTTGCGGCTCCCCTGTGGGACAACGGCGTTGCGGGCAAAAAGGCTGTGGGCTGCGTTTATTTCGTTCCGCACGAGGAATTTCTCAATGACATCGTAAGAGACCTTACGGTAAGCGAAAACAGCGTTGCTTACGTTCTGGGCAAGAGCGGCGTTGTTATTGCGGACAATGATTCCGAGGCCGTTACAAATCAGCAGAGCTACATTGCTATGGCTGAAGAGAACAAGGGCTACATAGAGCTTGCTGACGTTCATCAGAAAATGCTCGCAGGCGAAGAAGGCTCGGACACCATTAAAATAAACGGTCAATATAATCTTATCGGCTACGCTCCCATTGAGGGCACTGACGGCTGGAGCATTGCTGTAAGCGCTCCTTCTATGGACTTCCTTAAAACCACTGTGACCTTTATTTTTGTAACTATAGGTGTTGTGCTGATCTTTGCGCTCATATGCTCGGTAAACTCCGCAAAAATGGGTAAGAGGATAGGCGACCCTGTGGCTCAGTGTACCGAAAGACTTAGACTTCTTTCCGAGGGCGACCTTTCAAGCCCTGTTCCTCACGTTAAAACCAATGACGAAACTAAGATACTTGCAGAAGCTACTGAGCGGCTGGTGGGTGATATGAACAGCATTATCGGTGACATCGGCAGAATGCTGGGCTCTATGGCAAACGGCGATTTCAACGTAAGCTCCTCCTGCGGCGAGGACGTTTACAGAGGCGATTTCCACGTTCTCATAGAATCCGTGAGCGAGATAAACCACAAGCTCAGCAGCACTCTTTCTCAGATAAACACCTCCGCAGATCAGGTATCAAACGGCTCCGATCAGGTTTCGGGCGGCGCTCAGAGCCTTTCTCAGGGCGCTACGGAGCAGGCTTCCTCCATTGAAGAGCTTGCCTCCACTATCCACACGATCTCCGACAAGGTAAATGACACTGCTGAAAACTGCATAAACGGAAAAAATCTTACGGAGGAATCCGCAGGCTACATAAGCGAGGCTACCGATTGTATGGGCAGGCTCACTGACGCTATGCACGACATTTCCGATGCTTCCAATGAGATAAGCAGGATAATCAAGGCTATTGAAGATATTGCGTTCCAGACGAATATCCTTGCTCTGAACGCTGCTGTTGAGGCGGCAAGGGCAGGCGATGCAGGCAAGGGCTTTGCGGTTGTTGCGGACGAGGTAAGAAATCTTGCGTCCAAGTCCTCCGAGGCTGCAAAGGAGACCACGGTCCTCATCGAACGTGCAATTGCGGCTGTTGAAAACGGCACGGGCATTACCGAACAGACTGCAAGGGCTGTTTCCGATGTGGCTGACCGCTCCGAAAAGGTCAGGGACATTGTGGCTCAGATCGCTGATGCAAGCACTGTTCAGTCCGATATGATAGCTCAGGTAACTCAGGGTATGGAGCAGATCTCGGGAGTTGTTCAGACAAACTCCGCTACTGCTGAGGAAAGTGCTGCCGCTTCCGAAGAGCTTTCGGGTCAGGCACTTATGCTCAAAAAACTGGTGGGCGGATTTAAGCTCAGGAGCTGAGACGGAATTTTATTGATAAAAAGCGAGATGATAAGGAAAGGTAAAAACAACGCTTATGGATGAAAAATTATATCGTGAACTCGGTCA
>CAKSPU010000043.1 GCA_934486875.1 uncultured Oscillospiraceae bacterium
ACATAATCCCGATAATCCAAAGGAATGGATCGTAGATGAAGAAGCTGCTCAGAATGTCAGGACAATCTTCCAACTGTTCCTGAACGGAAAGGGGACTTCTCAGATAGCAAAGTATCTTCATTCCGAGAAAATTCTTGTTCCGTCTGTTTACGCAAGGGAACATGGAAAAATCTCTGCAAGGGCAACTCCTGCCGATCCTTGCCTTTGGGACAGCAAAACCATCAGGGAAATGCTCAAACGCCAAGAGTATGTAGGAGATACGGTCAATTTCAAAACAAAAAAAGTATCGTATAAGAGCAAGAAAAAAATATATTTGGATAAAAATGAATATGTTATTTTTCCTGATACGCAAGAACCGATTATTGACCGTGACACATACGAACGTGTTCAAAAAATAATGGAGAGCAGAAAAAAAGTGCCGATAGTCAGAGAGCCTGATCCTTTAGGCGGCTATATTTTTTGTGCTGACTGCGGCAGCAGAATGTACATTACAAGAAGTACAGTTTTTCCGAAAAAGAATTGCTATCATTGCGGCAGATATAAACGTTCATCGGAACTTTGCTCATCTCATTACATAAGAGAATGTGTTATCAATCAGCTAATACTGAATGAGCTTCAAAAAGTTTTTTCTATCGTCAAAAATGATAGAGAAAGATTCTTGAATGTTGCCATTCAGAGCTATGCGAACAGAACGTCTTACGATGTGAAAAAGCTCCGCAAAGACAAGCAGCTCTGTGAGCAAAGAATACAGGAACTTGATGTTCTTATCCAGAAAATTTTTGAGCAGTCTGTTCTTGGAACTCTGAGCAAGGAACGCTTAGCAACTTTAGCCGCCGGATACGAAAGCGAGCAAGCAGAAATAAAAAATAAGCTGTCTGCAATATCGAAAGAAATCGAAATCACAGACAGCAAACAGCTTAATGCTGACAGATTCATTGCTATTGTAGATAAATACACAAACATTGATTCCCTTACTCCTGAGATCATGTCGGAGTTCATCGACAAAGTGTTGGTGCATAAACCAATATACGATGGGAATAACAAAAGACATCAGACCATTGAAATTTATTTCAATGGAATAGGTGCATTCGACTACGATAGCTGCAATTCATAAGCAGTGGCTTCGTAGAGTGACTTCAACACCCCTTGACCCCCGCCACCTTTGAAAAGGTGGACGAAACTTTTACCTTGGTGTTTATTTGTGCAACTTTTTCATTATGCTGTTTTTCAACAAACAAAAGCGGTCTGCTTTCAAATGAAGGCAGACCGCTTTTTTATCAATTATCTTACTTTATCTCAGGACCTGTGTAATCGTCGTTATCATCTGTCGTTGGCTTTTCGAGAGATATCTTGCTTTCGGAAGCAGGCTGCTCACCAAGTGCCGATGTATCTATCTCGTCCATAACACCGCTTTGCGCAGGCTGAACAGGTGCCTGTGTATTCTGAGCGCCGCTCTGAGGATATGCGGGATAGGCACCGTTGGAAGCTGCACCTGTATCAACACGCTGATAAGACATAGTGTTTGCAACGTCCTGACCGGGGAAAGGAATGTCCTGCGCAGCCTTGCCGAACACGCCGCAAAGCTCGTCGGGAGAAGCCGTACCCGTAGCCATTGCCTTTTCTCTCATACAGCAGTAGAACTCTGCGTATGTAGCGTAAACATAGGGATAAAGGAAAACCATACCTATCATCGTTACAATGCTTCCGATAGATTCGCCTGCGAACTGACCAACAATGCTCCCCGCAACACCTGCAAGGATATACCAGCCGATGAACGAAAGCTGGAGACCAAAGAAATGAGCCTTTTCACCATTCATTGTATTAACGCTTATCTCGAACGCTCTCTTCTGAGGCATCTGAGGATTTTCAGCAAGAAGATAAGGTACCATTGTGTAGGAAAGGCGCTTGATTATCTGAGGAATGATGCAGATGCAGTAAAGAAGCATTGCAAGCATAAAGCTTCCGACAAGCTGCATTATAATAGAATACAGATCATCATAATCCCAATTGCCCGATGATGAAAATGCGTTTGAAAGGGAAACAACGAAGTAGATGATGGGGATAAGAGTAAACAGTCCCCAGAGCCAAAGCTTCAAGTCATAAAGGAACATCGTCTTTACTGTGTTGCCGTACTTGCCGCTTGAAAGCTGGCTGAAAACATTGCCCACCTGAGCATTGCCCATTCTTGCATCAAGATAAAAGCGGTTGTGACCGACTGTGAGAGGATTTGCAAAAAGCAGGTCATAGATGAACTTTATTACAAATGCAAGGAGAAAAGCTCCTATCACAACTCCCAGAACCGTGCTTACCAGCGAATCCATATCAGAAGTGTCCATATCTCCGAAAGCATCTTCAAATATCTTTTCAAACTCTTCCGCAGCGTCCTCACCGGCAGCCTCGCCTGCGCTGCTGTAGTCCTCAAAGTACCTTTCGATGTCCTCTTCGGAGTTGAAATCGTAATCGTCGCTTACACTGTAACCAGAACCGTTCATATAATCATTCATATACTGATTAAGGTCAACGGTCTTTGATTTATACTGGCTGAGAAGTCCTCCCGCAAGCAGCATAAAAATAAGAGAAGCGCCGAGAGCCACCCAGTAATATCCGCTGAGCATTCGTTTGGCATTTTCTTTGAGCATTGATATACTCCACATAATTTATCCCCCATTGTGTTCATAAAAATTTATGCAAAAGTTTCCTTACTCTTACATATCACTTTTAATTTTACCATATTTTTAACATTATTGCAACAGATGAAACCGTTTTCCTTAATATATTTTAGCAGTCCACACAGATACATTTTTTGGTAAATATATACAAAAATGCGGCAAAGTCATACTCTGCCGCATTTATCATTTATTTTCAGTCAGCCTTGAACTGTGATGGGTGTCTCTTGAAGAAATCAACCTTGGGTTCAAGGAATTTCAGCTTGTGACCCTCCCCGCCGAGAACATCTGCGAGGGTGCTGAAAATGTTGTCCCAGTTCCACAGTGTCTCATCAAGCTCCATATATTCTCTTATCATCTCCGTGCCTCCGGGAGCAAGAGGGTGAAGAAGAACAGCCGCAGTCTTTATCATATGGAATGTGTCGATAAGATACTGTCTGCGTGCCGCATCATCATCGGACTTGTCAGCCTCGTTCTTCGCCTTGGACATATACTTGCTTGCCTTTCTGATGTAGGAGTCAAGAACATATGTCACCTGGTGGAACTCGGTTTTGTACATAAATCTCTCGTATTCAAGCACAGCCTTTTCGGACTCTGCCATAATGTCCTCGGAAACAGCTCCGAGGGGCATAACGCCGTCATAATACTTCTGAACATCATAGAAGCAGGTGCGGATAACACGGTTGAATACATTTGAAAGCAGGAAGCCCTCCTTTGTTACGGGGTCGCTGTCCTCCTCCTTTGCCGCAGGATTGAGGGGCTTTGGCTGGAAGCTTACGCTCCTCATTCCGAGACCCAGTCCCAGCCAGTGCATTCTCAGCTGCTCGGCTGTATAGTAGTCAAGAAGCTCGGCAGCCATAGGGGGCTTTACGGAGCCGCTTGAAGACGCTTTTTTGTCGAGGAAAAGAATGTGGTGATTTGCAACGAGGACAGGCATTGTGAGATGTCCCTTTGTCTCGGAGGGAGACATTTCATCAAGGCTCTCGCTCTGGAAAGACATCCACATTGCAGGCTCGGCAATACCGTAGAAATAAATATTGTCCTGTCCGATGAACTGATATACCTTTGCTTCGGGGTCGCACCAGAATTTTCTCCATTCCTCGGTGTCTCTGCCCTGTGAAGCAAGGTATGCAACGGTAAAGGAGATAGGAGCCCAGAGAGATTCGGGCCATACCCATACCGTAAGATCCTTTTCGCCCTCCAGCTCGGGTGCGGGAACGCCCCACTCGATATTGCCTGTAAGTCTGAAAGGAACGAGGGTCTTGCCCTCACGGAAGCGGACGTGGCGCTCATTGAGCATTCTGCACGCTTCATCACGCTCGGAAAGCTCCTTGAATGCAATGGTAAAGGAGGTCTTTTTAGGCTCCTCGATAAGCTTGTGCTCTGCCATTTTTGGAGCAAGCTCCCTGTAAACGTCCATAAAGTCGTTCATTATATAGATGACGGGAGTTTCGAGAAATTCCTTTATGGTCTTTGTAACAACAGGGCGCACATTGTCCTGCTTTTCCATACCCTCGACCATTTCCTTAAGAAGAGCGTTATAGTCGGGAAGCTTGAAGTACCAGTTCACAACGTCCTTCATAACGGGTGTTTCACCTGTAATGCTGCTCTTGGGGTCGATAAGGTTAACCGGATTATACTGATGACCCAGGTCGCACTCATCAGCATAAGCCTTTTCAGACTGGCAGCCCTGAACGGGACACTTGCCCACTACCTGTCTGCCGTTTAAGAACATCTGCGCCTTTTCATCATAGAACTGAGCGGTGGATATCTTTTTGAGATGACCCATTTCGTAAAGCTTTCTGATGAATGCATCGGAGACCTTGTTGTGCCACTCAGCGGTCTCGCCGAGACCCGATGCACCGAAAAGGTCAAGGCTGATCTCATAATCCTCGAGGGTTTTCTTCTGAGCGTCGTGATTGCGCTTTACATAGTCACGGATAGTACCCTCAAAGCCCTGCTCGCTTGCCTTTCTGTAGCCCTCGGCAATGGGAGAGCCATAGCAGTCGGTGCCCGAAACAAAGATAACATTTTCCTTGCCTATCCTGTCTCTGAGGAAGCGTGCGTATACGTCCGCAAACACGAACACGCCGCCCACGTGACCGAAGTGGAGAGTCTTGTTTCCGTAGGGCATACCGCCTGTGATAACGGCTCTTTTGGGAAATTCGGGACGGTTGTCCCTGCTCACCGCATTCTTCTTTTTATACATATTTTCATTTTTATCTGCCAAATCAAACGCCTCCGAACAGCATAAATTACATAATAAGCTTATTTTACCACATCTTATGTAAAAATGCAAGATTTTTCGGAAAAATTACATTATAACAGCGGTACACAAGAGTGATATCCCCTGCGCACCGCCGCATATCAGAGTATAAAGCAGATAAGTCCTCCGCAGCCCTCGTTGATTATCCGCTCCAGAGTTTCCTGGAGCTTCATTCTTGCGTCAACGGGCATACGGTAAAGCTTGTTGTGAAGTCCCTCGTTAACAAGCTCGTGGAGGGATTTGCCGAAGATGTTCGATTCCCATATCTTCCCGGGATTTTCCTCAAAGTCACGGAGCAGGTACATCACAAGCTCCTCGGACTGCTTCTCGCTGCCCACAATGGGGCTCACCTCCGTGATGATGTCCGCTTTCATCATATGGATAGATGGGGCGGAGGCTCTGAGCTTAACCCCATATTTGCCGCCCTGACGGACTATCTCGGGCTCTTCAAGGGTCAGCTCCTCAATGGTGGGCATAACGATGCCGTAGCCTGTTGCTTCCACCTCTCTAAGGGCATTTTCTATCTTCTCGTACTTTTTGCGTATGTCCGTGAGATCCCTGAGCAGCGGCAGCAGATCGCTCTCGCTGTTTATCTCAATGCCCGTGGTCTCCCCGAGAATGCGGTAGAAAAGCTCGTTTTTCAGTGTAACGGATATGTCTGCGCTGCCCTTTCCAAGGTCAATATTGCGGATATCCGAATATGTGATGTCCTCGCAGTCCCTGAGACGCTCAACCACCCTTTCCGCATCTCTCACGGTCTTAACGTCATCAGCGGCAGCCCTTACCGAGTCAAATATCTCGTTCCTGAGCCAGTGACCCTTTCCCAGACCCGTTATCCAGCGGGGCATAGAAATGTTTATCTCCTTGACGGGGAAGCTGAAAAGCACCTGCTTCAGAATGTTGTCGATATCCCCGCCGTCAAGCTCAAGGCAGTTCACGGGGATAACAGGCGTGCCGTATCTCTCTTCAAGCTCACGGCTCATTTCCACAGCCTTGCCGCTCTTGGGGTCGGTGCAGTTGAGGAGCACCACAAAGGGCTTGTTTATGGCTTTGAGCTCACCGATGACCCTTTCCTCAGATTCCTCGTATTCGCTTCTGGGAATGTCCGATATACTGCCGTCGGTGGTTATCACAAGCCCTATCGTGCTGTGCTCGGTGATGACCTTGCGTGTGCCCACCTCCGCTGCCATATTAAATGGCACTTCCTCGGAAAACCACGGTGTCATAACCATTCTGGGGGCTTCGTTCTCGATATACCCGATAGAGCTTGGAACGATATAGCCCACGCAGTCGATAAGGCGGACGTTGAAGCGTGCATTCTCCCCTACGGATATCTCCACCGCTTCCTCGGGGATAAATTTGGGCTCGGTGGTCATAATGGTCTTGCCCGCAGCGGACTGAGGCAGCTCATCGACCGCCCTTTCACGCCTGAAATCACTTTCGATATTCGGAATAACAAGCTGCTCCATAAAGCGTTTGATGAATGTGGATTTTCCCGTGCGAACAGGTCCCACGATGCCTATGTAAATGTCGCCGTCGGTGCGCCTGGCGATATCGGTGTAAATGTCGTTTTTAACCATAATGGCAGTTTCCTTTCTTTATTGTGCGGAGGGGATAAGGAGCATTCCCGCTTCCTTAACGATGTCCCCGTCAAGCTCGTTTTCTTCCATTATCCTCATCATCGAAGCCCCGTAGCGCTTGGCGATGTCCCACAGCTCCTCGCCGTTTTCGGCAAAATAAAGCCTGAGAGCATAGTCACCCTCCGCTTCCCTCGGAGCAGTCTCGTCAACGGTTATGTCCGTAATGGCTTCGGCGGTGATATGGTCTGTGAGCCAGCCCCTTGCGGTGATATCAGCCTTGATCTCAGCCGTGTTGTCGGCGGTTATGGTGTATGTGCAGGAGGTCACGGAGAATGATGCCCTGATATCCGCATCGGGGCTTATTTCGGCAGCTTCCGAAGATATCTCCTCTTCTGTCGGCACATCGGTCTCGCAGATAACAAAGTCGCCGCTTTCGGTGAGACCCATTACCGTGAATGTGATATTTCCCGCAGCAATAAGCCTGCCATCGGAAGAGATAAGTCTCATTCCCTCCGAGCTGCATCTTGCGTCATATACTGCTGCAAGAGGACTGTCCTTGCTCTCGCATATGCCCCTGACGGAAAAGCCCGAATCAATGGGAACGGGGGCTTTTTCTATCCTTACGGGAGCAGTTGTGTGTGACGACTGCAAGGTAGTCGAATATTCATCGCAGGCAAGCTGTGTTTCAGCCATTTTCACACCATAGCAGTCGATAAGGAGCAGCACCTCGCATTCAAGCTGCCTTGAAACGCCGTCCCCCTCGGAACGGGGTGACACCGTGCAGGAAATGACCGACGTGTTTATAAAGCATATGAAATCATCATCAAGCCCTTCAAGCTCAACAAGCTGGGAAAACGGCAGTGAGAACTGCACCGATGAAACAGGCTCATCGCTGTCCTCCGCAGAGGTGTAGACAACGGATATTTTAAGCTCTCCCTTTGCCGCCGCCTTCCCCGCAATAAGCTTCTTGTCAGCGGATATAATATCGGCGGAGGCTCTGAGCACAGTCCCGATTGGAGGTGCAGTTTCGGAAAGTGAAAGGTCATCGGAGACCACCGCCCTTTTCTGCGCCCTTATGACCCGTGAGGGGCATACACAGCTTTTTTTCCTAAGCTGTATATTATCTCCGAACGCCTCGCAGACCGTCTCGGTCACGTTCTCCCCCATTATGCACACATTCACCGTCACAGCGCCCCTTACGTCTATCCTGCGCCTGTTCACAGCCCGACAGTTTATATGGTCGGAAACTGCCGTGATATATACCGACGGGGAATCCGCAGGGCGGTCAAGCTCGGCTGTTCGGCTGTAGACAAGCTTTTGCTCCACAGCCTGAGGAGCATTGCTCCCCTCGGAGCAGTATATCACTTTCAGGCACACCGTCAGCTCATACACCGCCTTGTTTCCGTTCACGGCGCAGGCAGTTATCTGCGGCTCGGCGATGCATTTTACTATCCTGAATATCTCGGGGTAATAATCGGGCAGAACATAATCAAGCTCGATCGATTGTTCCTGAGTGCAGCTGCATATCTTCTCGCAGTATCTTACAGCCTCTTTGTTGACCTTCAGATCCATATATGAACCATCCTTTCATTCAGCCGCCGTATATCACGGCATACAATTTGTCCTCCCCACAATATATTCCCTGCCAATGCCGTTTATTACAAGAAAAGATTATAAAAATCATATATTTTATCCTGATGTAAACGATTGACATTTGTGTATTTTTATGATATAATACAAAGTATCAAAGGATTTTCTATTAATTTCTATTAATATGTGAAAGGAAGTAAACTATGCATTCTTATAAAAAAGCTGCGGCACTTATCACCGCTGCGGCAATAAGCTTTTCAATGCTGGCAGGCTGCGGAAAGTCGGACAGCAATGCCGATGAGACTTCTGCCGACACAACTCAGTCCGAAGCATCTAACGAGCAGGAACAGCTCGCCGATGTATATGTAAACCCCGACTGGTCATACGGTCAGGTCGCTATCGGCGGCGGCGGATTTGTAACAGGCATCGTCAGCACCTGCGAAGCGGGTCTTTTCTACGCAAGGACAGATGTTGGCGGCGCATACAGATGGGACGATTCGGAAAAGAAATGGATCGCCCTGAACTATGATCTCTCCGAGGACGATGTGGGACTTCTCGGCATCGACGGCATCGCTGTTGACCCGAACAATGCCGCAAATGTATATCTTGCAGCGGGAACATCATATTTCAGCAATGCAAAGACCTGTATCCTCGTTTCCCACGATTACGGCGCTCATTTCAAGCAGGTGGAGGTCTCCGACCTTATCAAAGTCCACGGAAACGGTATGGGCAGAGGAAACGGCGAGAGAATTGCCGTTGACCCCAACAACAGCGACATCATCTACTGCGGCGGCAGAACAGGCGGTATGATACGCAGCCTTGACGCAGGCGAGACCTGGGAAAAGGTGGAGTCCTTCCCCGTTACCTCCACCGCCAATGAAAACGGCATAAACATTATTATGTTCGACAAGAGCAAGTCCGCTGACGGAAAGACCGCAAGAATTTATGCAGGCGTTTCCCAGTCAAAGGCTGACAATATCTATTATTCCGATGACGCAGGCGAGAGCTGGAACGTTCTCCCCGCTTCCAATGAGGCTTCTCAGAGATATATGCCCCAGCGCTTTGACCTTGATTCCAAGGGAAATCTGTTCGTTTCCTACGGCAACAAGGAGGGTCCCTGGAACTCCGTTCAGGGCACACTTTACAAGTACAATGCCGACAACGGCACAGGCGAGGAGATCCAAGTAATAAGCTGGACCGTTGGCGATATCGTTATCGACCCGAACAATGATGACAATATGGTGCTCGTAACCTCCGAGGTATGGAAAGAGCAGCCCAACGGTGCATTCGGCGACAAGTTCTACCGCACCACCGACGGCGGCAAGACCTGGGAAGATCTTGACGGCAAATACACAATGTCCACAAACGGTATGGACTGGATATCAAATGCAGCTATCCACTGGTGCAGCTCCCTTGCAATGGACAGCGGCGACTCCAACAAAATTCTCGTAAACTCAGGCAACGGGATCTTTGCCTGCGACAATATCTGGGACGAATCCCCCGAGTTCTACTTTGATGCAAGAGGCATTGAGGAGGTCGTTCCCGAGGATATCGTTACATACAAGGATTATCCCCTTGTTACCGCTATCGGCGACTATGACGGCTTTATCCACGAGGACATCTTCCAGTCCGCAGAGCGTCATTCAAAGCAGATAGGCTCCTGCACAAGCATTGCAATAGCTTCCCTTAACCACGATATATGGGCAAAGGTGGGCGGAGATGAATCCAATATGCTTCTGACCTACTCCACCGACGGCGGAAAGACCTGGAGCGACATCACCAATTCCCCCGAAGAGGGCAAGGTGCTTTATAAGGGCAAGGTAGCCCTTACCGCTGACGGCAGCGCACTTATCTGGAGTCCCTCCAACGGCAGCTTCACCTACCGCACCGAGGACTGGGGACAGACCTGGGAAAAGTGTGACGGCATTGCAGGAAGCCAGAGCGTTTACCTCATCGGTGACCCTGTTAACAAGGACTATGTTTACGGCTGCTGCAACAGCATTGTATTTGTAAGCTCCGACGGCGGCAAGACCTTCAAGAGAAAGTACGATACAATGTCCAAGTACAAGCGTCTTGCAGTGGTACCCGATACCGAAGGCACATTCTATGTTCCCGGCGGCGGAAGCGGACTTATCGTCACCACTGACTACGGCGAGAATTTCGCCCTTGTTCCGGGACTTAAATTCTGCGACGCTGTAGGTCTCGGCAAGCCCAGGAATGACGGCGACCCTTATGTTATCTATGTAAGCGGCATTCCAAAGGAGGAGGGAGCTGTAAAGGGCATTTATATGACCGAGGACAACGGTGAGAACTGGGTAAGAGTTAATGACGATCTCCACCGGTTCGGCGGCACAGGAAACGGCGAGTTTATCTCGGGAGATATGAATGTTTACGGCAGATGCTATATGTCCACCGTAGGTCTCGGAATCGCTTACTGCGACAAGAACGAAAAATAATAATATAGCTTAACGATGTCCGCAGAATTTTTTCTGCGGGCATTTTTTTGTTGCAATGTACGGGAATGTGTGGTATAATTACAGAAAAATAAGTTGAGATTAGATGAATGGGTGAGACATTAATAATGATTAAAGCAGTATTTATAGATTTTTATGGTACAGTGGTATATGAAGACGGAGAGGTTATACAAAAAGTATCACAAGAAATATTTGTTAGTGGAAAAGCAAATGATAAATCAGAAATAGGTTCTTATTGGTGGAATGAATTTCAGACTGCTTTTAACAACGCTTATGGTGATAATTTTGAAACTCAAAGGATATTGGAATACAAGTCATTGGAAAAAACGATAAAATATTTTAAATCATCAGCCGATGCAGTAAAATTAAGTAATTTGATGTTCAGACATTGGATAAAACCGCCTATTTTTGAAGAATCAAAACAGTTCTTTGAATTGTGCCCCATACCTATTTATGTTGTATCCAATATTGACAGAGCTGATGTGCTTCAAGCGATAAAATACCACGGCTTAAAACCGACAGGAGTATTTACAAGCGAAGATGCAAAGTCATATAAACCCAGAAAAGAATTATTTGAGTTTGCATTAAATAATGTGGAATTATCTGCCGGAGAAGTATTACATATTGGTGATTCATTAAGCAGTGATATCAAAGGTGCTTCGTCTGTTGGCATCAATGCAATATGGGTTAACAGAAATAACAGAGAAATACCGAGCGGAGTTACTGCTGTGAAAAATTTAATAGAGATATTTGACACCAAATACTTCTTACACGAATAAGTCACAATATGTAAAATGAATGAAACGAACAGAAATGTCCGCAGAATTTTTTCTGCGGACATTTTTTTGTTGCAATGTCAGTGAATGTGTGGTATAATTACAGAAAGACAAATCGGAAGTTACAATATCTATAATCAACAGGAGCGAATGAAATGAAAAGACAGCTATTATCTGCAGCGATTCTTTCGACATTTATGCTGAGTGCTTGTGGAGTGGACAGTGATACGGTCAATTCCGAAACAACTTTTTCGGAAGCGATAGCCGAAGTCACTGATGAAGTTACCTCTGCATCGGAAATGACAACGACTGAAACATCTGCTGAAACTACGGTTCAGACAAATGAACTGACGACTGTTCCCGAAGAAATAACCTCTGCTTCTACGGAGTATGTTTCTGATACAAACGTGGATCTCAAAAGAGAGCGATGCTTCGGGATCTATGAAATTGAAGTGAAAGATGGTGCACCCGAGGTATGTGACCTTGATGCAGTAAAAGCAAGGCGCAAATCGGATATGGCTGATAACTATACTGAATGGCATAATGAACACGACGGGTACGGACATAGTCTTGAAGAATTTTCCGATGCGGCAGATTATGCTGAAAAGATATACGGGTATTCTTTTGAAAAATCCGATCCTGTAACCACTTACATCGAAGATGACTTTGATCTTGACGGTAAAATGGAGTATTATCTTTGTATGGCAGAGTATATTACAACACCATTACCGTCAGAAACTTATGCTTCAAATGCTTACAGTAGTTCAATAGTTACGTCGGTGTATTATGTTGACGATGACGGAAAGGAAAAGAATGTTTTCAGCAAGCTGGTACCGTTTGCTAACCCGGAGCCGCTATATGGCGATACAGCGGAAGATGCACTGAACAAAAATCTAAATCCCAATTATGGCGAAAACAATCTGAGGTTCCAAATTGATTGCGGTTACGGCAGTTATCATGCTCCTGTTGTTATTGATAACGGTGACAGCAAGCATCTTCTATGGAAGAACGATAACAGTTATCCTTCCGATTGGGGTGCATATATATTCTGGACTGATAAGCATTGCCGTGTTGAAATATCTTCTCCTTCATTATCCTTTGGCGGATTCTATGAATGGGGAGATATACCTGAAGAAATATTCTTCAATGAAAGAGATAAATTCGGTGATGATTTTTGGGCTACTGAGATAAATCTCGCAACAAAGCTCGATCTTTATACATATCCCGAGATCAACGGCAAGGTAAACACTTTAAAATGGGACGGACAGAATTACGTTTATAATATGATCGAACGCAAGTATGATCATTCTCCCGAAAGCGGACCCGTTGAATGGAAATAATCAGTAAATTCCAATTTATAATTCAGTATATATAAATATACCTGTCAGGAGGAAATCAGAATGACCGATGAAATAATCCTTAAAGCCGAAAACCTTGTAAAGACCTACGGCAGCGGGGACACTGCCGTAAATGCATTGAACGGTGTCAGCCTCGAAGTTAAAAAGGGCGAATTTGTGGCAGTTGTGGGACAGAGCGGAAGCGGAAAATCCACACTTCTCCACCTCCTCGGAGCTATGGACTACCCAACCTCGGGCACCCTCACCGTTGACGGACAGGACGTTTTTGCCCTCAAAGGCGAAGCCCTTGCGGAATACCGCCGCAGAAAGGTGGGCTTTGTGTTCCAGTTTTTCAACCTCCTGCCCGTAATGACCGCAAAGGAAAACATTATGATCCCCCTGTCTCTGGACGGCAAAACTGCCGACAAGGACTATCTGAATGAGCTTGCTCAGGCTATGGGCATTGCCGAAAGGCTCGACCACTACCCCCACCAGCTCTCGGGCGGTCAGCAGCAGCGTGTCGCCATTGCAAGAGCTATGATAACCCGCCCCTCGGTCATTCTTGCCGATGAGCCTACGGGTAATCTTGACTCAGCTTCAGGCAAGGAAATCCTCGCCCTTCTCAAGAGCACTGTACAAAAATATGAACAAACGCTCATTCTCATTACCCACGATAATTCCATCGCCGCAGAAGCCGACAGGATAATCACCATAAAGGACGGCAAACTGGTCTGATTGTCGATTATTATGCTAATGGGATATACTGAACGCTTGCTTTTGTGCAAGTGTCACAAAAAGCTGTAACCATTTTGTCATTTAAATTTTAAAAAACATTTGACAGCATAGGGAAATTATGTTATAATATATATTGATAATACTGCATTCATAAAGGCAAGATACTTTCTGTCAAAAAATTTTGCAGTTCCTACAATTTTTTATGATATCAGAATGGAGTAATAAACTATGAGCAGCCAGTCAAGTGTTTACAGTGAAAAGAAGATTGCGGCATATGAGTCTTTGTTCAGAGAATCAAACTTTGCAAAGCCCCAGGAGGTATATCTTACATTAACTGTGGCTCACGTTTTCGGACAGGCATACATTGTTGAGCAGGAGGGCACAAAGGAAGGCGATGCCGTTTATTCACGCTTCGTATGCCCCCTTGAAGAGATAACAAAGGTATATGTTAATGACAAGATAAAGAAGCCCTGGCCCCTGTTTATCCAGTGCGATACGAACGTCAAGGGCGTTATCCACCGCAAGAGAATAGTTATTCCCTGCCTTGAAAACCCCACAGCCATTGCCGAGCAGATAAATCAGGTCAAGGCTGTATATATGGAAAAATATGAGGCAGCAATTGAACGTGAGAACCAAAAAAAGCGTGCCGAGCTTGAAAATGACCGTATGAAGGAGCAGATCAAGAACGAGACCAAAAAGGTGCTCCCTCCTCTCCCCACAGTCGAAAAGCTCCCCGACACCATTCCAGAACCTGCTGCACCTGTTTCCAAGCCCGCAGCTGCTCCAAAGGCAGAAGCACCAAAGAAAGCTGAAGAAGCTGACGCAAAGGCATCTCCCGCAAGCAGCATCAAGACTGTAAAAGAGCTTGCCAGCGACCTTGCGGACTCTTTCAAGGCATTTGAGTCAATGGAGAACTCCAAGTCCGAGGTAAGCTCCGACATCAAGCCCCTGCCCAAAAAGCCTGTGTTTGATCTCGATAATCTTGATGAAGCTTTCAATGCAAAGCCCAAATTCCCCGAAAAGCCCGCTGCTCCTGCGGCTGAAAAGCCCGAAGCAAAGGCTGAAGCTCCCCAAAAGCCCGAGCTTGACCTTGACAGCATTCCCGATGCAGCTGAAGCAAAGCCTGCTGACGAGGCAGAGCCCGAGACCGCTCCCAAGGAAGAAGAAAAGCCTTCAGAGCCTGTGGTGCTTCCCGCATCTGAGCCATCAAAGCCCGTTGAGACAGCAGCAAATGAGCCTGCCGCAGAAGAACCTGCGCCTGCTTCCAAGCCTGCTCCTGTGCCTATAAAGGTTGACCCCAATGCAAAGGCAGCAGAGCTCAGCGATTTTGAATCAAGAGTTTTACAGCTCAAGGAAAAGCTTGACAGCAGCGAGATATCCGCAGAGGATTATGCAGCTGAAAAGAAAAAGCTTATTTCCACACTTTATTGATAATATGATACTTCAAAGCAGCTTCCGATATTCAGAAGCTGCTTTTTATACTAATAACCAATTGTTCTATAGATAAAGCCGACAGGTGAAATAAGCCCAGTCTAGGAAAGCGACCGCAGGCGGGCTTGTCGCCCTCCAACGGAGCTTGACGCAGAATGGGCTTATTTCAGCCGAGGATTTGTCTATAGGTTAATTGGTTATTAGTATTACATAGTGATGTTCACATTTGCAATAACCGAAAAGGTCACGCTGTCCATACCCTCGGAAAGGGAATATTCCCTCGGAAATATAACGGATAAAAAACTGTTCTCATACGCCTTTTGGCATATCGCTTCGGCGGAAGCGGAGATTATTTTTTCCGCTTCCGACCTGTATTCGGAAAGCTCCGGGGCAGAGCCGGTTTCCTCCAAAACAATGTCGGCTGTGAGGGTGATCTCATACCGTCCCGATGTATCGTCCTGCTTTAAGTAGACATTCCTATCCGTTACTTCTGCACACACACTGCCACCAAGGACGCTCATTCGCACGCCTTTTTCGCCCATCAGCAGGTCATATGCGGCAGTTTCGGACAGGTCAAGAAGTATTGTCTCACCGCTGTCCGTTATCACTGCCGTGCCCGAAATGCCATTATCGGACAGGGGCAGAGTTACAGCACTCCCTGCGGCTATGACATCTCGCAATGTAGTTTCCCTGTATAGTCCCTCGGCTGCATAGCGTTCAAGAGAGGATATTATCACATCTGCACCTGTCAGCCCGTCATTTTCATCACGCCTGTCAGCTTCAGCGGCAGGCTTTTCCGAATATATGACGGGGCAGCCCACGGATATCCGCTCCCCTGCAAGTGCTTTCAGTTTGTCGGTATCACGGATAATGTCATCGTCCGCAAAGATAACGCCGCAGTGACCCCAGAAAAGCTCACGCCCGCTGTCACGCATTATCATATCCGCAGCCTCGTTGAAGCTCCTGCCCGTCCCCGAATATACCCGATACTCTGGCAAAGAGCCGTCTTGTTTTATCTCCGTGCTGTTATATGCCTGCACAGTGAGATAATACAGTCCGTCGTCCTCCTCAATGCCCATAAGGGCAACAAATATCCTCTCGTTCACCTGAACAGCAGTACAGGCGGTCAGAGCCAGTGCAAATATCACCGCAGCCATAGCCGTAATTATCTTTTTCATCGCTTTTTTCCTTTCCCGAAGATCATAATTATAAGCGGTACTGCGGATATGAGAAGAATTGGCGGCAACGGCGAGCCTGCCACAGTTTCACAGAATGACACTCCCGTGAATATCTCCGCAAGTGCGCAAATGACTGCCGCTCCCCCGCCGATGATTCCCTCTGCTCTGATCTTTGGCACAGCCGCTCTGAGAGAATGTCCCCCACAGGCGGCAAGGAGGGATATGACCGCCGAGCACATCACCGTCCATATGCTGAAAAAAATTCCGTCATTTCGGAATGTTCCGCCCCGTGAAGCATAGATAACACTGTCCGCAAGTGGATATTCCGACACTACCGCATATTTCCCCAAGGTAACAAAAACCGCCGCAGTTATGAGCACAGTAGCAATAAGCATTGCTGCTATCCCGCCGTATGCACCGCAGCGGGTGCTTCTGCCCATTCCTCCGCACATCACACAGAGACATACACAGCCAGCTGCACCTATGGGGAAAAGTCCCTTAAAGCCCCTTTCCACCGACAACTTCGGCAGCGTCACCGAACTATAGTCAAATGACAGGATATCCTTATAGCTGCCGACAAGGAATATGACCGACAGGAGCGCAAGCATAAAAATAAGCACCGTGCTCATCCGGCATACCGTTTCAACTCCCGTATGGGCGATGTAGATACACACCGCTCCAAGCATTATGACGCACAGAGCGGCATTTGCTTCGGGAAAATATCTCTCGGAAACAAATTCGGAATACCGTTTCAGTATATTCCCTGCCGCTGCAATGAAATAAACGAAAAAGAGAATATCAATGACCCTGCCGAAATAGCCGAGACGTTCTGCGGCAAGGCTCGGAACGCTCTGCTCATTATTTGCCGCAAAAATTGCAATGGGGATAAGCAGCACCGCAAGTATCATCACCGAAACGACAGTATCCCCCAGAGCCGTTCCCATATCCGTGTATGCCCTGTTCAGAACGCAGAAAACAACGCCGAAAACAGTGAGCATTACAGCAGCCTGACCCTTTCCGATAAAGCTAAGCTTCATTTATTCATCGTCCTCCCTTTCAAGCTCACGCTCAGCCGCCGCTTCCATATCAGCACCGTTCAGCTTTTCGACTGTAAAGCCACGCTTTCCCATTCGCCTGAAGCCAAGCCTTACAGCCACATCGCCCATTGCCTTCCGTGAAAAGGGTGAGACAGGAGCCATAACGGGCAATCCGTAATTTTCGGCGGCGCATATATTTGCAAGCATAAATGCGGACAGCAACGCTATTCCGAAAAGCCCCGACAGCCCGCCGATGATGACCGCCGCAATTCGGAATATAGTCACCTGCTGGTCAAGGCTCGGGATAACAAAGGAAGCCGTTACCGATATGGCGCATATGAGCAGCATCGGGTTTGAGATTATCCCTGCTGATACCGCTGCGTCACCGATTATAAGTCCGCCAACGATCGAGACAGCTCCCCCCACGCTCTGGGGCAGTCTTACCCCCGCTTCACGGATTATCTCGTAAAATATCAGCGTTATGAGCGCCTCCCACATTAAATTTAACGGAGCTGATTCCTGTGCTGCGGCAAGATTTAAAAGCAGACGGCTGTTGAACATCTCAGGGTGAAACAGCGCCGCCGCCACATATATCCCGGGGAAAAATACGGAGAGAAAAAATGCCGTGTATCGGATATATCTGAGAAACACCGCATAAAATGGACGGAAGTTGTAATCATCGAGAGTCTGAAAATGCTCGGTAAACATTGCGGGGACGATTATTGCAAATGGCGTGCCCTCTATCATAATGCCCACACGCCCCTCCAGAAGCTTTGCGCACATCACATCGGGACGCTCGGTGATGCTCAGTCCCGAAAAGACCGACGGCTTTCTGCCTGCAAGGAACGGTTCCACATATCCGCTGCCGAGAATGGTCTCAAGCTTGATATCCTTAAGCTTTTTCTTGATGCTTTTTATCATTGCGGAGGGAACTCTGTCCGACATATAGCACACGATAACGTCCGTGTTGCTCCTTGGGGATATGGGGAAAAGCTCGAAACGCAGGAGCGGCGTTTTCATTCGTCTGCGCACAAGAGACATATTTGTACGCACAGTTTCCACAAATCCCTCGTGGGAGCCTCGGATATTTCCCTCGGAGGACGGCTCCTCCACTCCCCTTTTGTCATAGCCCTGAATGCCGCAGCATATGGCACGGGGCTGTGTGTCAACGAAAACTGCTGCAAATCCGCTCATCAGCATTCGGATAATATCGCCGTACTCAGTCTTGACCGCCGTATCAACCGACAGTATCATATTGTCACGGATATGTGTGAAAAGCTTCTCTCCGGTGCAGTCAGGGATAGAAATGCTCATAAGGGGTCTTACAACCATATGAGCGGTGCTGAGCCCGGAGACCATTCCCTCAAAGCACACCACCGCCGCCCTTACGCCGCATATGGTAATTGGACTTATGAGCAGATCGCTGGTGTTCCCAAGAATATTTTTTATATTGCGGAGATTTTCATCAAGTCCGCCTGCAACCGATACATTTTCAAAGTCAAATTCATCGGGTATCTTCTTTTCTTTCAATTTGCCGCCCGCTTTCCGCATAAAAATATATAATACTAATCTTTGACCAACCTATAGACAAATCCGACAGCTATAACGCTGCCACTCGTCGTCAAGCTCCTTTGCCG
>CAKSPU010000044.1 GCA_934486875.1 uncultured Oscillospiraceae bacterium
TTTGTTTATAACTGTACAAACACACCCAATCCGAATGAATATGGTTTTCTTGATGTCTCCAATTTTTACGGTGGTGGTTTTCTTCCGTCACTGCCCGAAAACGGCGGTGTTATTCGGCAGATTTTTACTTCATATTCTACCTTTGCAACACACACACGCCTGCGCAGACAAAATGTCTGGGAAAACTGGGTGCTGCTCAGCGACAGTGTAAAAACTGCATCGGGAACAATAACGGGGTTGGCAAACGGTACAGCAAAGACTGTTTCGCTGCCGTTTAGCCCTGTGTTTGTGTTGTTTCATTCTAACGGTCACGTTGTTCAGGGGGGTTATGCGCTGTCCTGCGGAACGAACAGCTTTACAATAACGCCCGCAAATGTTTCGACAATGGGTTCGACTGCTGTGGGATATATCGCATTCAGGGGGTGATGTTATGGTGTTATATTGCGACGGAAATTATGTTACAAATTCGGCATACCCGGACACGGATTTTATGGGAGATGCTGATTTTGTTGTGGCTGACGGGTCGAATTTGGCGCAGAAAATTATCGGTTTGTATCCGAATTTCGATATCGTGACTGATGATGAGGGCGGCATTACTGATATTACCGAAGCTGAGCACGTGGCTGTGGAAATACCGCCCGAGCCGCCGTCAAATGCAGAGCTTGCGGCGGCTATTGCTGAGCTGGCGGGGGTGATGTGCGGTGGTTAAGATATTTGTGTATCAGATACGATGCGGCAAAATGACTGTAGATGATGTGCCGCTGAAATGGAGAGACGAGGTAAAAAAGGAGATGAATGAAAATGGATAAACTTATAGGAATCGCAAAGCTTGCTTTCGGGGGCATTATCGCAGCCTTATCGGGATTTATCGGCGGTATGGACGGGATAATGTATGCACTGCTTGCGTTCATCACCATTGACTACATAACAGGCGTTGCGGTTGCCGTTAAGCGCCGTGAGCTGTCCTCGGAGGTGGGGTTCTGGGGTTTGGTGCGCAAGGTGTGTATTCTGATGCTCGTGGGAATTGCGCACTACATCGACTGCTATGTTACGCAGAACGGGGACGTTGTAAGAACCGTTGTATCTATGTATTACATAGGTAATGAGGGCGTTTCTGTTCTGGAAAACTGCGGTAATCTCGGGCTGCCTTTGCCGCCTAAGCTTATGGAAATTATGGTGCAGATAAGGACAGGAAAGGATGAGGGAAAATGAAGATAACCGAGATGCTTCTTACGCCCAACAAGTACAGCCGTCCGCAGATACCTCTGACCGATGTTAAGAAAATTGCGGTGCATTATGTGGGAAATCCTAAATCAACGGCGAAAAATAACCGTGATTATTTTGAAAATCTGAAAAATAATCACGCACGCTATGTTTCGGCGCATTTCATCATCGGACTGGACGGCGAAATCATTCAGTGCATTCCGCTGAACGAATGGTCATACTGCACTAATCAGGCGAATGGTTACAGTATAAGCATTGAGTGCTGCCACCCCGATGCGGCGGGAAAATTCAACAAGGCGACAGAGGAAAGCCTTATTTCCCTCTGTGCATATCTTTGCGGGAAATTCGGGCTCAGCGAAAAGGACATTATCAGGCATTACGATGTGACGGGAAAGGCGTGTCCTTTGTGGTATGTTACACACCCCGAGGATTTTGAAGCGATGAAAAAGGCTGTGGGCGTGCTGCTTTCCGGAAAAAGCACAAAAATGTACTGCGTTCAGGCGGGGGCTTTTTCTTCAAGGGATAATGCGGAAAGGTTCCTTACAGAGGTAAGAAAAAATTATCCCAATGCGTTTATCAGGGAAACTGATATATAATACTAATAAACATAAAAAACCGCAGGTCGTTCTTCACGATCTGCGGTTTACTTTTCTGGTGCGAGAGATGGGACTTGAACCCACACGTCAAAGACACACGCACCTCAAACGTGCCTGTCTGCCTATTCCAGCACTCTCGCATATTTTATGCCGTTTGTCGTTCTCAACAACCGACTATGTTATTATATCACAGCAATATTCATTTGTCAAGGGTTTTTGCAAAATTTCTCAAAAAAAATTTTTGCACATCGAAAATCATAAAAATTTGGGGTTTGGTGCAAGAAAAATATTGCAAATTTTACGTTTATATAGTATAATAAAATAGAATGTTACTTTTTCGACTTTTTTACATAAAGGAATGATATAAATGCCTAAAAGCAATGCCCCGACCCCCTCTGTGATACGCAAGGCACAGAAATCCCCTCAGGGCGAAAATGACATCTTTGCCCTTGACATAGGCACCAGAAATGTGGTTGGCGTTATCGGTCATATGGAGGACGGCGTTTTCACGGTAAGCGATGCCGTTTCCGTTCCCCACAAGCGCCGTGCTATGCTGGACGGTCAGATCGAGGACATCGTTGAGACCTCACGGATCGTAAGCCAGGTGAAAGAGGCTCTTGAAGAAAAGGCTGAGATGACACTTTCAAGGGTCGCCATAGCCGCTGCGGGACGTGCCCTTAAAACAAAGCTGGCTTCCGTTATCACCGAGCTTGACGGCAGGGAGAGCATTACCGAAAATATGCTCAAATCCCTGGAGCTCGAAGCTGTGGCAAAGGCTCAGTCCGAGCTTGACAGTGACAGCACCTCCGAGAATGTGACGTTTTACTGCGTGGGTCACACGGTCATAAAGTATGCACTTGACGATTATCCTATCAAGAGCCTGCTGGGTCACAAGGGAAAAAAGGTGGAGGTGGAGCTTATCGCCGCTTTTCTCCCCAGCCTTGTTGTGGAGAGCCTTTACACTGTTATGGATATGAACGGGCTTGACGTTTGCAGTCTTACCCTTGAGCCTATTGCGGCGATGAATGTCATTATCCCTCCCGAAGTACGTCTCATAAACATTGCCCTTGTGGACATCGGTGCCGGTACTACGGATATTGCGGTATCACGCAGCGGCAGCATTGTGGCTTATGCTATGGCGACAATTGCGGGCGATGAGATCACCGAGGATATCATTCAGAAATATCTTGTTGATTTTGAGACCGCCGAGACTATGAAGCTCTCTCCCGTTGGCGAGGACGTAAGCTTTACGGATATTCTCGGATTTGAGCACACCATTACATCAGATGAATTTTACTCAGGGCTCTTCCCTGCTGTGGATCAGCTTGCGGACACCATTGCGGACAATATCCTTGCCGCAAACGGCACGGCTCCTGCGGCTGTGTTCCTTGTAGGCGGCGGAAGCCTTATCCCCGAGCTTACCTCCCTTGTTGCGGAAAAGCTACAGATACCCGAAAGCCGTGTTGCTATCGGCGGTCAGAATTACAGGAAAAATATTGATCTGGGTGAAGTTCCCCTTACGGGTCCCGAGTTCGTTACCCCTATCGGCATCGGCATAACCGCTACGCTGCAAAAGGGCTACGAATTTTCTCAGGTGACCTTAAACGGTAACAAGTTCCGTATTTTTGACACCAAATCCGTTACCGCTGCCGATCTGCTTATGAATGCAGGCTTCCAGACACCTCAGATAATCGGCAAGTCTGGCAGAGGTCTTATTTTCAATCTCAACGGCGAAAAGCAGAGTCTGCGGGGCGAGACCTCCTCCCCTGCCCGGATAATGGTGAACGGTCTCCCTGCTGCCCTTGAATACACCGTTAAGGCAGGAGATGTCATCGACTTTACGCCTGCTACTGTGGGTTCCAATGCTGCGGTGACGGTCAGCGACATTGCGGGAGAGGTATTTTCAAAGAAGATTATCATTGACGGCGAGGAATACACCTATGGCAGGACTGCCCGTGCAAACGGTGCTGCCGTTACGGGCAGCTACAGTGTGCAGAATTATGACAACATTGAGATAGAGTCCATTGAAACTCTGGGTGACCTTATTATGTCCCTGCCATTTGACTGCTCGGGAATTGCTTTTTTCAAGAATGACAGGCTTGTAAGAGACGATTATGTGCTTGAAGAGAACGATGCATTTGTTACCCGTGACAGGAAGTCCTATTCCGACGGTCAGCCCAACGCTGCAAGGGATATTGCGCTTAAAGACGAAAAGGCGAGCCGCACTGTGGAGACACTTTCGGGCATTTCGGGTATTGCCCCCGCTCCCGAGCCTGCTCCCGCAAAGGCGGAGGTTTCTGCCGAAGATCCTGCTGCGGATACCGGCAGCATCACAGTGATGCTCAACGGCAAGCCCACTCATCTTGACCCGAGGTCGGACAACTCCCCTCACGAGTTTATTGAGCTTATGGCGCTTGCGGACATTGATATCAGCGACCCGCCCCCAAGCGGAAATATGATACTCACCCTCAACGGTCAGAATGCAAGCTTTATGGATCTGCTCCACGAGGGAGACAGCGTTGTTATCAAGTGGGAAATGTGATATTAAGGATATCCCCGCCGTATGGCTGGGATATTTTTGTATGAATATGAGAAAGCGGCTCCGTCCGAAATGGGCGAAGCCGCTTGTATTATATGTTATTACTCAGCATAATCATAGCCAAGCTTGATGGCTTTCAGGTTGTTTTCAATAAGCTGTGCCTTTTTGGGAGGAACTATCTTTCGGATAGCTGCTTCAATGTCGCTCATTGAGATAACGCCTGTTTCCTTGATAAGCTTGCCGATAAGGATTATGTTTGCGCCGCCCTTGAGCTCATTTTCGTCCGCAAGCTTTGTTGCGGGAACTCTGAACTCGCAGATATCGCTGCGGAGATTTGCGGAGTCAACAAGAGTGCTGTCTATGAAAGCATAGCCCCCTGCCTTTACTGCTCCGATGAATTTTGTGTAGGAAGGCTCGTTCATTGCTATGAGCAGGTCGGGTTCATTTACAACGGGGGAACCGATAGGCTCGTCCGAAAGACATACAGAACAATTGCAGGTGCCGCCTCTCATCTCGGGACCGTAGCAGGGAAGCCAGGATACCTCTCTGTCTGCCAGCATACCGCAGTATGCAAGGACCTTTCCCGCAAAAAGAATACCCTGTCCGCCGAAGCCTGCAAGCTGAATTTCACTTGTCATCTGATATTCTCCTTTCTGTTCACTTGTTCTCGGCTGTGATGTCCTTGTAAACGCCGAGAGGATAGTAGGGGATCATTTCGGTCCTTACTCTTTCGAGAGCTTCCACAGGTGTCATACCCCAGTTTGTGGGACAGGTGGAAAGAACCTCGATTATTGAGAAGCCCTGCTTGTTCTTCTGGACTTCAAAGCCCTTGCGGATAGCCTTTTTAGCCGCATTGATGTGTGCGGGGGAATCAACGGAAACTCTTTCCGCATAGGCTGTTCCTGTGAGCTGGGAAAGCATCTCACAGACCATTACGGGGTAGCCTGCCACCTTGGGATCACGTCCGAAGGGAGTGGTCTGTGTGACCTGACCGGGGAGGGTGGTGGGAGCCATCTGTCCGCCTGTCATACCGTAAATGGTGTTGTTGATGAAGATTATGGTGATGTTCTCACCTCTTGTGGCTGCGTGAACTGTTTCGCAGGTTCCGATAGCCGCAAGGTCGCCGTCACCCTGATATGTAAATACGAACTTGTCGGGTCTTGAACGCTTAACGCCTGTTGCAACGGCGGGAGCACGTCCGTGAGCCGCTTCTATCATATCGCAGGCAAAGTAGTCATAGGAAACTACCGAGCAGCCTACGGGGCAGATGCCGATAGTATCGCCCTCAATGCCCATTTCGTCGATAACCTCGCATACAAGACGGTGAACAATACCGTGTGTGCAGCCGGGGCAGAAGTGCATACTGATATCCTCTAAAGCGTGAGGCTTCTGATAAATAGCCATTACTTCAGTTCCTCCTTAGCGATAGTCTTTATCTGAGCAAGAATCTCGGCGGGTGTGTGGATAACTCCGCCTGTGCGTCCGAAGAAGCGGACGGGTCTGCGGCAGCTTGTTGCAAGTCTTACATCGTCTACCATCTGACCCATTGAAAGCTCAACAACGAGGTATGCCTTTGCGGTCTCCACGGTGTCGGCATATGCCTTTTCGGGGAAAGGCCAGAGGGTGATAGGTCTTATCATACCTGCCCTGATGCCCTCGGCTCTTGCGGCATTTACTGCGCTGCGGACAATTCTTGCGGAAGCGCCGTAGCCTGTTACGATAATGTCAGCGTCCTCGGTGAGGTATGTCTCTACCTCGGGAAGCTCTGCCTTTTCGATGTCATATTTCCTGAAACGCTCTCTGTTTGAAGCTTCAAGCTCTTCGGGCTTAAGGTAGAGAGAGTTGATGATGTTGTGATGTCTCTTGTTGCCGTGACCCTTGCAAGCCCATTCCTTTTCAGGCTCATTGTCGGTTATCTCGGGGAACACAACAGGCTCCATCATCTGTCCGAGAAGTCCGTCGGAGAGTATCATAACGGGTGTGCGGAATTTATCGGCTGTGTCGAATGCCTTTACGGCATAGTCAGCCATTTCCTGTACGGAGCAGGGAGCATATACGGGTATGTAGAAATCTCCGTGTCCGCCTGCCTTGGTAGCAAGATAGTAATCGGACTGTGCGGGCTGTATTCCGCCGAGACCGGGACCGCCTCTCTGAACATTTACAACAACGCAGGGAAGGTCGCAGCCTGCTGCATAGGAGATACCCTCGGACTTAAGGGAGATTCCGGGAGATGATGAGGAGGTCATTGCACGCACGCCTGTTGCGGCAGCGCCGTAGACCATATTTATAGCGGCAATTTCGCTCTCAGCCTGTAAAAACACGCCGCCGCACTTAGGCATACGCTTGGACATATAAGCAGCGATCTCGGTCTGAGGAGTGATGGGATAACCGAAGTAGCACTTGCAGCCTGCCCTGACAGCCGCTTCGGCGAGGGCTTCATTGCCCTTCATAAGCATTCTTTCGTTAGCCATTGGTTTTCATTCCTTTCAGATACAAATTTATCTTTCGACAATGATTGCGCAGTCGGGGCACATCGTGTAGCAAACGGCGCAGCCTGTGCATTTGCTCTGGTCGGAGCATTCGGCAGGACAGTAGCCCTTGGGTGTGCGGATATCCTTGCGTATAGCGATTATCTGCTTGGGACAGGCGGAAACACAAAGTCCGCAGCCCTTGCATCTGTCGTTAAGGACAGTCATCTTAGCCATTTTAAAGCCACCTTTCTATGGTAAATTGTGCGGATCAGTTCCACACGTTTTTGATATATACTGTCAGCGGATAATAGCCTGCCCTGTCAATACCCTCACAGGAGGGGATAAGGGGCAGGGTGTGGCAGAACACGGGGAGACGTGTTATTTCGGATATCTTCTCCGCCTTTGCTCTGCCGCTTCCGATTATTTCGCTGTCGGTCTCGAAACCAAGGTTTGAGTTGTTGACAATTCCTGTGGCGGAAAGTCCGCAGGCTCTTTCTATCTCACGGAGGATCTCTTCGGCTTCCTCGGGCTCCTGAGTGAGAAAGCGGCAGAAATTCACAACGTAAAGTATCTCCGCTTCGTCACGGTTCTGTGAGATGAACTCTCGGAATTTTCCCAGAGGATATGCCCCTGCGTCATCTCCTCCGAGGTCGATGACAAGGTTTCTTCCCTCCGCATAAAGGGCGGGGATATCGAAATCAAGTATGGGCACATCGAGGTTCGTTCCCGCATATCTGGGAGCGGCAAGCTTTACGCCGTTTTCCGCAAAAAGCTCTCCCAGATCGGCGGTGCGGTAATAGGGGTTTACGGTGTCCATATCAACAACGGTGACCGCTTCACCCTTTTTCGACATATCTATGGCATAGTTTGCGGCAAAGGTGGATTTTCCGCTGCCGTAATGCCCTGCAATAACGGTTATTCTTTTCATAGCTTCCTTTTAGTTGGGCTCAACGGAAATGATGTAGTAGTAAACAGGCTGACCGCCCTGTACAAAATTCACGTCAACAGAGCCAAGCTTTGAACGCATTATATTTTCAAGCTCCTCAGCCTTTTCAGCAGACACGTCTGCGCCGTACATCACGGTTATGAAGCCTGCATTTTTCTTAAGATTTTTCATAAGCTTTCTTGTGAGCTTGTATGCGGCACGGGTAACGTCCCTGTCGATAAAGGACAGCCTGCCGTTTTCAAGGGCAAGGATATCTCCCGATTTTATTTCGTGACCGCTGAAGCTGCTGTCTCTTGCGGCAAAGGTAACAAGTCCCGACTGCACCTTTTCTGCGGCAAGGGTCATATTCATACGGTTGGTGTCAAAATCGCTGTCGGGGTCGAAATTCATCATTGCGGACATTCCCTGGGGAACGGAGGTCGTCCTCAGGACGCATATGGTCTTTTCGGAGAGCTTCATTGCCTGTTCCGCCGCCATAATGATGTTCTTGTTGTTGGGGAGGATAAAAACGATCTCGGCGGGAACGGAATATACAGCTCTCAGGATATCATCGGCGGAGGGGTTCATCGTCTGACCGCCCCTTACGATAGCATCGGCTCCAAGGTCTGTGAACATTGCTTCGATACCCTTTCCGTTTGCAACGGCAACAAAGCCGAACTGCTTTTCGGGAGCGGCGGGAACGGGCTTTTCATTTGCTGCCTTTGCTGCGGCAGTCTTTTTCTCACGCTGGAGGCGCATATTGTCTATCTTCATATTGCACAGCGCACCGTATTCAAGTCCCTTTTCAAAGGCAAGACCCGGGTGGTCGGTGTGAACGTGAACCTTGATGATGTCCTCATCGTCCACAACAACAACGCAGTCACCGATGGATTCGAGATACTTTCTCAGATCGGCGGGGCTTTTTGATGTATCTGTGACATTTACGATAAATTCGGTGCAGTAGCCGAAGGTTATTTCAACAGTTTCATCGTCCTCAACGGTAAAGGAATACTTGCCGTCGGAGATGAACTTGGGCTCGGCGGAAACCGTTCTGGGCTCACCTCTGAAAGCTTTGAGCATTTCGGTGAAGATGATGACAAGTCCCTTTCCGCCTGCGTCAACCACTCCTGCTTTTTTGAGGATCGGGAGCTGCTCGGGAGTCTTTGCAAGAGCGCTCTCTGCGGCAAGGCACACATCGTTCCAGAGGGAAACGGGGTCGTTGGTCTGGAAAGAGCTTTCACGTGCCTTTTCGCTGCTGACCCTCGCAACGGTAAGGATAGTGCCCTCGGCGGGCTTCATAACGGACTTATAGGCTGCCTCAACGCCTATTTCAAGGGCATTGGCGATATCGTCGCAGTCGGCTTCTTTCTTTCCCGCAAGTCCCTTTGAAAAGCCTCTGAACAGGAGGGAGGTGATAACGCCCGAGTTTCCTCTTGCTCCTCTGAGCATTGCGGAAGCGGCAGTCGCTGCCACCTCGGAAACATCGGCTTCATCGGGGACGGACATAAGTGCGTTCATAGCGTTTGTGAGGGTGAGGGACATATTCGTACCCGTGTCGCCGTCGGGAACGGGATATACATTAAGCTCGTCCACCTGTTTTTTCATTTCCGACAGGGTGAGAGCAGCTGAAACAAGGGCTTCTTTAAGCATTTTTCCGTCGATCACGAAATCATCTCCAAATCAAATTTCCAAATCAAATTTTGTACCGTTTTTATGCCATATAAAAGCAGTCAGACCGCATATTATACATTAAATGCAAGTTAACTCAATTAAATTTAATTATATCACATCAGTCTTAAAAAGTCCATAACAAATTATGAATAAGAATAGACTTATGTATTATTTCGGAGAATTTTTTATTAACGGTAAGGGAATATTTTCCTGAGCGCTTTAATATAATTATAGGAACAAAAAGGTAAGAGGGTGCTGCGTATGGACAACAGGCAGAAGGCTCCCGCAAAGGAGCATAAAATCGTTATGGACAACCGAAAAAGCGTGGTCATAACAGGGGTCACGGACACGGACAAATTCACCGAAAACACCGTTCTGCTGTACACCTGTATGGGTGAGGTCATCATCAGGGGACGTGACCTGCGGGTCACTCTTCTGTCGGTGGAAACGGGGGATATGTCCGTTGAGGGCGAGATCGACGGCATCATTTACGGCGACAGCCAGGTAAAGTCTCCCCTGAGCTTTATGGGAAAGCTGTTCAAATAAAGGGGTGAGACTGACGGAGCTGCTTGCAAATATCGAAACGGAAGCCTTTATGCCCGTCTGCCGCCAGACGGAGCTGTTTTTGCTGTCGGTGCTGCTGGGGGGCTGCCTTGGGGTGCTGTGGGACATTTTCAGAGCGCTTCGGGCAATATTCCCCGTAATGGGCAGGTCTGTCCCCACGGCGGTCTGCGACGGGCTGTACATCGTTCTCTGCGGCATCGCTGTATACTTTTTCTCACTCATTGCGGGGGACGGTATGGTTAGGGGATATTACTGGGCAGGGGCGTTCCTCGGGGCGCTCATTTACATACTGACGGCGGGAACTGTGGTCATCGGCATTATCCGTGCTGTTTTCGGCACGGTTTACAGGGTCATCGGCAGCATTTTCCGAAAAATTTTCAGCCCTGTTATAGGGTGGACACAAAAAATTTGGCACAAAAAGAAGTTACAAATTTGTGACAAACGCCAAAAAAATTCCAACAGAGGTAAAAATAATAAAAAAGACTTGAAAAAGCCTGCATAAATGGTGTATAATAAAGCAGTTAAGATGAAAAAACTGTATGAGGACGGTGATTTTTTATGTATGAAGCTAAGAGTTCGGGCGATGCAAAAAAGGCTCGCAGGGTACTTAAAAAGGCATATAATAAGAAATACCGGCAGAACAACGGTTTGGTCAAATTTACCGGTGCGGCTGTGCTGCTGGTTATGATAGTGGGCTGCGGGATATCCATTTTCGGAGATATGCTTGAATACAACGACAAGCAGTCCGAGCTTGACGATCTGAAGCTCAGAGCCGAGCAGCTTGAAGCTGAAAATGCCGAGTACGAAAGCATTCTTAACGAAGAGGACGAGCGGACATATATGGAGCGCATCGCCATTGAAAAGCTTGGCTATGCTTATCCCGATGAGCGCCGTTTCTATGATACTACAAGGAACTGATACGGCATTTGCCGTGCAATAATTTATTAAGAAGGGTATTTTTTGATTTATGCAGCCAGATGTAGGAAAAATTTATGAGGGCAAAGTAACAGGCATTACCAAGTTCGGAGCATTCGTTGAGATCGAGCCGGGAGTAACGGGTATGGTCCACATCTCCGAGGTTGCCAACACATTTGTAAATGACATCAAGGATCATCTTACGGAGGGTCAGCAGGTCAAGGTAAAGGTGCTTTCCGTTTCCGAGGAGGGCAAGATCTCCCTTTCTATCAAAAAGGCTCTCCCCGCTCCCCCAAAAAAGGAGTTCAGACCCCGTGAGGGCGGCAGACCCGCAGGCGGTCAGGGCAGACCTATGGGCGGACAGGGCGGCAGACCCAGACAGGACAGAGCCGTTCCCAAGGAGCCTCAGACTCCCGAATCCGCATTTGAGGATATGCTGAACAAGTTCAAGGCAAGCTCTGACGAAAGAATGGGCGATATCCGTAGGAATATGGACAGCAAGCGCAGAAACACTTCCAGAAGACGTGGAAGCTGATTACTTATACAGCAAAAATTCCTTTCGGCAGCTCATCACTGCTGAAAGGGATTTTTTTATTTCGTAACGAAAAAGCGGTCAGCCCTTTTCGGACTGACCGCTCATTTTTAATTACGCCTCAGCAGACTTTTCGGGAGCAGCCTTAGGCTTGCCCTTGCCTGCCTTTTTATCTTCAAGCCATACCCACAGAGGACCTGCGATGCAGGTGGAAGAATATGCGCCTGAGATAAGTCCCATTGTCATTGGGAAAGAGAAGGAAATGATCGAATTTACGCCGTAGACCATTGCCACGATCGAAATAACTATCATTGCGGAAACGGTGGTGACGTTGGTGTTTATGGATCTTGTCATTGACTGGTTCACGCTGAGATTTGTAAGCTCGCCGAGTGAAAGCTTCTTGCCGTAGAGCTTCTGATTCTCACGGATACGGTCATAGATAACGATGGTGCTGTTGATAGAGTAACCGAAAATGGTGAGGACAACAGCCATAAAGTTTGCGTCGATCTCCATACCGAACACGATGAATGTGCCGTAAACCACGATTATATCGTGAAGAAGCGCCGCAACTGCGCACACACCCGCAAGCCAGCCGCCGATGTTCTTGAATCTTACAGCGATGTAGATGATAAGAACGATAGCAGCAAATACTGCCGCAACGATACACTTGCTGAAGAACTCCTTACCTGCGGAGGGTGAAACGTCTGTGGACTCGATAAGCTCAAGGTTGTTGTCCGCATATTTCTCGGTGAGGGTGTTGGTGAGAAGTATCTGCTTGTCAGCGGTAAGACCCGAGTTTGAAAGCATAGAGAGCTGAATGTTGCTCTTGCCTGTGTTGAAATCCGTTCCTGTGGTAGCCTTTACGCCGATGCCGTCAAGGGCAGCGGAAGCATCGCTCTGGAATGTGTTCAGGTCAAGCTCGCCCTCATAAAGATAAGTGATGAGCGTACCGCCCTTGAACTGGATATCAAGCTTTGCTCCGAAAATGAATGTGGAAGCAATGCAGAATATCAAAAGTATGGCTGAGATAGTAAAATAGATCTTTCTGTGCTTGATAAAGTCTATATGGAATTTGCATTCACTCATTTCTTAGCACCTCCGTAAAGCACGGGATTTCTGAAAGCCTTGAAGCCCGAAAGGGACATTGTCATAAGTCTTGAGCAGAAAACTCCGAAGAAAAGGTTCAGAACAGTACCTGTCAGCAGTGTGAAGCCGAAAGAGTAGATAGTACCTGCGGTGGAGGGACCGAACATAAAGAATACGAAGTGAAGAGCCTTTGCGAAGAGGCTGTCGGGAGTTCCGAAAGCACCCATAAGGATTATGGCAACGAGGATCATTGTGATGTTTCCGTCCATAATGGCGGAAAGTGCACGCTGATAACCGCTGATAAGTGCGCCGTCAATGGTCTTGCCGTTGTTCAGCTCTTCCTTTATTCTCTCGGCGGTGATAACGTTAGCGTCAACGCCCATTCCGACTGCAAGGATAATACCTGCGATACCGGGAATGGTGAGTATTCCGCTGGCATTGAAGCCGAAGTATCCCGAAACGAATGCAAGTGTTCCTGCGACCTGTCCCACAAGTGCGATGGCCGCAATAAATCCGGGAAGTCTGTAAACAACGATCATAAACACTGCAATGATGATAAATGCGATTATTCCCGCAACCACCATTGCTTCAAGAGCGCCCATACCGAGGCTAGGGGAAATGGTGGAGAAGCTTGCTGTTACAAGCTTGAAAGGAAGTGCGCCTGAATTTATCTGATCGGCAAGCTTCTTGGAGCTGTCAGCATCAAAATTACCGCTGATAGTTGCCTTGCCGTCCGAAATAACTGCGCTTACTCTGGGGTAGGAGATACAGGTATCGTCCATCCAGATAGAGATAACGCCGCCCTCGGCATAAAGCTTTTCGGTAGCTTCCTTAAACTTCTGTGCGCCCTCGTCTGTAAGGTTAAGAGCTACGACCCACTCTGTTCCCGAGCTGTCGCTCTGGGTGTAAGCCGCATAAGCCTGGGAAACGTCCTTGCCCTCGAGGATAACGTTTGAAGCCGTTACGCCTGTGGGCTTGTTCAGGTCATCGACCTCGTAGCCCTCACGGAATGTAAGCTGTGCAGTCTCGCCCAGCTCCTTTACAGCAGCCTCGGGATCAAACTCAGCCTCGCCCTCCTTCCAGGGGAAGCGGACGATGATACGGTCGCTGTTGTAGTCGATATATGCTTCATAATCCGTAATGTTCAGGTTTATCATACGCTGAACGATTACCTCCTTGGCGGAATCAAGCTGCTCATCGGTAGCATCAAATCCCTCGGGAGGGGTAAATGTTACGTCAACACCGCCCTTGATGTCGATACCGAAGCGGATATCGTCAACGCCCTTTACATAAACTGTTTCAATGTCGCCGTAATAGGTGCTGAAGCCGAAGATAACGGATACGGCAAACAGCGCTATCAGCAGGAATACGACAAAGAATACAGGCTTTTTGACCCTTTTCACTTTAATGACCATTCCTTTCCCGATGTCTGTATTTAACATCTATTGTACGGTCGAAAGTGCATACGACCGCAATTATCGTTTTATTATAACATTTTTTTGTGTGCTTGTCAATAACTTTCCCCAAATTTAACGCACTTTCGGGGCAAAAAAACTGCCCCTCCAAAGGGGCAGAAGCATTTATATTATCTGTCACACCCTTGCGGACAGGGCTTTCTTTTCAGCGTTCTCATACAGCGTCTTTATGCTTGCGGCGGCAGTGTCAGCGCATATGCCGATGCTCACGCCGTCTCTGCGGCACGTTTCGTCAAGCCGCTCCCCACGGCGTACAAAGCTTTCCGATGAGCCTGAGGATATGGCTGCAAATTCCCTTTTGCCCGTTCTGTAGCAGTTTGTTCTTCCAAAGGCTTCCATAAGCCTTATGGCAAAGCTGCGGAGCTGTTCACTGTCACTGATGCCCTCACGCTCGGTCATAACTGCATATAAAACCGCCTGTGTCTCTCTTCTGCCGTCATTGTCATAGCTGCGGCACCTTTCGTCAAAACATTTTCCGTTCCTTATACCTGTTAAAATATCGCTGTCATCATAATATTTTTCTGCCGTTCTCCGCTTGTCCGCATATTTTTTTCCGATGTCCGATTCATAGATATATATAAATGCCCTGCCGTCACGTCTTGCTATTTTCATTGTCACCGGTCTGAATTTTCCGTCAATGCGCCTGTGATATGAAAATTCCGTCTCTCCGTCAGTCTCCAGAAGTGAGAGGAGATTTTTCCTGTCAACGAAACCGAGAAAGCCTGCCTTGTCCTTTTCCGCAATATTCCCCGCATCGGCAAAGCTCAAAAACCATTTTGTAATGTCCTTTCCCAGGCTTTCCCCCGAGCTTATCTCGCTGTCGGTCATATAAACGGGTTCATAGGAGCCGTCCGATATTTTGACACTGACGATCTTGAGATATGCGGGTATCACCGCTGTGCCGATATTGCTCCTGCAGCTTTCGGGACAGGTTATACAGAGCACTGCCCAGGGATTTTCAGCAGAAAAGCTTTTCGAGGCGATTATCTCGAAATCCACCGTTTCGTATTGCTCCAGCACACGGTATCGCAGTCCGTGCAGCACTATCCTCTTGCCGCCCGTCCCTCCCGAGAGCCTTTCGGAAAGATAATCGGGGTCAAAATATCTGTGGAAATATTCCGCATCATCACTGTGGATAAGCCCTGAAGCCACCACTCTGTCGGCGTGTTCGTAAAATGACCCGCAGGCTGATTTGTCAACCGTGTCACGATAGGTCTTTACATAGTGGAAATCCCCCGTGAACACATTGAGCTTGACCACTTTAAGATAATTTTCAAACAGAATGGGCAGCTCCGCAGGTCTTTTTCCCCGCTCTCCCATTCTTCTGAGCAAAGCTGTCATAACACCCTCCCCTTGTTTCGTTTGATTTTTAACAAAATCTATATACATTATACTCTTTTGTCACACTTTTGTCAAATAACAATTTGTTATGAATTGTCAACTCTGTAATTTTTTTCAATAATATCATATTCCAGCCCGCAGATTGTGTATTTTCACCTAATTTTCCGAAAAGCTATTTACAAACCGGTTTAAATATGATATAATGTAATTTATCGAGGTGTGGCTCAGTTTGGTAGAGCGCTTCGTTCGGGACGAAGAGGCCGCGTGTTCAAGTCACGTCACCTCGACCACACAAAAATCCGCTGAAGTTCGTAACATAGCGATCTTTAGCGGATTTTTCTTTTACTTCAAACTTGCTTTTTTTACACTATTTTTCTGATTTTTTTGAAAACGGGTTGCAAAACAGTTGCAAAGCTAATATATGCCCTTTCGCTTGCCAAAATATTTTCCGCAAATCGTCTTTTGCAAAAAAACAGCTTTTATGTTATGCACAATTTTACAAATTTATTTTGTGCAAATACACAAACTTAATGATAACGATTATTTTTTATCAAAACTCATAAATACAAAAACACTCCCGCCGATTCAACCGAACCGACGGGAGTGTTTGATTTACATAACCTTTATAAACGCTCCGGGATACTTTTTCTTGACCTCCGCAAGATAATTCTCCGCATTCTCCCTAGACCTGAACGCCCCGACCTGCACATAAAACATCTGATTGCTCTCGGCAGTGCTTGAAGTGAACATCTTCCTGAAACGCTTCCACCCTTCAAGCTCAGCTTCCGAATGCACCCACATAGCAGGGCACAGTTTACCCGTCACCTGATGATGCATAATAACGTGATCCGCAGGAATGTTGTACTCCTGCATCAGATACTTGACCAGCTCCGCCGCAAGTGCAAGCTCGTAATCGGTAAAATACCAGTCCGTGTCATCAGCACTCAGCGACTTCCTGTTCTTCTTGTTGCTGCAAATTTCAATGTTTATGCAATTGCTGTTCTTGCATTTCCCGTAATATCTGCCGCCCTCGGAAGTTGACATCTTGGAGTATTTTGCCCCGCCTACGCCCCAGGTATAGCGGTTTGTAATATCGGGATTGTACTGAACAACCGTCTCATCGTCCACAATGAAGTCCGAGCTTGCAGGGTTGGCAGGATTTGCACCCTTTTTGTACCATTCTGCAAGACTGCTTGCACACCCTGCGGCGGAGGACGTGCCCGCCGTGTAATGAATAACGATCCAGTCGATAGAACGCTTTGCGACAACCGTTGTGTTGACCGTGCAGGTGTTCATTTTTATTTTCACTTTTCCTCACCCTTTCCCTTTATCTGCGCCATAACCGCCACAAGCTTCGGCGGCAGCGGCAGCCCGAGATTACCGCAGTTTTCCAAAATAGAAACGCCCTCGTTGCCGATGTAATACATTGAAACCACCGTCCGCACAACGTCCCCGTTCTGCGTAACATAGCAGTCAATGTAGTGCGCAATTCCCACGAGCATCAGAATGCACACCTTGCGCACCAAACCCCAGAACCCCACTTCTGAGGACAGCTCACGGCGCTTTACAGCCACCGCAACGCCTGTTATGTAGTCAATGGTGATGAACGCAAGCAACGCATACATAATCCCGTCCATACCGCCGAGGAACGCCGAAACAGCGGTCACAATGCCGCCAAAAATTGCTTTGAACATATTTGTGAATTTATCCATTCTTCTCAACTTCCTTTCTTACCTCTTCCCGCCACTTTTCGGGCACATCATCTACAGTCATTTTGCCGCATCGTATCTGATACAAAAAGATCTTAACCACCGCACATCACCCCCGCCAGCTCAGCAATAGCCGCCGCAAGCTCTGCGTTTGACGGCGGCTCGGGCGGTATTTCCGCAGCCACGTGTTCAGTTTCAATAATGTCGGCAATGCCGCCCTCATCATCAGTCACAATATTGAAATTCGGATATAAGCCGATAATTTTCTGTGCTAAATCTGAACCGTCATCTACAACAAAATCCGCATCGCCCATAAAATCCGTGTCCGGATATGCCGAATTTGTAACATAATTTCCGTCGCAATATAACACCATAACATCACCCCCCGAATGCAATATATCCCACAGCAGTCGAACCCATTGTCGAAACACTTGCGGGCGTTATTGTAAAGCTGTTCGTTCCGCAGGACAGCGCAAAACCGCCCTGAACAACGTGACCGTTAGAATGAAACAGCACGAACACAGGGCTAAACGGCAGTGAAACAGTCTTTGCTGTACCGTTTGCCAAACCTGTTATCGTTCCCGATGCATTTTTTCCACTGCCGCTGAGGCACACCCAGTTTTCCCAGACATTCTGTCTGCGCAGGCGGGTGTATGTTCCAAACGTAGAATACGACGTAAAAATCTGCCGAATAACACCACCGTTTTCAGGCAGGGACGGAAGAAAACCGCCGCCGTAAAAATTGGAAACATCAAGAAAACCGTATTCATTCGGAGTGGGTGTGTTTGTACAGTTATACACAAAACCGTGGTAATCTGTCACATAATCGTTAAGATCGGAACCATTCCCACCCTCAAGATATGACTTGTACACAAATCCACCGCCAAGAAAAGCACTTGCGTGCTGCCCGTCCACCGTATCAGCATTGCCGCCATTTGCAGGAAGCGAGGTAGGGATATCTGTCTTTTGGGCATAATCCGTAAATTTCACATTTGCGGGTACATCTGACAGTACCGTATGTCCACCAACGGTCAGCGCATTCCGACTGTCAACAGCTATCAGCTGATACTGTGTACCGTCATACACGAACGTTGCAATATCGCCTGCCGAAATAATTCCCGCCGTGATTTTTGCGCCCCTATAGAAGATGTTTTTAGCGCCCCTGTTATTGATATTCAGCGTTGCATTTGCAGGAACGGCATATGTAAATTTCACGGACACAATACCATTTTTTACAAGGTTGTACAATGCAAGTGATGCGACTTTGGCAGCGGTAGCTTCGGCGGTTGTACACGTGCCATAGCCAAAACCTAGCGCCATTGGTGTGTAAGTGGTATTGTTGTCCTGATTTAACATAATAAAATATGTTCCGTTATACACGAATAACCACGTTTGATT
>CAKSPU010000045.1 GCA_934486875.1 uncultured Oscillospiraceae bacterium
AGCCCATTCTGCGTCAGGTTGCTTTATAAAGCAACACTCCCTTGCCGGGCGCAAAGCCCGCCTGCGGTCGCTTTCCTAGACTGGGCTTATTTCATCTGTCGGCTTTATCTATAGAACAATTGGTTATTAGTATAATCTACGGAAAGGAAGATACGGGTGAAAAAAAACAATCATAAAAAGCTTATCATAGCCTCGGCGGCAGTTCTTATCGCAGCAGGTGCGGGAGCGGCGGTATATGCGGCATCAAACGCTTCTGCCGACAGCGATACCGAAACAGGCTATCGTGAATACAGCGTCTCAAAGGGAGACATAACCGTTGGTGCGGAGGAAAGCGGAACGGTTTCCATCGAGCGTGAATATGTAACATTCCCCTGCGCTGCGGAGGTGTGGGAGGTCTGCGTCAAGGAGGGCACCGCCGTAAAAGAGGGTGACCTGCTCTTAAAGCTCTCACCCGATGATATTGCCGATGCCAAGGAGGAGCTTGAAAGCGCTGTGACAACCGCAAAGCTGGAGCTTGAAAGCGCCAGGCAGGAGCAGTCCTCAAAGCTCCTTGAAGCAAAGCAGACCCTTGAAAGCTCTCTCGAAAGCGGCAGCACAGCCGAATCCGATTACAGCCTTTACATAACCAAAAGCACCGCTTCCGCACAGGCTCTGAACAAGCAGCTTGAAAGCCTTAAAAAGGAGCTTGCGGAATACACAGAGCTTAAGGAAACATATCCCGATGATTATGCGGAGCTTTGCGAATATGAGGATAAGCTCACCGAATATCAGAATAAGTACAAGGAAATGGAAAAGCAGTACAGAGCATATCAGAAGATCGACAGCGAAAATTCTGCGGCTCTCGATGCAATAAAGACCGAGTATGAAAATTACACCGAAAAAATTTCCGATACATATAAAAATATCACCGAGCTGAAAAAGAATTACGATGATGCAAAGACTGCATATGAAAAGGCGCAGGAGGATTATGACACCGCCAAGGAAAACTATGACAAGGGAAATTCAAGCAGCACCATCATAGTGACCGACAGCACGACCACTTCAGAGACCGCAGCCGACACATCATCGGGCACATCGTCAGGCACTTCCGACCTTGCAAACAAGCTTGCAAGTGCAAAGACCGCCCTTGATAAAGCCGCTTCCGCATACAATTCGGCAAATGTGGCATACTCGGGCTATTATCAGAAGCTTGACAGCGAGATAAGCGACACTATCGAGGATTACGAGGAAAAAGTGGCAGCCGCTGAAAAGGTCGTCACCGCCCACGAAAAGATAACACAGGCATACAAGGAAGAGCTTGATGATTACAACAGCGAGCTTTCCGATGTAAAGGAAGCCTACGAGGACAAAAAGTCCGACTTCACCGATGTTTACGGTCAGAACGATGCGGATTCCATAGATGACAAGATCGACTCTCTCAACGACAGCATTTCCGAGACCGAGCTTTCCATAAAAACATCAGATGCCGAAAGCGGCAGCGAGCTTCTCAAAGCCCGTCAGGACGCAGACACAGCAATAGCAAAGGCGGATTCCGCTCAGACCGTATATGACCGGACCGCTGCAAGCCTTGAAAATCAGGTGAGCGAGGCGCAGAAAAAGTATGATAATGCGGTCAAGGAATACGATGAATTTTGCAGCAGCGTTTCCGATGACGGTTCGGTCTATGCCGAATGCGACGGAATAATCTCCTCGGTGAATGTTTCCGACGGCGACAGCATTATGGCGAATATGAGCCTTGTAACGATAATGGACACAAGATATATTTACCTTTCCGCTTCCGTTTCCGAGGAGGATATCACCTCTCTTGAAAGCGATATGGAATGCTCCGTGAGCCTTACCGCCTTTGACGGCAAGAGCTTTACGGGTCATATCGACACCATTTCCGCCGAGCCCGCACGTTCCTCGGGCTCTGTCACATACACCGTCACCGTGAAGCTTGATGATGAAAGCGGGCTGAATGTCCGTGAGGGAATGTCGGGAGACATCACCTTTATCGAGGGCGGCGTGACCGATGTTATGTATGTCAATGTAAATGCCGTTACATTCAGGGACGGCACGTCTTATGTCAAGGTTTATGACGAAAACGGTCAGGTCACCGAAAAGGAAGTCACAACAGGATTTTCCGACGGAAGATATGTTGAGATAACCTCGGGCGTTTCCGCAGGCGAAAAGCTCCTTGCGGAGATCCAGCTCAGCGGAAAATGATCTGCGAAAGGAATGGTCATAGATTATGAAGCTCAGAGAACTTCTGAAAATGGTTTTTGTAAATATATTCTCCGGCAAATCCAAATGCGCACTTACCTCCTTGGGAATAGTTGCAGGCTCTGCCACCATTGTGCTGGTAATAGCCGTGGGACAGGGCGGCAAGGCTGATGTTGCGGAGCAGTTCAAGAACCTGAGCGCAGGCGCAATCGAGATATCAGCAGGTCAGAGCGCAGATGCCATAATGGAGGGAATGCAGGGCGGGCCCGGCGGAGGAGGAGGTCCCGACTTTGGCGGCGGAATGCCCGATTTCGGCAGTATGCAGATGCCTTCGGGAGGGGGCTTTCCATCAGGAGGCAGATCTCCGGGCGGCGGCGGAGGCGGTTCATTTGAGCCCTCCGTAACAGGCGGAGTTACCCTCACCGAGGAAGATGTTGAGGACATTGCCGCAGTAGTTCCCGGAATAGAATCCATATCAATTCTTGCAAGCGGCGATGCTGCGGTGGACGGCGGCGACCTTGAGGAAGAAACCGATTATACCGCCGTGGGAGTTGCTCCCGAATATGCGGAGATATCAAATCTCACAGTAAAGTACGGTGAATTTTTCGATGATGAAGCCGAAGAGGACTGCTCAAAGGTATGCGTCCTCGGCTACAAGACCGCTCAGAGCATTTTCGGCGCAGCATATCTTGCCACAGGTGAGAACATTTCCATTGAGGGCAAGAATTACGAGGTCATAGGCGTTCTCGATTCAATGGGAACGGTGTCCTCGGGAATAAGCCCCGATGAAGCTATATATATCCCCTACTCCACAGCGAAAAAGTACGTTTTCGGCAGCAGCATACAGCCGAAAATATCAGCAGTTGCCTCTGACGTGAATGATGTCCGGAACGTTATGGACAACATCGAAGCGGTGCTAACCCAGAATTATCTCGACGCAAAATTCACCATAACCGATGCGGGCAGCGAAATGGAAGCGGCTCAGAAATCCGCAAACACCCTCCAGACGCTTCTCATAGCCGTTGCATCTATCGTGTTCGTGGTGGGCGGCATAGGAATTATGAACGTGCTTTTCGTTACAGTCCGTGAGCGCACGGGTGAGATCGGACTTTTAAAGGCTCTCGGCTGCAAAAAGGGCGTTATCCTCAGTGAATTTCTTCTTGAAGCAGGCGTTATCGCCCTCTTCGGCGGAGCGGTCGGCGTTGGTCTCGGCTATCTGCTCATACCCGCAGTGGAGCTGACGGGAACAAGAGCCGAGCCCGTTGCAATGGCAGGAGTCCTTTCACTTATCTTTGCGGTGGGAACAGGCACACTTTTCGGATTTTACCCCGCTCTCAAAGCCTCAAGGCTCACACCTATCGAAGCCCTCGGCAGCGAATAATAAGGAGACATACATAATTATGAAAAAGAAAAATTTATTTGTAATTCTTTCCGTTCTCACACTTTACAGCACAGCTCTTGCAGGCTGCTCGGAAAGCTCGGAAAGATCCGATATGACTGCCGAAACTGCGGCGGTGAACAACTATGTTCCCACAGCTGCGGACACCATCGTTACAGGCGAGGTAACAAAGATAACGGGCAACCGCATAACCCTTGCTCTGGGAAATATCACCGAGGACAGCAGCGCTCCCGATGAAAATTCGGGCAATGCTCCCGAGGCTGACGGAAATATGCCTGACTTTGGCAGAGAAAAGCCCGATATGAACGGAGATATGCCCGATTTCGGCGGCGAGATGCCCGATATGAACGGCACACCTCCCGATATGGGCAATATGCCCTCAGGCAAGGGCGGACGAAAGAGCGCATCGGTGGAAAAAACCGGTGAGGAAGCGGAATACATTCTCCCCGTGGGTATGCCCATTGACGGACTCAGCGGCAGGAGCAATGATTATTCGGGTGTTTCCGCAGGCGATGTCATCACCCTTACGGTAAACGATCGGGGCAATGTCTGCGCAGCGGAGGTGAGCTGAGTGAGCGAACCTGTTATCCGAATGAGCGGCATTAAAAAAAGCTACAAAATGGGCGATACCACCCTTACAGTCCTCAAAGGCATAAGCCTTACCGTGAATGAGGGCGAGTTTCTTGCAATACTCGGTCCCTCAGGCTCTGGAAAATCCACCCTTATGAATATGATAGGCTGTATGGACAGCTTTGACGAGGGCGAGTATTATCTTTCGGGTCAGCCTGTCCACACGATGAATGACAATAAGCTCACCGATATCCGAAACGAATACATCGGCTTTATCTTCCAGAAATATCATCTTATTTCAAAGTATACCATTCTCAGAAATGTTATGATGCCCCTGCTGATACGAGGCGAAGATGCGGCTGAAGCGGAGGTCAGGGCAAGGGAGCGGCTCATTCAGCTTGGAATGGGCGAACGAATGGATCACAAGCCCACGGAGCTTTCGGGCGGACAGCAGCAAAGGGCGGCGATCGCAAGAGCCCTTGTGGGAAATCCGAAGCTCCTCCTTGCCGACGAGCCCACAGGCGCACTTGACAGCGCAACTGGCAAAGAGGTATTGAAGCTTTTTGGGGAGCTGAACGAAAAGGGTCACACCATTGTTATGATAACCCACGACCTGAACGTTGCAAAAAGTGCGGGCAGGATAGTGCGTATAGTTGACGGTGAGCTTTTCGAGGACGCATAATACAAACCTACCGCAGGGAAAGAATATTTCCCTGCGGTGCGTGATATTATTAATTTTTTATAAACAGCAGGATTTTTTGCTTGACAGCCCCGTAAATATATGTTAGAATTAACGTACAATATTTCCGTGGGGGAGTAATCTGCTTTATATTTAAAGCGGCAAATCGACATACCGACTGCTTTCAGTCCGGTTTGCCTTAATTGATAAGACTCACATACAGATGAAGCTGAATTTTTTCGGCTTTATCTGTATGCGGGTCTTTTTATTTTTCTGCGGACATAAATATACTATACAACCGTGAAAGGATTTTCAAGCTATGGATATGATAACACTTTTCCTCATCGCCGTGGGACTCTCAATGGACGCATTTGCGGTGTCCGTCTGTAAGGGGCTGGCAACGCCCAGGTATAAGTTCAGATACTCCCTTATCTGCGGAGCGTGGTTCGGCGGATTTCAGGCGCTTATGCCTGCCCTCGGATATCTTCTGGGAGTAAATTTCAAAAGCTACATCACCGCCTTTGACCATTGGATAGCATTTATTCTCCTTGCGATAATCGGATTCAATATGATAAAGGAAGCTCTTTCAGATGATGAGGAGGGCGCTGACCCGTCATTTGCCCCCAAGACAATGCTTGTCCTTGCAGTTGCCACTGCTATCGACGCTCTTGCAGTTGGCGTGACCTTCGCATTCCTTGATGTAAACATCGTTGAAGCCGTAATTTTCATCGGTCTGTGTACATTTATCATATCCGCCGTCGGAGTGAAGATAGGCTCGGTATTCGGAACAAAGTACAAGTCCAAAGCAGAGCTTGCGGGAGGAATAATACTTATTGTTCTCGGTATCAAGATACTTATTGAACATCTGCTGGGATAAAATAATGCCGCTCCCGTTGCACCCAACGGAAGCGGCATTTTTTATACTAATAACCAATTGTTCTATAGATAAAGCCGAGGATTTGTCTATAGGTTAATTGTTTATTAGTATTATTCCACATTTTTAAGAGCTTCGCTCTTAGATACCTTGGAGACCTTTCTCATCTGGAGAAGTGCCACAACAGCAAAGCAGGCAAGACCTGTAACGATCATAACAACATATGTCATCGGGCTCATTATGTACGGGAAATATCCTGCCATCATCGTGTAAAGATATTTCTCAAACACCACACGCATCAGTATGTCGATAAATGGAACTGCAAGAGCAAGTCCTATCACCACCACAACAGCAGTGGAGACGATGTAAAGTCCGCCTATCTCATTGTTTCTGAAACCAAGTATCTTGGTTATCGCAATGGACTGGAAATTCCTGTCAATTATCTGCTTGCAGAGGATATACATTACAATGATGAAGAACAGCGCTCCGAACCACCTGATAAGATCCATCATCGAGCCCATCGACACCATAAGCTGATCCGAAAGCTTGGTGTAATCGCTTGCTGTCATCACAGCCGCAATGTCATCGGGGTCAAGGTCGGTAAGCTCATTGTCGGAGAAATAGCCTGTGAAATGATCCGACTTTTCACCGAAAGTCCTGTTGTAATCATCAAGATCCATAAACACAGCCAAAGAGGAATTGTAATCATAAACGCCGCCTATCTCAAGGACATAGGAGCTGTCACGCTTGTATTTTTCGTCAAGCTCGATAGTGTCGCCTGTGTCAAGTCCGAACTTCTTGCTGATGCCCGTGGAAATAAGCACCTTTCCCTCGGGGATATCCGCAGGAACATAGCGGCTGTCCTTTTCTGTTCCGTAAACGGAAATGCTGTCTGTAAGGAAACCCTCCTTGGAAAAGTCAAAGCTCGACATCGCAAATTTTTCTGCGCTTTCGTCAGCAGTGCCTTCCGCTTCCTCGCTGTCATAAAGTATGTACTGATAATTGCTTATGATATCTTCCACTATCATATCCTTGTAATCGTCAAGCATTCTCGGGAACATATCACCGAAGCTGATAAGAGCCGCACCGAAGAGTATTCCGATTATCATTACGATATATCCGGGAAGATTTGTGAGGATTATCCTGAGACTGAATCTTGTTTTGAATGGTATCTTTGTGTTAAGTCTCACAGCCTTTTTGTTGCTGTTCTTCTTAAGGTCACGGCGCAGGAATTTCAGAGGGCTGAGCTTCAGCTTTGAGATCAGCACGAAGAGATTTATCACCAGCATAAGGATCATAGGTCCGACTGTGGAGATAAGAAATGCGGAGGGGTTCCAGAGGGTCTTGTAGGTCGTAAGGGAATAGGAGCCGAGATAAAGGTCCACGCAGAAATCCTTAAGCACAGTGTAGCCGAGGATATTTCCCACAACTGCGGAGATAAGCGTTACTATTATGGGCACTGCCATATAGTGTCTCACAAGCTCGCCCTTTGTGTAGCCAGACGCACGGAGTGTACCGATAACGCCTGCTTCGGAAACAATGGTGTTGGATATGGTCACCGCAAAGATAAAGGCGATGACTGCTATCATCATATAGCACATTACCATTGTGCCTGCTTCATCTCCGCCGATATCGTCAATGGAGAACGTAACGCCCTGATTGAGATAGCGGGGAAGATAATCGTCTACGGCAATTATGTCAGTCTTGTCTATCTCGTCCTCGAAAGCCTCGTCCTCGGGCATTTCGTAATCCTCGCCGTTCAGCTCTGCGTCAACAGCGTCCTCGATTATGCCGAAAAGGAAATCATCGAGGGGAACGGAAATATCCTCTTTTGCAGGACGGGGAACGGTGTCTATATAAGCGTCCCTGAAATCGTCCTCGGAGGGTCCGCCGTATTCCTCACCCCTGACGGCAGCCGCCACGCTGTCCTCGATAACGCCGAACATAAAGTCGTCAACATCAACGGTAAGCTCATCTTTTGCAGGCTTAGGAACGCTGTCAATGTATTCGTTGATAAGATCCTGCTCATCGGGAGCTGTGTATTCCTCACCCGAAAGCATTGCGGCAACGGTGTTTTCTATCATTCCGAACGTAAAATCATCGACCGATACCGAAAGGTCTGATTTTTTCGGTTTCTCCCCTGTTGCCATATAAAGCGCCGCATATTCCTCCGCACCCTTCTGTGCATTTTCGGAAATTTCGGTGAGCTTCTTTTCAATAGCTGCCTGATAAAGCTTTCCGTATTCCTCAGCGCCCTCGGCAATAGTGTCGGTCACCTCGTTTACCTTTTCTTCAAAGGCATCTCCCAGAATGTCGCCGTATTCCTCGGAAGCCTTTTCAAGTCTGTCGGTAAGCTCATTCACCTGTTCCTCAACAATGGCTTCGTCATAATCCGTAAGCTCATCTTCAAGCACATCGGTAAGCTTGTCCGAAAGCTCCGCAGCTTCGATATCATCGCTGTAGGAAGTATTGTATTTCCAGGCATAATTGTAGCTGATGTTCTTGCTGCCGATGCTCTCATATCCGCTGTCGGTCATTACCGCAACGGAGAAATTTATAGTGTCGAACATAGGGTCGGTGTTCTTCTCAAAAAGAGTGCTGTAGTTCGGAAGAGCGATAAAGCCCGTTATTCTGAGTACCTTGCCGCAAAGGGTGATGCTGTCGCCTACGTTTATGTCATTGTTTTTCGCAAAAACCCTGTCAATGGCTATCTCATTGTCTGCCGCAGGAAGCTCTCCGCTCAGCAGGCAGGGATTGTTGAGAGTGTCGCTCAGTCTGTAAACTCTGATGTCGGCACCTGTTTCGGCGGTAGCTTCATCAAAATAAATGCTGTCATAAAATTTAATTCCGCCCTTTTCTTCCAGGGCAGTCCTCAGCGTGTCGGGGAGGGGCTTGTCAAAGGTGATATGTCCGTCCTCAAGGTTATAAAGCCCGAAGCTTTCATAATAGGCAGCTTTCAGGCTCTCGTTTCCCACTCTCATTCCCGAACACATTGAAATGAGCAGCACCATCATAATGAAAATGGCGATGTATTTTGAAGCGTCCTTTGCAAGCTCCCTCGGTATTCTTTTTATCAGCGGATCTCTCATTTTAAGCCCCCCTATTACCAGTCAAGCTCTTCTGCGGACAGCTTCTTATCGTTATGTATCTCTTTTCTTACCATACCGTCACGAAGCTTTACCACCTTGTCAGCCATATCCTTGATAGCCTCATTGTGAGTTACCATAATTACAGTGGTGTTGTACTTCTGATTAACGGTCTCGATAAGCTTAAGTATCTCCTTGGAGGTGTTGTAGTCGAGAGCACCGGTAGGCTCATCGCAAAGGAGAATATCGGGATTTTTAACTATCGCACGTCCGATAGAGCATCTCTGCTGCTGACCGCCCGAAAGCTGTGAGGGAAGCTTGTGACGGTGCTCATAAAGCCCCAGGGTTTTGAGTATCTCGTCAACATCAAGAGGGTGGTCGCTGAGATATGCCCCTGTCTCGACGTTCTCTTTGATGTTGAGGTTGGGAATGAGGTTGTACATCTGGAAAATGTAGCCGAGGTGCTTGCGCCTGTACTCCGTCAGTGCCTTTTCGTTCATATTTTCGGTCTTTTCGCCGTCAATGGAAATGTACCCCGAATCAGCGTCATCAATTCCGCCGATAATGTTAAGAAGCGTTGATTTTCCGCTTCCCGAAGGTCCGAGGAGAACACAGAACTCCCCCTTTTCAACGCCGATGTTTATTCCCTTAAGGACCTCCACCTTGCTGTCGCCGCTTCCGTAGCTTTTTCTGATATCCTTGATATCTATAAACATACCCATACACCCTTTCATTGATGATATTTTTTTGCTTTTTCCAACCAATGCTATGAAACAATCGCTCTATAAATAAACCGAGAACCTGTCTGTTGGTTATTAGTATTATATATGTTCAATTGTTCATATATTCATTATACTGATTTTTCCTGTTATGTCAACGGTTTTAAAACGGTTTCGTATGATTACACAATCAGTTAGCATATGATAACTGATTTTTATGGAATATGTAACAAAAAATCTCCGCTCATCTTTCAAATGAGCGGAGACGGATATAACAGGCGTTATCCAAAGCTTTGTGAAGCTGCTTTATCTGTGCCGTTTCTTTCCGACCTTTTTCTCAGACATCGGCGCACCGAAGGTATAGAACCACACAGCCCCCATAAGGGCAAGCACCGTTGCCGCCTGAGCACGGTATGTAAAGAAATCGTGGAGATATGAATGGTTGCTCAGTACAATATACCGCAGATACGGCAGCATTCCGAGAACGAGCATAAGCGCCGCAAAGCCCTGTCCGCTGCCCTTTTCACCCCTGCGGAATATGAGAAATATGCCCGCAGACACTGCGGCTGTGAGGAAAAGTCCTGCAATGATATTAGCAGGGCTGACCCTTTCATATCCCCCGAACATTGCGGATATGTTGGCGAGAGGTGCAAGGAAGATCTGCGCAATGGGTGAAAGCTCCTCCGCTTCGCCGTAAATTCTTTCCTCTGCGGAGGAAAGGGCAGAGGTGAATTTGTTTTCCCCCGTCACAATGCTTGCGGCAGTCCATTTTACGAGGAATGTGCAGAGATATGCGGACACCCACGAAACGCCGCATTTTGCAGATGACGCAAGCTCCCTTTTAAAGCCCGCAAACCGCCCCTCGTTTTTCCGTATCATCATAATTATGATAAGGGGAATGAGCACCGTCAGAGTTTCGGTGGTGAGAAAATCGAAAAATGCCGTCATAGTTCCGCATATCACCGAAAGCACCGAAAGGGTCTCATCGCCATTTTTTTCAAGACTCACAAAAAACGGCAGCATTCCAAGGCATATGAGCACCGTCGGCATATATTCCAGTGAAAGGCGGATATTGTACATCTGCACCGCCCCAAAGGATATCACAAGCGCCGCCGCCGCAAAGCTCTGCCGCCTTTTTATCAGTATAATGCAGTCGATGATGAGAAAAAGCAGGGCAAAAATAACGCCTGCAAGCTTTATCTCCCTTACGTCCCCCAAAAGCATAAGCGGACGGATAAAAATGACCGAGCCGTGCCAGTATCGGGAATAATCGGTGTTGGGAGGAGTGTCCTCAAAAACTGCGGAAAAAAGCCCGTAGTTTTCTCCCCTGTCCGTCACCCCGTCATCTCCGTCATAATATTTCGTGTCAAGGGAGGACACAAAGGGGTCATCACTTTTTATGTTCCAGAGCACATTCAGAAGTATCACATCGGCATAATTATCCGTGACGGAGTTTTGTCCTGCGCTCTGATAAAAGGGGGCAGCGCCGTTATATTGCTCGGCGCTCCCAAACATATTCGTCCTTATTTTCCCGTTCGGGATAAGGGATGTAAGGACAAGAAGCGCCCATAATGCCCCTATCGTAATAAAAAATGCACCGATGCATTTAAGTATATTTTTCAATATGATTACCTTTCAGAAAAAATGCCCTTCTCCGATTCGGGAGAAAGGCATTGAATTTTTAATATCAGAATCCTGCTGTCATATTCAGAGCCTTTTCCATTTCAGCCTTGTCGGGAGCATATTCCATAGCAGTCTCGTAGGAAACGATGCCTCTCTTGTAAAGTCTTGCAAGATGATCCTGGAAAGTACACATTCCCTGACGTGCGCCTGCCTGCATAGTGGATTCGATCTGAGGTATCTTGTTGGCTCTAACCTGGCTTCTTACAGCGTCTGTGCCAATGAGTATCTCAAGAGCCGCAGCACGTCCCTTTCCGTCCGCAGTGGGCAGAAGTGTCTGCGAAATAACGCCCTGGAGCATATTGGCAAGCTGTGCTCTCACCTGCTCCTGTGCGTGGGGAGGGCAGGCATCAATGATACGGTCAATGGTCTGTGCAGCGCCTGATGTATGAAGTGTTGCAAGCACAAGATGTCCTGTTTCGGCAGCGGTCATTGCGAGGGAAATGGTCTCATAGTCTCTCATTTCGCCCACGAGGATAACATCGGGATCCTCACGGAGAGCACTTCTGAGGGCATCGCTGAATGAACCCACATCTCTGCCTATCTCACGCTGATGAATGGTAGCCTTTTCGGGAACATATCTGTACTCAACGGGGTCTTCGATGGTGATGATGTGGCAGGCACGGTTTCTGTTGATGTAATCAACCATTGCGGAAAGTGTTGTGGATTTACCCGAACCCGTAGGACCTGTAACAAGGATAAGTCCCCTCTTCTTCTCTGCAAGCTCGGTGAGCACCGAGGGCATTTTCAGTTCCTCGAGAGTGGGTATCTTATCATTTAAAAGTCTGATACAGCAGGCAAGTCTGCCGCTCTGTCTGAACACGTTCACACGCTGTCTTGCGCCGTTTTCAAGCTCGAAGCTGAAGTCGATGTCCTGACCTGTGGTGAGGAGCTGCTCCTGCTCGGCGCTCAGTATGGAAAGGATAGTGCGGTTAACAACGATATCGGAAAGCTCCTTGAACTTTTTCAGCTCGCCGTTTATGCGGACAACTGTGGGAGCGCCGACTGTAAGGTGAATATCGGAAGCGCCAAGCTCCCTTGCTTCCATAATAAATTCTTCAAATGTCATAAAATTTCCCCTCTCTTACTTTATCTTGAACTGGATACCGCTGGCGGAAAGATAGACCTCGTTGGACATATTTGCGATACGCTGATTTACATTTCCGAGAATTTCTCTGAAAACAGCCTGATCGTGATTTTCGGGGGTAACGGAGAAGCCTGTTTCAAGAGTAATGGTTATCATAGTGCCGTCTATCACCATAATTTTGTCGTACATTTCGCTGATATCCGCAATGATCTTTTTCTCAATGTCCTTTTTGGTCTGCTCGTCGATCTTGGAAAGGTCGGGACACATATCATTCATAACCTTTGAGGTATATGCCGCAAGGCTGTCGAAAATGACGAACTTGTGGTCGGTGATAAATTCCGTGGGAGCCTTCACAGCCCCTGTCTTTATGTCCCACTCAACAAAATTGTGCTTGTTGCCGTACTCGATGCGTCCCATAGTATCATGATCCACCTCATCTGCCACTGCAAGATAAAGCACATAATCGCAGGCTGCAAGATATGACACTGCCCATCTGGATTTTCCGCTTGCTGCGCCGCCTGTTACAAGAATAGTTTTTGACATTTTCTATCGTTCCTTTCGGTATCAGTAAAGAATAACTCGGTTTCGTCCTGTTTCCTTGGCTCTGTAAAGCTTTTCGTCAGCGTCCTTGATGTTGTCCTCTATCGATTTTGCGGGGTCGATGCCCGTAACGCCGAAGCTCATCGTTACCTTGATGTCAAGATCCTCAAAATGACAGACGGAGTTCATTATGCAAAGTCTCAGGCGCTCGGCTGCCTCTGCCGCCTGTTCCTCGTCGGTATCGGGAAGAACTACGATAAATTCCTCTCCGCCCCACCTGTAAACGCCGTCGCAGATACGTGAATTTATGCGGAAATTCTCGGCAACGTGGCGGAGCACCGCATCGCCTGCGTTATGACCGTATGTATCGTTCACCTTTTTGAAAAAGTCGATATCGCAGATGAACAAAGAAACATTGCGGACGCAAGTGCTGTCTGTAAGTATCTTCTCGTAGATCTTGCTGTAATCGCTGTAGAAGCCCATTCTGTTTTTAAGCTCTGTGAGCCTGTCGTGGCGGGAATCGTCAAGGAAGCTGTCGGATTCAAGGGTGATGCCGCAGATGAATGCGGCAAGAGACAGCCTTTTTACGTCTTCCTTAAGGTCAAAGCCATTGCCGTCAAGCTTGTTTATCGCCTGGTATGCGCCGATAAATTCGCCCTTGCAGTCGGATATGGGCATTACGAGGATAGACCTTGTGACATAGCCTGTCTTTTTATCAACGTCGGAGTTGAAATCAGGGTCATTGTAAGGGTCATTGGTAATAATGGCACGCTTTTCCGCAAGTGCCTTTCCCACAAGTCCCGTGCCCTCGGGAATGGTTATCCTGCCCGCTCCCACAGCCGCTGTTGTCCACAGTGAATGGTTTCGCTTGTCCCATTTCCAGAAGCTTGCCCTGTCGGCATTCACAAGGCTTCTGCCAAGGTCTGTCAGCAGGCGGTAAATGGTATTGTGATCGTTTTCCGCATCATTATCTGTCTTGGACATTTCCTTGTAAAGGTCCTGAGTGATGCTGAAGATCTGTTCGAGTAAAACATCGGAAGAAACGCTGCTTCCCATATCTGCACTATCCTTTCACAAATTTGTATTTTCATTCCTTAAATATTAAAAGTATATTGCAAACATTATACCACATTATTTGTGGTTTGTAAATAGAAAAGCTCAAAAAATATTTTTTTAAAATCATAGTGACAAATTATATAATATGTGTTATAATATACTAAAATATGGTATAATGGGGGTCGGATAATGAGCAGAAAATCGGGTTCAGTCATTTTTTTTGAAGCACTTATCGCATTCCTGCTGGCATTTTTACTGTCATTCTACGATGCGTTCTACTCCTTTGACAGTCTGCTCCGTGACAAGGCGTATCAGCAGCCGAGAGGCATCAACAACAAGATAAAGATAGTTGCCATTGATGACAAGACATTACAGGAGATAGGTCCCTTCGGCACCTGGTCAAGAAGCGTTTATGCTGATGTTATCGACAAGCTGGGCGATTATCCCGCAGTTATCGCAATGGACATAATGGTGTTCGGAGATATGGACAGCGAGGGCGATGAGACCCTGAAAGCCTCCTGTGAAAAAAACGGCAGGGTCATTTCGGGCTCATATATAAACTACACCTCCGCCTACAAGACCGATGAAAAGGGAAAGCCCTACATCGACCATTTCAATATTGATTCAATTGAGCAGCCCATTATAGCCGACTGCACCGAAACAGGCTTTGTGAACGCCACATCAGACGAGGACGGAATTGTACGCTCCGCATTTATTTCCGAGGAATTTGAGGGTGTGACCTACAAAAGCTTTGCGGCGACCATATATTCAAAATACTGCGAATTTCTGGGCATTCCCGAAAATATCCCCACACTCGATTCCAACAGCCGAATGTGGATAAACTATGCGGGCAGACCCTTTGATTATGAGCACATCTCCCTCAGCAGCGTCCTTGACGGCTCTGCCGACCCAAGAATTTTTTCCGACTGCATCGTGCTCATAGGCGCATACGCTTCGGGACTTCAGGATCAGTTTTCCGTTCCCAACAGCGCCGATCAGATGTACGGTGTGGAGATCCACGCAAACATCGTTCAGGGACTCCTTGACGGCAAATGCCCCGTACCCGCACCGAGAGCCGTTTCCGCACTTTCTGCGGCTGTGATCGCCTGCTGTGCTTACATCGTGTCAAGGAAAATGAAGCTGAAATTCTCCACCCCCATCGTTATTGTAACTGCGGCGGGCTGTGTGTTCGGGTGCATCGCATTAAACAGCGCAGGCACTGCATTCCCTATCCTCTACGCTCCCCTCTGCTCTGTGGCGTATTACCTTCTGAACCTTATGAGAAAATACGGCGAGCAGGCTGCCGAAAAGAGGAAGATAACCGCCGCATTCAAGAAATATGTTGCCCCTCAGGTCGTTGAGGAAATCGCAAAAAGCGGAAATTATCACATTAAGCTTGGCGGCGAAAACCGTGACATCGCCGTGCTTTTCGTTGACATCAGAGGCTTCACTCCGATGTCGGAAAGCCTTGAACCCGAACAGGTGGTGGATATCCTGAACAGCTACCTTAACCTTACCACCAACTCGATTTTCGCAAACGGCGGCACTCTTGACAAATTCATCGGCGACGCAACAATGGCTGTTTTCAACGCTCCTTTCGACCTTGACGATTATGTTTACAGAGCCGTCAAAACTGCCTGGGACATCGTAAGCGGAGGAAATGCCATTGAAAGCAAGTTTATGGAGCGCTACGGCAAATCCGTAAGCTTCGGTGTGGGTGTAAACTGCGGTCCTGCGGTCGTGGGAAACATCGGCTGCGACTTCCGAATGGACTACACTGCTATCGGTGACACGGTAAACACCGCCGCACGTCTTGAATCAAACGCAAAACGGGGGCAGGTGCTCATAAGCGAAAGCGTTTATGAGCAGGTAAAGGACAGGATAACCGTTGAGCCTATCGGTGAGATACCTCTCAAAGGCAAATCAAAGGGCGTTTTCGTCTACTCACTCACAGGGCTGAACGAAGAGAAAACAATCGGGGAAAAGGAGCTTGTACAATGAGCAGATTTCTGATAATTCCGCAGATAAAAAGTATTGACAGCAGCCTTGAGCTTGCTTCAGAGTACGGCTTCGGCTTTGAGTACAATGATTTCTTTATCCCCGATGTTATGGACGACACCGCCCTTACGGACCATATCATAAGCCGCTATAAAGCGGCAGGCGTTCCCGACCTCTGCACTATGCACGGCGCATTTTTTGACGTGCTCATTTTCAGCTATGACAAAAAAATACGTGAGATATCCGGGCTGCGGGTAAGGCAGAGCCTTGATATTGCCCGAAAGATCGGCGCAAAGGGCGTGGTTTTCCACACAAATCACAATCCCGACCTCACCGCAGATGCATACATCAAAAACTGGTTTGACTGCAACGAAAAATTCTGGAGGGGCGTGCTTGACGATTATCCCGACCTTGAAATTTATATGGAGAATATGTTCGACACCTCGCCCGATATGCTGGCAGGGCTTGCGGAAAGGCTTGCGGACAAGGCAAATTTCGGGATATGCTTTGATTATGCCCACGCCGTGATCTATGGCTCTGACATCGACAGCTGGGTAACAGCCCTTGCGCCCTATGTGAAGCATATGCACATAAATGACAACGATCTGAAAAACGACCTCCACCTTGCGGCAGGGGACGGAAAAATCGACTGGAATCGCTTCAAGTATCATTTCGAGACCTGTTTCGGCGATGTAAAAACGGTTCTCATCGAGACCTCTTCCCCGGAAAATCAGCGCCGCTCGGCAGAATTTTTAAGGAAGCTCGGAATTTTGTAAGTCGCATAGCCGTTAATTTTGCGTTAATTGTTGTGCAGTGCGCTGTGGCATTCGCTTATATTTCAATTATTTTTAGTATATATTACAAAATTTGATTTATCCTATTGCTTTTTTTAGCATAATATGGTATCATACTATTAACAAATTAAAAGGCAAAGCCGATGAAAATCGGTGTCGCAAAGCACGAGCCTAAACTTTAAGAACATTCAAGGAGTATGGCGGTCGGGCTGCATTTGTAGGGCGTTGCCCGAGGAGTGCTGTCAGACCGTATGCTCCTTTTTATTTTTTACTGCGATAAAGCAGGAAACAGGAGGCGATCATTATATGAGCGTAAAAACTTTTATTGCCGCAATGTCCTTGAAAGTCAAGATAATCATAGCGTGCAGCGCAGCTTTCGTAATATCGGGAGCAGTTGCCGCAGGCGTTATACTTACCAAGGAGGACACCTACAGAGTCCTCAAGGTCTTTGAAATGACGGGAAGTTCCGTCGTTACGAGAGAGGGCACGGGCGACATTGACGCATACATAGGAATGAATCTTGAAAGCGGTGATACCGTCACCGTGGGCAGCGGAAGCACACTGCGCCTTGCCCTTGACAGCGACAAGTACCTTATGCTGGACAGCGATACTATCCTCGAGCTCATAGCTTCGGGTACGGCTGCCGACAGCAGAACTGCCATAAATTTAAAGCAGGGTACTATATTAAATGAAATAACCACCCCCCTGTCCGCAAATTCCTCCTATGAGGTGTCCGCACCGAAAGCAACAATGGCGGTAAGAGGCACAAGCTTCACCGTTTCCGTTGATGGGGACGGTAACGGCGGATATACCATTCGTGAAAACACCTTAAACGGCAAGGTGGAAGTAACTCTCCTTGATTCAGACGGCAACCCCACCGAGAAAATGGTCATAGTAGGTGCTGACAAGGGCGTTACCATTCGCACCGAGCCTGATGAAAACAGCGGAAACCCCGCAGAAATGGACGGAAAGTCACGCTTCGTCGGAGAAGATGAAAACGGAAATCTCATTGAGCTTGGCGATGGCGATGACCCGCTTCACGAAATTTTCTATGAGAAGCTTTCCGCAAAAATAAAAGAGAACGCTCTCCGTTCCAATGACGAGCATCTTATGGAGCTTGATGAGCTTATCGTGCAGAAGCTGAGAGGCGGAAATGCCGAGAGTATTGCAAATACAGATGAGACTCCCGAGGAGACCGCTCCCGCAGAAACAGCTCCCGTGACCGAACCTGCCGCAGAATCTGTAACAGATAACGGGCAGGAAAGCACAGCGGCAGAAAGCTCATCTCCTGCCGTAACAGGCGTGCCCGAAGCTGTTATGTCGGTTCCAAGGTCTGATGTGACAAATGCTCCCGGATCGGCAGTATCAGATGCACCTCAGCCCCAAACACTCCCCGAAACATCGGCAGAGACCGCTCCCGCTGTATCTGCAATAACACCCGTTTCAGCCGAGACAACCGTTCCCACAGATGCAAAGCCCGCAGGCACATCTGCAACCACCGCTGACGGAACATCAGCTGTCTCAGCAGTGACAGCACCAAACATAGGAACACTGCCTCCATACACAGGCACAGTTCCTCCATACACAGGCACAACCCCATCGTATACAGGCACAACCCCGTCGTATACAGGCACAACCCCATCGTATACAGGCACAACTCCATCGTATACAGGCACAACTCCATCGTATACAGGCACAACTCCATCGTATACAGGCACAACTCCATCGTATACAGG
>CAKSPU010000046.1 GCA_934486875.1 uncultured Oscillospiraceae bacterium
CCGTTAATGCCGTTGTCGGTATGGTTGGACTTAAACCCACTGTCGCAGCTCTTGAAAGCGGTATGCAGGTGGCTCTTGCAAACAAGGAAACGCTTGTGGCAGGCGGCGATATCGTTATGAAGCTGGCTGCCGAAAAGGGTATAACCATACTGCCCATCGACAGTGAACACAGTGCGATATTCCAGTGCGTTATGGGCATAAAGGGTGATGTGCAGAAGCAGCTCAAAGGTATTATCCTCACAGCTTCGGGAGGTCCGTTCTTCGGAAAAACATCATCGGAGCTTGAAAACGTGACCGTTGAGCAGGCGCTTAAGCACCCAAACTGGTCAATGGGACGGAAAATAACCGTTGACAGCGCCACACTTATGAACAAGGGGCTGGAGCTTATGGAAGCCTGCCATTTGTTCGGCGTGAAGCCATCTCAGGTGGAGATAGTTGTTCACAGGCAGAGCGTTATCCATTCAGCGATCGTTCTTTCGGACAATGCTGTTATAGCACAGCTTGGCGTGCCTGATATGAAGATACCTATTCAGCTTGCTCTCACATATCCCGAAAGATGCGAGTCACTGTCAGGTGAGCTTTCTTTGACAGATTATGGAAATCTCACATTTGCAAAACCCGATTATGACACCTTTGTGTGCCTTAAAACAGCGGTAAAAGCTGCTGAAGCAGGAGGAACTGCGGGCAGTATCGTCAATGGTGCCAATGAAAGAGCTGTTGAGCTTTTCCTTGACGGAAAGATCGGCTTCGGCGATATCGGCAGGGGAGTGAGCGGTGCTCTTGAAAGCATTGCCGTGAAGCCTGCGGATTCACTTGATGCTGTGCTCGCTGCCGACGCTATGGCGAGGGATTACATAGACAGCAGATTTTGCTGACATTATTTTGTGGAGGAATAAATGAGTACAGTCATTTCAATTATCAGTGCTGTTCTGATATTCTGCGTCATCGTTGTTGTTCATGAGTTCGGACATTTTATCGTTGCAAGGAAATGCGGCATAGATGTGCAGGAATTTGCGATAGGTATGGGACCTGTTATTTTCAAAAAACAGGGAAAGCACACGCTTTTTACCCTTCGTCTCCTGCCCCTCGGCGGCTTCTGCTCAATGGGTGAGGACGAGGAATCTGACAATGAAAACAGCTTCCGAAACAAGTCTGTGTGGCGCAGGATAGCCGTTATCGCCGCAGGAGCGATAATGAACCTGATACTCGGCTTTATTCTTTCAATCATAATTTTTCTTGCGGCGGGCAGGGTCACCACCACAATTATCGCCGAGATAGTTCCGGGCTCGGGCTGCGAGACTGCGGGAATGGCTGTGGGTGACAGGATAACCAAGGTCAACGGTCTGCACATTTTTACGGCTAATGACATTATCTATGAGCTGAGAAATGACGAGGACGGCGTTCTTGATTTTGTTGTGGAGCGTGACGGTGAAAAGCTCACGTTTAACGGTGTGAAATTCGGTCTGACGGTCGATGAAGAAACAGGCGAACGTGTCCTGAATTACGATTTCAAGGTCTATATGAAGGATATGACCGCAGCCGAGCTTCTTCCTGTCGCAGCAAACAAGTTTATGTATTATTCAAGGCTCATTCTTATGTCCCTGAGAGACCTTATTTCGGGAAAATACGGTCTTAACAATCTTCAGGGACCTGTTGGCATTGTGACGGTGATATCCGAAAGCGCTCAGGAATCGGGCTTTGATATCGGATATCTTCTCGACATTGCTATGCTTATCAGCGTAAACGTAGGAATTTTTAATCTTCTGCCACTGCCAGCACTTGACGGCGGAAGACTTGTTTTCTTAATAATCGAAGCAATACGCCGAAAGCCTGTCAAGGCTGAGACTGAGGGAATGGTGCATTTTGCGGGATTTGCCCTGCTTATGCTCCTTATGATAATCGTTACGTTCAATGACGTTAAAAATATCTTTATTTAAGGAATGATCTTATGAGAAAGCTTCACCCTGTTAAAGTCGGAGGACTTACTCTTGACGGCAGCAAAATTTATATCCAGTCTATGCTCAACGTGCCTGCTGAGGATATCGAGGGCAGCGTAAGGCAGGCTATAGAGCTTGAAAAGGCAGGCTGCGAGATAGTCAGGGCATCAATTCCCAATATGGCGGCTGTGAAGCTTATCCCTGCCATAAAAGAGGCTGTTTCCATACCACTTGTGGCGGATATCCATTTTGACTACCGAATTGCCCTTGAATGCGCTGCCGCAGGAGTTGACAAGATACGCATAAATCCCGGAAATATCGGCGGTATTGACAGGGTAAAAGCGGTTGCGGACTGCTGTAGGGCACGGAATATCCCAATCAGGATAGGTGTTAATTCAGGCTCACTTGAAAAAGAGCTTCTTGCCAAATACGGCAGACCCTGTGCGGAGGCACTTGTTGAGAGCGCAATGGATCACGCAGCTCTCCTTGAACAGTGTGATTTTGACGATATCGTTATTTCAATAAAATCATCGGACGTTAAAACTATGATAGACGCATACCGTCTCGCGACGGAAAAGACCTGTTATCCGCTTCATCTCGGCGTTACAGAGGCAGGCACGGAAAGAATGGGCATTATCAAATCCGCTGTGGGAATAGGCTCGCTCCTTTGCGACGGCATTGGTGAGACCATACGTGTGTCCCTTACCGATGACCCTGTTAAGGAGATCGCTGCGGCAAAGGATATTCTTATGGCTGTGGGAAAGGGTCACGGTGTCAGGTTCGTTTCCTGCCCCACCTGCGGACGGACAAAAATCAATCTTGTAAAGCTGGCAAAGGACGTTGAAACGGCTGTCAGAAACATTCCCCTTGACATAACCGTGGCAGTTATGGGCTGCGCAGTAAATGGCCCGGGTGAAGCGAAAGAGGCTGACATAGGAATTGCAGGCGGCGACGGCTGCGCTGTAATTTTCAGAAAGGGACAGCTTCTGAGAAAGGTCAGGGAAGATGAAGTTCTCAGCGAGCTGCTCAAAGAGATCGACAAACTTCGGGAGGAAGATAAAAATTGCTTATAAAAGAGCTTTTTTCGGAATACACTGATAAGATACCAAATCCTGTGGGCAAAGGCGAGCTGATACGCATATGCCGCAGCAAGGACGGAAAGAAAATGTATCTTTATGCTACATTTCTTCAGCTCCAGCGCTTTGAAAATCTTGATGAATTTGAGCGTGCTGCCGCAAAGGCTGTGGGGCTTGACCTTATCCGTGTGAACTGCCGATACACTCCCGATATGCTTGACGCAAAATACACTCCCGAGCTTGTAATGCGCTTAAAGCAGGATATGGCTGTGATAAATGGACACTTGAACGGTGCATTTTATTACATAGATAACAATATCCTGCACATTGAACTGAAAAGAGGCGGTGCGGAGCTGATTTCAAGGGCAGGCTTCGAGGCAGCACTTTCCAAGCTTATTAATGACGAATTTTCTGTAAAATTAGGAGTAAAGCTCATTGAGAAGCAATCCCCGCAGGACAGCTACGAGGAGCAGCTAAGACAGGCATATGAAAGCTCTGTTCCTATGCCTGACCCCGATGCACCTCAGAGACCTGCATTTTCAGCTCCTCCAAAGGAAGAGATCGTTTCCGTTGATTTCAAGACTATCCCTGTTATGAGCGAGGGCGCTCAGATAATCAAGGGCAAGCGTATTTTTGCGGACAGTGTCACGAATATCGGTGATATTTATGAACCGCAGAACGGCATTGTTATATGGGGCGATATTTTCGATTATGCTGAAAAGGAGATAAAAAACAAAAAGGGTGAGGAAAAGCGCATAACCACCGTAAGCCTTACCGACTACACAGGTTCTATCTCCATTAAGGATTTTGCCGACAAGGACAGCGAAAATATCCTCAGTACACTGAAAAAAGGCACTACTGCCATTATCAGGGGCAGAGTGGATTTTGATACATTTGACAACGAATTTGTCCTTCGTGCAAATGACATTATGCTTGTCAAGAAAAAGGACAGAACAGACACCTGTGAGGAAAAGCGTGTTGAGCTCCATATGCATACAAATATGTCGCAGATGGACGCTATCACTCCTGCGGACAAGCTCATAAAACGTGCATACAGCTGGGGACACAAGGCTATTGCCATTACCGACCACGGCGGTGTTCAGGCATTTCCAGAAGCAGTTGCCGCCTGTGATGATATCAGAAAGAGCGGCGGCGAATTTAAGATAATCTACGGCTGCGAGGCGTATTCGGTAGATGATATCGTTGAAGCTGTCCGTGTATATAAAGATGTACCACTGAAAGGCGAGCTTATCGTTTTTGACCTTGAGACAACGGGCTTTTCCGCAACGGGCGAGAGGATAATCGAGTACGGTGCTGTAAGGCTTCGTGACCTTGAGCTTTGCGACACATTTTCAAGCTTTGCAGACCCCGAAAAGCCCATTCCGGAAAGAATAACAAAGCTTACAGGCATTACGGGGGAAATGGTGGAGGGTGCTCCGTCACAGAAAGAAGCTCTTGAAAAATTCATTGAATACTGCGGCGAAGCTCCCGTTCTTATCGCCCATAATGCAGGATTTGATACGGCATTTATCAAGGCGGAATGTGTCCGTCAGGGGATAAAATTCAATTTTTCAATTATCGACACGGTGGTAATGTGCAGAAGTATGCTTCCCGAACTGAAAAAGCACAAGCTGAATATCGTTGCGAAGCATCTCGGACTGGGCGAATTTGACCACCACAGAGCCTTTGAGGACGCAAAAATGCTCGGCAGAATCTTCATCAAGCTTGCCGCACGGCTTATTGATGAGGAGGGCTGCGTCAATATAAGCGACATAAACAAGGTCACAAAAAATGTTGACCCGAAGAGCCTGAGGGCTTATCATCAGATAATCCTTGCCAAGAACAATGCAGGACTGAAAAATCTCTACAAGCTGGTTTCTTTCGGGCACATCAAGTATTATCACCGCCGCCCGAGAATACCTATGTCTGAGCTTATAACTCACCGTGAGGGGCTTATCGTAGGCAGTGCCTGCGAATCGGGCGAGCTTTTCACCGCTGTACGTGACGGCCGTCCCTGGGACGTTCTCTGCGATATTGCGTCATTTTATGATTATCTTGAAATTCAGCCTGTTATGAACAATGGCTTCCTTATCCGTGATGATGACTATGACAATATCAAGACTGTGGAGGATCTTCAGGAATTTAACAAAACTATCGTTAAGCTTGGCGATGCTCTGAATATTCCTGTTGTTGCCACCTGTGACGTTCATTTTATGGATCCCTCTGATGCAATTTTCCGAAAAATACTTATGTATGACAAATTTGCCGATGCTGAGCATCAGCCGCCGCTGTATCTGCGCACGACCGATGAAATGCTGGAAGAATTTTCATATCTGGGTAAGGAAAAGGCTTATGAGGTTGTGGTTACAAACACAAATAAAATTGCGGATATGGTTGACCCCGACATCAGACCTATCCCGCCCGGAACATTCACGCCAAGTATGGACAATGCCGAAGAGGAGCTTCCAAGGATAACCTGGAAGAGAGCCAAAGAAATGTACGGCGACCCGCTTCCCGATATCGTTCAGAAGCGTCTTGACAAGGAGCTGAACTCCATTATCAAGAACGGATTTGCGGTGCTGTATATGATCGCTCAGAAGCTTGTTGCAAATTCCAACGAGCACGGCTATCAGGTAGGCTCGAGAGGTTCGGTAGGCTCGTCATTCGTGGCAAATATGTCGGGTATTTCCGAGGTAAACTCCCTGCCGCCCCATTATCTCTGCCCCAACTGCAAGAACAGTGAGTTCTTCCTTGACGGTGCTTACGGCTCGGGCTATGACCTGCCGCCGAAAAAGTGTCCCAAATGCGGTACTGAATATATCCGTGAGGGACACGATATCCCCTTTGAAACGTTCCTCGGATTCAACGGAGACAAGGCTCCCGATATCGACCTTAACTTCTCGGGTGAGTATCAGACCTCCGCACATAAATATACCGAAACATTGTTCGGTCCCGAAAACGTATTCAAAGCGGGAACGACAGGCTCAGTTGCCGAAAAGACCGCTTACGGCTATGTTAAGCATTATCTTGAAGCGGTGGGCAAAAAGGTCTCGAGAGCTGAGGAAAACCGCCTTACTCTCGGCTGCACAGGCGTTAAGCGAACAACAGGTCAGCACCCCGGAGGAATGGTCGTTGTTCCCTCGGATTATGAGGTATATGACTTTACTGCCGTCCAGCACCCTGCTGAGGATCCGAAATCAAACTTCATCACCACTCACTTTGACTTCCATTCGCTTCACGATACTATCCTGAAGCTTGATGAGCTCGGACACGATGTGCCCACACTTTACAAGCACCTTGAAGATATGACGGGAGTTCTTACAAAGGACATTTTCCCTGCGGACGAAAAGGTGATGAGCCTGTATGCATCTCCCGAAGCGCTGGGTGTCACTGCGGAGGACATCGGCTGGCAGACGGGTACACTTGCTATCCCCGAAATGGGCACGGGCTTTGCTATGCAGATGCTTCTTGATGCAAAACCCAAAAGATTTTCCGACCTGCTCCAGATATCGGGACTTTCCCACGGTACGGACGTATGGCTTGGAAATGCTCAGGATCTTATCAAAAACGGTATCTGCACCATTTCCGAGGTTATCGGCTGCCGTGACGGTATTATGACATACCTTATCTATCACGGTGTTGACCCCAACCTTTCTTTCAAAATAATGGAGATAACCCGTAAGGGTAAAGCCCCCAAGCTCCTTACCGAAGAAATGAAGCAGACTATGAGAGGCCACGATGTTCCCGAATGGTATATCGACAGCTGTCTTAAGATCAAGTATATGTTCCCGAAAGCACACGCTGCGGCTTACGTTATCGCCGCAAACAAGCTTGCGTGGTACAAGGTCTATTATCCGCTGCAATTTTACGCTACCATATTTACGGTGCGTGGAGAGGACTTTGACGCAGAGACAGCTATGCTCGGAAGAAATGCCGTAAAGCTCAAAATGAACGAGATAAAGGCAAAGGGCAATGACAAGACCGCCAAGGATTCGGGTACATATGATATGCTCCTGCTCACAAATGAGATGATGGCAAGGGGATATGACTTCCTGCCAATCAATATCTACAAGTCCCACGCAACCAAATACACCGTTGAGGACGGCAAGATAAGACTTCCGTTCTCATCAGCGGGCGGTATCGGTGAGAATGCCGCAAAATCGCTGTATGACGCTGTTCAGGCGGGTGACTTCATCTCAATAGATGAGCTTCAGGAAAAGAGCGGCGTTTCAAATTCCGTTATCGACAAGCTGGTTTCTCTGGGCGCAATGGGCGATCTTCCCAAGTCCGACCAGATAAGCCTTTTCTGAGGAAGTGACATATTGAACAGAGTTTTATGCTCCACAGGAGCTGTTGTAACACGAAAAAACGGTCTTAACTACAGACTTCTGCCCGAATTGGCGGAAAAGCTTTGCTGTGACGGCTTCGAGCTGATGATAAGCCGCAGCTGGTATGAAAATTTTGACACGGTTTACGGTGATATCTCCCGAATGGGTCTGCTTATTCCCACAGTTCACTGCGAAAAGGGGATAGGCGAGCTTATTTCGGCGGGAGACGGGGAAGCATACAGGCGCTTTGAGCTTGACTGTCGGGCTGCCGAAATGACAGGCGCAAAGCTTTTGGTGCTTCATTTGTGGAACGGGCTTGTTTCCGACAGTAATTTTTCCGAAAATCTTCGGGCATATGAACGGCTCAGAAAAATTGCCGAGGGTCACGGTCTGCTGCTGACGGTTGAAAATGTTGTGTGCAACGTTTCAGCTCCTATGAACAGGCTTCGTGAGCTTGCGGCGGAATATCCCGACATCAGCTTTACCTTTGATACAAAAATGGCTGCATTTCACGGTGAGCTTGACGAATTTTATGATGAAGATTTTCTGAAAAAGCACATAAAGCATCTTCACATCAATGATTACGGCGGAGGTATCAAGGAGTGGAATGCCCTCAGGACGCTTCATCTCGGCTGCGGAAATATTGATTTTGACGGATTCTTCGGATTTGTCAGAAAAACAGGCTACACCGGCGACTTCACCGTTGAAGCAACATCTGTAAATGATGACGGCTCCGTTGATATAGACAAGCTTAACAGCGATTTTTTGAAAATCAAAGGCTATATTGCCTAAATTTTCGGACTGCTATTGACATTATTACATTATTATGGTATTATACTACTATGATATCACTTTACCACGATAAATTAACAGGGAGATTTACTGTATGAAACGATATGATCTTATAACCCCCGAGGGAACAAGAGACCTGCTTTTTGAGGAATGTGCCGCTGTAAGGGCAGTTGAAGAACGCTTACAGAAGGTGTTTAAATCCAAAGGCTATTCCGAGGTTATAACTCCGGGACTTGAATTTTACGATGTTTTCAATATGAAGTCAAGATATTTTCCTCAGGAAACTATGTATAAGCTTGTTGACAACAAGGCTCGTCTTATGGTTGTCCGCCCCGACTCAACAATGCCTATAGCAAGAATGACCGCCACCCGTCTCAGAGAGCAGACGCTTCCACTCAGACTTTGCTACAGCCAGAGCGTTTACAGAAACAAGCCCAGTATGCGTGGCAGAAGTGATGAGATCCGCCAGACGGGAATAGAGCTTATCGGTTCCGCTTCGGGACGTGCAGAGCTTGAAGTCCTTTCAAATGCTCTTGAGGTGCTTTCCTCCTTTGAAACTGAGGGTTTCCGTCTTGAAATAGGTCATATCGGATTTTTCAAGGCACTTATAAATAAGCTTGGCTGCGACAGTGATACTGCCGAGAATATCAGAGGTCTTATCGAGGTGAAGAATTATCCCGCTCTTAACGATCTCCTTGAAAGCATCGGTGATAATGAAGTTACCCGTGCGCTGAGACAGCTTCCCCGTCTTTTCGGCGGCGAGGAGGTATTTGCTGAGGCTGCCGCACTTTACAGTGACCCTCAGGCTGATGCTGTTCTTGCAGAGCTGAGAGATACATATGAAAAGGCTGTTTCTCTCGGATACAACGGAATGATAACCATTGACCTCGGTCTTGTTAACCGTATGGATTACTATACAGGTACAGTTATCAAGGGATATATCGAAGGCTGCGGCGACGCTGTTCTTTCGGGCGGAAGATATGACAAGCTTCTTTCCGAGTTCGGCTATGACGTTCCCGCAACAGGCTTTGCGGTAAATGTTGATGCAGTTGCAAGAGCTGAACTCAAAAAGGTGGATTTCAAGCCCGCTCCCGCAGATGTTCTGGTATTCGGAACAGACGGATATGAAGCTGCTGCTGTGGCATATTCAAGAAAGCTCATATCTGAGGGATACACCGCTGAAACTGCTGTTTTCGATACATATGACGAGGTTAAGGATTATGCCGTGAAAAAGGGCATCAAGCGCATAGATATCGTAGCCGACAAGGTAACTTCCGAAAATCTTTGATAGGAGAAATACATATGAATAACAATGCACAGAGACCTCTGAGAATAGCTCTTACAAAGGGCAGACTTGAAAAGGATACGGTAGCTCTCCTTGAAAAGATAGGCTATGACTGCACCGCCGTTCACGAAAAGGGCAGAAAGCTTATTCTTCCCGTAGGTGACAGCATTGAAGTTGTCCTTGCAAAGGCAGCCGATGTTATAACCTATGTTGAAAACGGTGTATGTGACCTTGGTGTTGTGGGCAAGGATACTATTATTGAGATGCAGGGCAAGTTTTTCGAGCTTTCAGACCTTGGCTTCGGAAAGTGCCGCTTTGCTCTTGCAGGAAAAAAGGGAGAGAATTTTTACGAGGGTACTCACGTAAGAACTATCGCCACAAAATACCCCAATGTTGCCCGCACATTCTTTGAAAAAAAGAATATGGACGTTGACATCGTGAAGATCGAGGGAAGCGTTGAGCTGGCTCCTCTCCTCGGTCTTTCCCACGCCATTGTTGATATAGTTGAAACAGGCACTACATTAAAAGAAAACGGTCTTGAGGTCTATGAGTACATCTGCCCCATTTCCGCAAGACTTATTGCAAATATGGTAAGCCTCAAGCTCCGCAAGGAGGAGATCGAGAAGCTTATCGCAGCTATTGAAGCAAATATCTGATAAGAAAGGACGTTCTTTCAATGATAAGAAAAATATTTGCTGACGGCACTGCCGAGATCCGGTTTTTAAAGGAAGTCGAGAAGAGAAACGGCGAGACTGACAAGAAGGTCTCCGAGATTGTTTCCGAGATAATCGACAATGTAAAGGAAAACGGCGATAAGGCTGTTAAGGACTACACTCTGAAATTTGACGGAAAGCTCCCCGAATACTACGAAGTTCCTCTTGATGTTATCCACGACGCTATGACAAATGCTGATGAGGATTTCGTGAATGCTCTTCTCAACGCAATGGAGAATATCACTGAGTTCCACAACAGACAGAAGGAGCAGAGCTTTATTGATGCCAAGGGCAATGGCTGCATTCTCGGTCAGCGTGTGAGAGGTCTTGACAGAGTTGGTCTTTATGTTCCGGGCGGCACGGCTGCATATCCCTCTTCCGTTCTGATGAACGCAGTTCCAGCAAAGATAGCTGGCGTTAAGGAGATCATAATGGTGACTCCTCCGGGAAAGGACGGCAAGCCCAATTCCGATATCCTTACCGCTGCGGCTATCGTCGGCGTTGACAGGGTATTTATGTGCGGCGGCGCACAGGCTATTGCAGCCCTTGCATACGGCACAGAAGAAATACCTAAGGTGGATAAGATAGTAGGTCCCGGCAATATCTTTGTTGCCACAGCAAAGAAGCTCCTTTACGGCAAGGTGGATATTGATATGATAGCAGGTCCCAGCGAAATTCTCATCGTTGCCGATGATACTGCATCTCCCGCATACCTGGCAGCTGACCTTATGAGTCAGGCTGAGCACGACAGACTTGCTTCCGCTATTCTTATTACTACCAGCGAGAAAATTGCCGAGGAGACCTCCGCAGAACTTGAAAAGCAGATGGCAAGCCTTGAAAGAAACGAAATTATCCGTTCTTCAATTGACAATTACGGCGCAATAATCGTTACAAAGACTATGGACAGAGCCATTGAGCTTGCAAATTCCCTTGCTCCCGAGCACCTTGAGATTCAGGTTGATGACCCTATGAGCTACCTCGGAAAGCTCAATAATGTTGGCTCCGTGTTTATGGGACAGTACAGCCCCGAGCCTCTCGGTGACTATTTTGCAGGTCCCAACCACGTTCTTCCCACAAGCGGAACCGCAAGATTTTTCTCACCGCTTTCCGTCAACAGCTTTGTTAAGCGCTCCCAGTTCATTTACTACACCGAGCAGGCACTTCTTGATGCAAAGGACGACATTGTTTGCATCGCTGAAAAGGAAGGTCTTACTGCCCACGCTCACGCAATCAAGATCAGATTTGAAAAGTAATGAACGAAAGGCGGTCATCATATGCCCTACGAGCTTAACAAAAAGCTTAGAAGCATTGAGCCATATATTCCCGAAGCAGGGGGGTATCCTGTAAGACTGGACGCAAACGAGTCCTGCTTTGACATTTCCGAAAAGCTTGGAGATGTTATAAGTGAAGCTGTTAAAAAAGTAGAGTTCAACAGATATCCCGACCCTGCGGCAAAAGAAGTCACCGAAGCATTTGCTGCATATTACGGTTTAAATCCCGACCATTGCACCGCGGGAAACGGTTCTGATGAGCTTATCTCACTTATTCTTAATTCATTTCTTGACAAGGGCGACACTGTTGTTACACTTTCCCCCGATTTTTCGATGTATGCTTTTTACGGCTTTATAAACGAGCTTAATATCAAAAATCTGCCAAAGGAAGATGATCTGAAGATCGACGTTGGCAAGGTCTCGGAATACTGCAACAATAACGATGTCAAGGCTATTATTTTTTCAAATCCCTGCAATCCCACGTCTCTGGGCGTTCGCAGACAGGATATAATCAGGCTTGTGAAAAATGTATTCTGCCTTGTTATCGTTGACGAAGCGTATATGGATTTCTGGGGCGAAAGCGTTCTTGATATGACCGAGGAGCTTGACAATCTCATTGTGCTTAAGACCTGCTCAAAAAATATGGGTATGGCTGCGCTGAGACTGGGCTTTGCTGTCGCAGGGGATAAGATCTCTTCTGCACTTAAAGCGGTAAAATCTCCGTTTAATGTTAACGCTATAACTCAGGCTGCTGCGGCTGCTGTCCTGAGACACAAGCCGATGATAATGGAATATACAGCTGAGATAGTCCACAGCAGAAAAATGCTGCAAAATGCGGTAACAGAGCTGGCAGAGAGATATTTTGTCATTGAGAAAGTATTTGATTCGGTGACAAATTTCGTGTTCATCAGGACGCATAAATCAAAGGAAATATACGAAAAGCTCCTGCAAAGGGGAGTTTCGGTGAGGTATATGGGCTCGTATCTTCGTGTAACAGCGGGAACAGAGCGTGAAAATCACATATTCATAAATGAATTTAAGGATATTCTTTCACTTCTTTAATGGAAGAAAGGAGCAGGAAAATGCGCAGAGCTGAGATCCAGAGAAACACCAAAGAGACAAAGATAAGCATAACACTTGACCTTGACGGCAGCGGAAAACACGACATAAACACGGGCATAGGCTTTTTTGACCATATGCTCACAGCCCTTTGTGTTCACGGGGGACTCGATCTTACCGTACACACAGACGGCGACCTTTACGTTGACGGACACCATTCGGTCGAGGACACGGGAATCGTTCTCGGACAGGCTTTCAAGGCGGCTATCGGAGATATGAAAGGCATTAACCGCTACGGCACAAGCTTTATCCCTATGGACGAAAGTCTCGGATTCTGCTGCCTTGATATCAGCAACAGACCTTTTCTTGTATATGAATGCGACTTTTCCGACCCGAGAACAGGTGCTTATGACAACTGCCTTACCGAGGAGTTTATGAGGGCATTTGCTTTCAACGCAGGAATTACCCTGCACCTGAAATGCCCTTACGGTTCCAACGATCATCACAAGAATGAAGCTATGTTCAAGGCGCTTGCCCACGCTCTCAAAGAGGCTGTTAAGATAAACGGCGGCGAGATCCTTTCCACAAAAGGAGTGTTATGATGATTGCGATTGTTGATTACGGCGCAGGAAATATTTTTTCGGTAAAGAACGCTATGGACTATCTTGGGCTGTCTGCGGAGCTTACCTCAAAGGCTGATGATATCAGAAATGCCGACGGGATAATCCTTCCCGGAGTGGGGGCATTCCCTTGGGCTATGAATATGCTTGAACGTTCGGGACTTGTCGATGTTATAAAAGAAGAAGCGGTAAAAAAGCCTTTTCTCGGGATATGTCTCGGAATGCAGCTCATATTCTCAAAGGGCTATGAGTTTGAGGAAACAGACGGACTTGGACTTATTGACGGACAGGTAAAACTTATGACTCCCGAGGGACTTTCAATTCCACACATCGGCTGGAACAAGCTTGAAAAGAACAGGGAATGCGCTCTTCTGAACGGTCTCGGTGATGATGAGTATGTGTATTTTGTTCATTCATATGCGGCAGAATGTGCGGACGAGGACGTTGCGGCATACTGCGAATATGGAAACAGGGTCACAGCTCTTGTGAACAGAGGCACTGTTTACGGAGCGCAGTTTCACCCAGAAAAGAGCGGAAAAACAGGTCTTAAGATACTCAGCAATTTCGCAGAGCTTATAAAGTAAGGAGGACCCCGACAATGCTGGCAAAAAGAATAATACCCTGCCTTGATGTCCGTGACGGCAAGGTGGTAAAGGGAATAAACTTTGTGGGAATAAAGGAAGTCGGAGACCCTGTTGAGTGTGCTGCGGAGTATGACGCTCAGGGTGCGGACGAGATTGTTTTTCTTGACATCACCGCTTCACACGAGGGCAGGGGAACTATGCTCGATGTGGTTAGAAGAACAGCCAAAAAGGTTTTTGTTCCGCTGACGGTAGGCGGCGGTATCCGCACAATTGACGATTTCAGAGACACTCTCAGAGCAGGTGCGGACAAAGTGTCCGTAAATTCTGCGGCTGTAAAGAACCCTCAGCTTATAAGAGAGGCTGCGGACATTTTCGGCTGTCAGTGCGTTGTTGTTGCAATTGACGCAAAGAAATGCCCCGACGGTCATTACACTGTTGTGATAAACGGCGGCAGGATAGATATGGGCATTGATGCCATAGAATGGGCAAAGAAGGCGGAAGAGCTCGGTGCAGGGGAGATACTTCTCACATCAATGGACACCGACGGCGTAAAGGGCGGATTTGACCTTGATATGCTCAATGCCGTATGCAGTGCTGTAAAGATACCCGTGATCGCCAGCGGCGGCTGCGGTGCATTGGAGCATTTTACAGATGTTTTTGAAAAGACAGGTGCGGCGGCAGCTCTTGCGGCATCACTTTTCCATTACAAGGAGCTTACTGTGGGACAGGTCAAGGAAGAGCTTAAAAGGCACAGCATACCTGTAAGGATCGTGTAACATCGGAGGGAAATATGGGACTTATTGAAGAAACAAGCGAGCTTATGCTTGACTGGGAAAAGATAAACGGAATATCGCCCGAAAATCACGTTATTCCTGTGGCTGTGCAGAATATGGACACAAAGGAAGTAATACTTATCGCCTATATCAACAGGCAGGCTCTTGAAGAGTCTGTCAGGCTGAAAAAAGTGGTTCTCTGGAGCACATCGAGAAATGAGCTGTGGTTCAAGGGCAAGGAGTCGGGCAACACATTCACTCTTCACAGGATACTCGTAAACTGTGAACAGAACAGTCTTGTTTTCATTGCTACCCCCGATAAAGGCGGAATATGCCACACAAGTCACAACGGTGTACCCAACAACTGCTATTACCGTGAGCTGGATATGGACACAATGAAGCTTATAAATCTGAACGATAAATAAATATACACAATGCAGCTGTGATATCATCTGTCTTTAAACTGACAAAAAATGATGAAATCACAGCTGCTGTTTTTATGTCCGAAAGCCGTTTGCTGCGCAATTTCAGCGCTATGTGCAAAGTTATGACAATTTGGTAACATTCTGTATTGTTATTGACAGGCAGGGGAAAATATTGTAGAATATTAGTATTACAGAAATAAGAAGGGAACAACTGAAAATGAAAGGACATTTTGCAAGGATAGGTTCACTTTGCCTTGCCGCTGCAATGCTTATGCAGGGAGTGACAGTATCGGCATTTACCGACCCAGCCACGATCTACGCTCAGTATGCGCAGGGAGACACCGCTTCATCTGAGAGCAATACTTCATCGGACGCTGACTCGGAGCTTATTGATGACAGCAGCAATATTCAGGAGGACGTTATCGAAGATGACACATCATCTGACACTGTTGATGACACTGAAACCGCTCCGACTGAAACAGCATCCGCCGACAGCGGAAAGGTCACAAAGCCTGCCACGGAAATAACTATCTACAGCTATCAGACATCTGTGACCGTCGGTGACACATTCAGGATAGGATACCGCCTTAAGCCCTCAAAATCCGATGACAAGGTGACATTTACCACATCAAGCAGGAAAATCGTCACTGTTGATGCTGAGGGAAATGTTACGGCTGTGGGAAAAGGCAGTGCAATTATCACAGCAAAGACCACATCGGGAGTTAAGGACAGATTTTACATAACTGTAAAGAAAGCTGATCCTTCGGCAGCTGATGACACTTCGGGAAATACAGAGGTCTCGCAGCCTGCAAACGGTGAAAAGGTCAAGGCAACAGGCATATCTCTAAAACACAGATCTGTTACTGTTTTCGAGGGAGAGCAGTATGCTGTAATGTATGAGCTTTCTCCCTCAAACAGCAACGACAGCGTTACATTCCGCTCGCTGAACAAGGCTGTCGCTTCTGTTGACAAAAACGGTATAGTTACCGCAAGAGGTGCGGGTAATACCCGTATCGTCTGCACAACTGGAAGCGGAAAAAAGGTTAAGCTCAATGTAACAGTCGTTCCCGTTCTCACAGAAGAGGAAAAGGACGAGGTATATGAGGAAGAGGCTGAAATAGAGTACAACGAAAACGGAGAGCTTGTTCCCACAATGGTAAGGTTTGGTGATGAATCCGTTTCTGTTCGTGTGGGCAGCACGGTCAATCTTGATGCAAGAGTTTATCCCTCGGGAGCAAAGTACACATATACCATAAAGTCCGATGATTCATCTGTTGCAAAGGTAAATTCCAAGGGCGAGGTGACAGGTATCAAGGAGGGAAACACCGTAATCACCCTCACCACTGACAACGGCAAGAGCGATACGGTCTATGTAACTGTTTACGGCAATGTCATTCCCGGAATAGATGTTTCAAAGTGGAACGGCGACATTGACTGGAAAACTGTTAAGAAAACAGGCAGCGCAGGATTTGCAATGATAAGATCGTCCTACGGCTATGAGGACACAGACCCCAAGCTTGCGGATAATGTAAAGGGCTGCGAGGAAAATGATATCCCATACGGATTTTACCACTATATGTACGCAAGGACTGTCAAGGAAGCCCATATGGAAGCTGCATATTTCCTTAATGTAATAAGCGGCTATTCTCCCGAATATCCTGTAGTGCTTGATATCGAGGAATCCTTCTATGACGGAATGTCCAAGGAGCTTGTTACCGATATCGTGGTGGCATTTATGGAAGATCTTGAAAATGCGGGATATTACGCTATGATATACAGCTATGCCAAGTTCTTTGACGATAATCTTATTTATGACAGAATAGCGGATTATGATATCTGGGTAGCCTGCTGGGGCGATGAGAGCAAGCTTTTTGAGAATTTCAGCTATCACTACGGAATGTGGCAGTACAGCGAAACAGGAAAGCTTGACGGTATCGAAGAATACGTTGACCTTAACTACTGCTACAAGGATTATAAGGGCACTATAAAGAAATACGGACTAAACAGACCGACGTTCTGGTAACACTGTCGGCAATATTCCTGCGGCGGACGCAGCTTTGTTTCCGCCGCATATTTTTAAACTGTCTCACTTTTGCACATTAAAGCTAACATTATATTTTACAGGAGGGTAACACAATGAAAAAAATAAGCATTACAGCGTTTTTACTTTCTGCGGCACTCCTCACAGGCTGCGGAAGCAGCTCAAATTATGCATCTGATACGGCAAGCATATCCCAGAACAGCAAGGGATATTCTTCCTATGACTCGGCAAGTGAAGCATATTATGACAGTGATTACTCATATTCCGATGAGGTGGAAAATGCTGATGCCTCGTCAAACGGCAGCGGTGATAAGGACGGACTTACAGCTGACAGGATAAAAAAGGAAATGCTGGTCTATTCCTGCGATATGTCTGTAGACGTGCTGGATTTTGATACGGCTGTAAGCAAATTCAAGGAAAGCCTTGACAGCTACGGTGGATTTGTGGAAAATGAAAATTATAATGACGGCGGTTCAGGCAGCAGGTGGTACAGCGAGGACGACGAAAAATGGCAGACCTATTCGGCGACAGTCCGTGTTCCCAGTGCTGATTATGACGCATTCTGTGCGGCGGCGGCAGAGCTTGGCGACCTCAGAAGTAAGAATGCCTCTGTTCAGAACGTGAGCAGTGAATATTATGACCTGTCCACCACCCTTGAAATTTACGAAGCAAAGGAAGAACGGTATATTGCTCTCCTTGCGGACATAACCGACGATGAATATGCGATTTCCGTTGAAAAGGAACTGACAGAGCTTCAGATCGAGATTGCCAAGATAAAAACGAGAATGAACGATATCAGCACAGATGTTGCCTATTCTTTCGTTAACATCAGCATAAACGAGGTCAAGCAGTACACTCCCGAGCCTGTTCAGAAGGATACATTCGGTCAGAGACTGAAAAACACGATTTCCTCCACGGCATCGAATTTCATAAAATTCCTTGAAGTGCTCCTGTTTGTAATTATCGCACTTCTGCCTTATATCATTCTCATCGGAATTATTGTTTTCGTTATAATTCTTATAAGAAAGAACATCAAAAAGAAAAGGGCAGCGAAGAATATTTCTGCCGCACCCGAAAATGTTCCGGCTCAGAACAATACCGGAAATAAGCAGTAATTGACATTTGCCCCGAACGGAAAAATCTTATCCGTTCGGGGCTTTTTCTTTAAAAACCAATAAAGCTCTAATCTGTTTTTAACCTGCCTTAAAATACAGTCTAATAATAATGGTGTATTATATAGTCATTCCAAACGAAAGGACGGCAATTGCTATGAATAAAAATCTTCCTATGGAGGTAACAGGTAAAATGAGTATTGGTGAAAAGATAAAGAGATTTTTTTCTGTGATATGCAGAAACGATGTAACTGTTTCAAGGACAGGTGAGATATTCCATATGCCTATACTG
>CAKSPU010000047.1 GCA_934486875.1 uncultured Oscillospiraceae bacterium
GAGACCAACTATTCCAAGGACAAGAACATCTGGCATCTTTCCCACGAGGGTCTTGACCTGGAGGATCCCGCTAACGAGCCTCAGTACAACAAGGACGGCTTCCTTGAGCTGGGCGTTTCTCCCGAGAAGGCTCCCGACAAGGCTACATATGTTACTATCCACTTTGAAAAGGGTATCCCCACTGCTGTTGACGGCAAGAAGATGAACGGCGTTGAGCTGGTTTCCACACTCAACAAGCTCGGCGGCGAGAACGGCATCGGTCTCGTTGACCTCGTTGAGAACCGTCTCGTTGGTATGAAGTCCAGAGGCGTTTATGAAACACCCGGCGGAACTATCCTCTACAGAGCTCACGAGGCTCTCGAGACACTCTGCCTTGACAAGGAAACTTCAAGGATCAAGTCCTACCTTGCAATAAAGTTTGCTGATATCGTTTATAACGGTCAGTGGTTCACTCCTCTCAGAGAGGCGCTTTCCGCTTTCGTTACCGATACTCAGAAGACTGTAACAGGTGATGTTAAGCTCAAGCTCTACAAGGGCAATGTTATCAACGCAGGCATCACTTCTCCCTACACCCTCTATGATGAGGAAGTTGCTACATTCGACGAGGATCACGTTTACGATCAGTCCGATGCAGGTGGATTCATCAACATCTTCGGTCTCCCCACTCACGTTAAGGCAAAGCTTGACCAGAAGCGCAGTAAGTGATTTACACTTAAATTAAGCGATATTTAATCAAATAGCATTTGTGTTATGCCCGAAACACGCCGTTTCGGGCATTGCACTTATTTCATTTTTATGCATTTTTCATTTTTTTGAGTAGAACAAGACAGATTTGGAATAATAACAGAAAAAGCCCGTTTGAAAGGACATTATAAATTATGAAAGCTTTTGGAAAAGGAATATTATCCCTGCTGCTTATGACTATGATGTTTGCATTTGCAGCCTGCGGTCAAGATAAAGTCGATTATGACAAGCTTAAAACCGATATCGTCGGTATATGGTGCGATATAAACGGTCCCGAGTATCTTCAGGACGACAACGGCGATCCGTATTATCAGATATATGAATTTACCTCCGACGGAAAGCTTGCATATCACATAATCACCCCCTCGATCGCATCTTATCACGATTTCAACTATACTCTCCGTGACAATTTCCTTGACATTGACGGAAGTATGTGCAAGGTCGCTGTTGATGATAATGACATTCTCACAATGACCAATGACAACGGCGATACGAAATACAGACGTATGACTATGGAAGAGGTCTGCAACTTCGGCGTTGTTTATCTTGATGAGGACAATTATCACGCACAGATCGAATATACCGATGCATTCACAAAGAACTGGCCCGGAGCAGCCGCTTCCGATGAAACAGAGGCGGAGACCTCGGCGGAGACCGATATGACGGAAGAGACTGCGGAAAGCCTGGCTTCATAAAATGACCGATACTGAAAGGAATGATATAAATGGCAAAGATGTGGGCAGGACGTTTCTCCAAGGAGGTTGACGAAAAGGTAAATGACTTCAACTCCTCTATCTCCTTTGACTGCCGTATGTACAGACACGATATCAGGGGTTCGATGGCTCACGCAAAGATGCTGGGCGAGCAGGGGATAATCGCTCCCGGGGAAAGCGAAAAGATAATCAAGGGACTTGAAGGCATTCTTGCCGACCTTGACAGCGGCGCTCTCTGTTTTGACCCTAATGCCGAGGATATCCATATGTTCGTTGAGCAGATACTTACCGAGCGTCTCGGAGACACAGGCAAGAGACTTCACACTGCACGAAGCAGAAACGATCAGGTCGCTCTTGACATAAAGTATTACCTTAAGGACGAGTGCGACGAGGTGTCAAAGCTTGTTTATGAGCTTATCGAAACTATCATCAGCACCGCTCAGGAGCATTATGACACCGTAATGCCCGGATATACACATCTCCAGAGAGCACAGCCCGTTACCTTTGCTCATCACATAATGGCATACGCTCAGATGCTCACCCGTGACATGGGCAGACTTGCCGACTGCAGGAAGCGTATGGACAGAATGCCTCTTGGCTCCTGCGCCCTTGCGGGAACAACATATCCTCTGAACAGAAAGAGAGTTGCGGAGCTCCTTGATTTTGAGGACATCACCTACAACAGCCTTGACGGCGTTTCCGACAGAGACCACTGCATTGAAATGGCAAGTGCCGTATCCATACTTATGATGCACCTTTCAAGATTTTCCGAAGAGATAATTATGTGGTGCAGCTGGGAGTTCAAATTTATCGAGCTTGACGATGCATACTCCACAGGCTCCTCAATTATGCCCCAGAAGAAGAACCCCGATATCACCGAGCTTATCAGAGGAAAGACGGGAAGAGTTTACGGTGACCTTATGACCCTCCTTTCTATGATGAAAAATCTTCCCCTCGCTTACAACAAGGATATGCAGGAGGACAAGGAAGCTATATTTGATGCTGTTGACACCGTTAAGCTCTGCCTTTCCACATTTATCCCTATGTTCAGGACTATGACCGTTCTGAAAGACAATATGCGCAAGGCTGCCGCTAAGGGCTTCATAAATGCCACCGACTGCGCAGATTACCTTGTTAAAAAGGGAATGCCTTTCAGAGACGCTTACAAGATAACAGGCACCCTTGTTGCCCGCTGCATTGATCTGGGCACAACTCTTGAAGAGCTTGACATCAAGGAATACAAGAAGCTTACAGATGTATTTGACGAGGACGTTTACAAGGCTATCAACCTTGAGACCTGCGTTATGCAGAGAAATGTTGACGGCGGACCTGCTCCCGAGGCTGTTGCGAGACAGATCGAAGAGCTTAAGAGCGAGCTGAGAGCTTACAATTTCTGATTTCTTCTGAAAGGAAATAATGAAAATGGCATACAGGATTTTTATTGACGGCAAAGAGGGCACAACGGGACTGCGCATTGCAGACCGTTTCAAAAACCGCAGCGATATCGAGATACTTGAAATTTCCGAGGAGAAGCGCAAGGACGCTGCCGAGAGAAAAAAGCTTATAAACGCTTCCGACTACACATTCCTCTGCCTCCCCGATGCGGCGGCTGTTGAGGCTGTTTCGCTTGTGGAAAATGACCGCACGAAGATAATCGATGCGTCCACCGCTCACAGAACAGATCCCGGCTGGGTATACGGTCTGCCCGAGCTTTCAAAGGAGCAGAGAAAAGCTGTTGCGGCTTCAAAGAGAACTGCCGTTCCCGGCTGCTATGCAAGCGGCTTCAACTGCATTATGTACCCTATGGTGAAATCGGGAATGCTTGCCCCCTATCACCCTGTTATATGCCACGCAATTTCGGGCTACAGCGGCGGCGGAAAGAAGCTTATCGCAAGATATGAGGACGAAAACAGAGATGCTCAGCTTTCGAGCACAAGAGCCTATTCCCTTGGCAAGACCCACAAGCACGTAAAGGAAATGATGGCTGTTTCGGGACTTTCCTATCCCCCCGTGTTCTGCCCCATTGTAGGTGATTTCTACAACGGAATGGTGGTTTCCATACCCATTCAGCTCAGAACTATGGCGAAGAAAGCGACCGCTCACGATGTCTGGGAGATGATATCCGAGCATTATGCAGGCGAGCATTTTGTACAGGTTATGCCTTTCGGTGCGGAGGGTATGCCCGAAGCGTCCGAGCTTTTCTCAAACACCGTTGCGGATACGAATATGCTCAGAATTTTCGTTTACGGCAATGATGACCACGTTCTCCTCTGCTCTCAGCTTGACAACCTCGGAAAGGGTGCAAGCGGTGCGGCTGTTCAGTGTATGAACATTATGATGGGAATTGATGAGGGCACGGGGCTGGAATAATTTGTCTGTGCCTTGATACACGTTTTATAAAATACTCTGCATTTTCGGAACGGAGACCCGTTTCGGGGCGGGAAACCCGCCCCCTACATAGGATAAGTTTGAAAATAATCTCAAATACAAGAAGGTCATTGATATGGATTTTAAGGTTATCGACGGCGGCGTTTGTGCCGCTAAAGGCTTTAAGGCAAGCGGCGTTTACTGCGCCATTAAGGAAAATCCCACTAAGAAAAACGACATCGCACTTATCGTTTCCGATGTTATGTGCAGTGCGGCGGGTGTTTATACCTCCAACAAGGTAAAGGGCGCTCCCGTTATCGTTACAAAGAAAAATCTGGAAAAGTCGGGCGGCAGAGCCAAGGCTGTTATCGTAAATTCCAAGAACGCCAACACCTGCAATGCTGACGGCGAGGAAAAGGCTCTTAAGATGTGCAGTCTTGCGGCTGACGCTCTGGGCATCAAGCCTGAGGAGGTCATCGTTGCTTCCACAGGCGTTATCGGTCAGGTGCTGCCCATTGAACCTATTGAGAGGGCTGTTCCTCAGCTTGCAGAGAAGCTTTCCTACACGGGAAATGCTGAGGCTGCAACTGCCATTATGACCACCGACACGGTTAAAAAGGAATATGCCGTTGAATTTGAGATAGGCGGCAAGACCTGTCATCTCGGCGGTATGGCTAAGGGCAGCGGTATGATACATCCCAATATGGCTACCACCCTTAATTTCATCACAACCGACTGCGCTGTTTCCGCTGCTATGCTCCAAAAAGCACTTTCCGAGATAGTTAAGATCACATACAACTGCCTTTCCGTTGACGGCGACCAGTCCACAAATGACACCTGTATGCTGATGTCAAACGGTCTTGCGGGAAATGCTGAGATATCCGCCGAGGGCGCTGATTTTGACACCTTCAAAGCGGCTCTTTATCAGGTAATGGCAAATCTTACAAGAATGCTTGCAAAGGACGGCGAGGGCGCAACAAAGCTCCTTACCTGCATATGCTCCTCCGCACCCGACCTTGACACCGCAATAATCGTTGCAAAGAGCGTTATCCGCTCGCCCCTTTTCAAGTGCGCAATGTTCGGTGCTGACGCTAACTGGGGACGTGTTCTCTGCGCTATCGGCTATGCCGAGGCTGATTTTGACATCAACAAGGTTGACGTTGATCTTGGCTCAAAGGCAGGCAGAATTGCAGTATGCCGCAATGGTGCAGGGGTTGATTTCTCAGAGGACGAGGCAAAGAAGATACTCACCGAGGACGAAATTGAAATTTACATTGAGCTTAATCAGGGAAATGCACAGGCAACTGCCTGGGGCTGCGACCTTACATATGATTACGTCAAGATAAACGGTGATTACCGCTCATAATGGGCTTTGACCGCATTATAAAAGGAGAGTACATTTAAAATGGACATCGAAAATATGATATCAAACGAGATACGTTCGCAGGTGCTGATAGATGCTCTGCCTTACATACAGAAATACAATGACAAGATAGTTGTCATCAAGTACGGCGGAAACGCTATGACAAATGAGGCGCTTAAGGACGCTGTTATGAGCGATATCGTGCTTTTAAACCTTGTTGGCATCAAGACCGTTCTCGTTCACGGCGGCGGTCCTGAGATAAACGAGATGCTAAAGCGTGTGGGCATTGAGAGCAAGTTCATAAACGGTCTCAGATACACCGATGAGGCTACTGTGGATATCGTTAAGATGGTGCTTGCGGGAAAGGTGAACAAGGAGCTTGTTTCCCACCTTACCCAGCACGGCGGCAAGGCTCTCGGTATGTGCGGCATTGACGGTCAGATGATACTCTGCCACAAAATCGAGAGCGAGGTGGATCTTGGCTTTGTGGGCGAGATCGACAGCATCAACACCGCCCCCATTCTTGATGCTCTTTCAAACGGCTATGTTCCCGTTATCTCCACTGTTGCCTGCGATGAAAAGGGTCAGACCTACAACATCAATGCGGACACTGCCGCTTCAAGAATTGCCGCAGAGCTTAAGGCTGAAAACCTTATCCTTATGACCGATATCGTGGGACTTCTCAAAGACAAGGACGACAGCGACACTCTTATCCCCACCGTTCAGGTCAGCGAAGTGCCCTTTATGAAGAGACAGGGCATCATCAGCGGCGGTATGATACCGAAGATAGACTGCTGCGTTGAGGCTGTGAGACGGGGAGTTAAAAAGACCTGCATCATTGACGGCAGAGTTCCCCACTCCATTCTCGTTGAGCTGCTCACAAGTCAGGGCATCGGCACTCAGTTTGTGTAATTTCATTTTATTATTTATAGCTTAAGGAGCTGATATAAAATGTCAACCATAGATAAATTCAACGAACACGTTATGCACACCTACGGCAGACTGCCTATCGTTCTTGAAAAGGGCAGCGGACGTGAGGCTGTGGACGAAAACGGCAAGGAATACATAGATTTCGGAAGCGGTATCGGCACAAATTCCCTCGGTTACTGCGATGATAAGTGGGCTGATGCTGTCTGCGCACAGGTCCGCTCCATTCAGCACACATCAAACTATTTCTACACAAAGGTACAGGCGGATTTTGCCGCACGGCTCTGCGAAACTGCGGGCTATACCAATGTTTTCTTCGGAAACTCGGGCGCTGAGGCAAATGAATGTGCGATCAAGATCGCAAGGAAATATTCCTTTGACAAGTACGGCAAGGGTCGCCACACCATCGTTACCCTTGTGAACTCATTCCACGGAAGAACTATTGCGACCCTGTCCGCAACAGGTCAGGAGGTTTTCCACAACTACTTCTTCCCCTTTGTTGAGGGCTTTGTAAATGTTCCCGCAAATGACACTGAGGCTCTGAGAAAGCTCATTGCCGAGGACAAGACTATCTGCGCCGTAATGTTTGAGTTCGTTCAGGGCGAGGGCGGTGTTAATCCTCTTGACAAGGATTTTGTGGCTGAGATATTCAGGCTCTGCGGTGAGAATGATATCCTTACCGTTGCCGATGAGGTACAGACAGGCGTTGGCAGAACAGGCACATTCCTCACCTCCGAGCAGTACGGTGTAAAGCCCGACATCACCACTCTTGCAAAGGGTATTGCAGGCGGCGTTCCTATGGGTGCGTGCCTTGCAGGGGAAAAGTGTGCGGAGGTTCTCTCAAAGGGTACTCACGGCTCTACATTCGGCGGAAATCCCATTGCCTGCGCAGGAGCAAATGCTGTTCTTGACAGAGTTACGGAAAAGGGCTTCCTTGATGAAGTAAAGGCAAAGGGCGAATATTTCAGAAAGAAGCTTATGGAGATCCCCGAGGTGGAGGGCGTTGACGGTCTCGGTCTTATGCTGGGCGTAAGGCTCAGAACAAAAAAGGCTGCCGATGTTCTCGGCGCTGCTGCCGAAAAGGGTCTGCTCATTCTCACCGCAAAGGATAAGCTTCGTTTCCTGCCCCCCCTCACTATCACATATGAGGAAATCGACAAGGGTATGGAAATACTGAAAGAGCTGCTTGCATAATTAATACAGTTGTCTCTCTCCCGGAGGGACAACAAGAAAATATAACGGAGGTAAACCACTATGAAGCACCTGCTTAAAATGTCCGATCTTTCCAAGGCTGATATCATTGATATCTTAAACCTTGCAGACCAGCTCAAGTACGAGCTCAAGCACAATATCCCCCACCGTCACCTTGAGGGCAAGACTCTCGGAATGATCTTCCAGAAGTCCTCCACACGTACCCGTGTTTCATTTGAGACAGGTATGTATCAGCTGGGCGGAAACGCTCTCTTCCTTTCCTCCCGTGACCTTCAGATAGGCCGTGGCGAACCTGTTCAGGATACCGCCCGTGTTCTTTCCCGCTATCTTGACGGAATTATGATACGTACATTCGCTCAGAAAGAGGTCGAGGATCTTTCTCAGTTCGGCAATATCCCCATTATCAACGGTCTTACCGATTACTGCCACCCCTGTCAGGTACTTGCTGACCTTATGACTGTACGTGAGTACAAGGGTCAGTTCGACGGACTGAAAATGTGCTACATAGGCGACGGCAACAATATGGCAAATTCCCTTATCGTAGGCGGTCTTACCGTTGGTATGGAGGTCTCCGCAGCGTGCCCCGAGGGATATCGCCCCGACCCCGCTGTTCTTGATTTTGCAAAGGCATACGGCAACAAATTCACACTTACCGACAAGCCTGTTGAGGCTGCCGCAAATGCTGATGTTCTCTTCACTGACGTATGGGCTTCTATGGGTCAGGAGGGCGAAGCAGCTGACCGCCGCAAGGTATTTGAGGGCATTTATCAGATAAATGATGAGGTCATGGCTGCCGCAAAGCGTGACGCTATGGTTCAGCACTGCCTGCCCGCTCACCGTGAGGAGGAAATTACCGCAAAGGTATTCGAGGCTCACGCTGACGAGATATTTGACGAGGCTGAGAACCGTCTCCACGCTCAGAAGGCTGTTATGGTCAAGCTGATGAAGTCATAAGAATTGCTGTAATTTAACGTCTCCCCCTGCCGCAGTATTGGCGGGAGGAGACTTTTGTATAAACTGAAAGGAACTGACAAATGAATATACACAAGCTTCTGGCAATTATATGCTCGGGAATAATATCTATCGGAATGACAGGCTGCGGGGCTGAGAAAGGCCCTGTTACATATGCTCCCACAGCGGAAAATGTGAAAGCCTTAGGCAGAACTATGCTCACTGATGACAATATGCTGTGGCTGGCATTTTCGGGCTCGGGTGCTGAATTTACATTCAACGGCACAAAGGCTGAGGTCGTTATCGTAGGCGATGACAATGCGGAAAAGCCCGATAACGAGGACAATCAGGCGAGAATTGCCATTTACGTGAACGGTGAAAGAGTGGTCGATGATATGATAGACCACGCCGAGGAGACATATACCGTTTTTGAGAGCGAAACTCCTGCACAGTGCGATGTGAAGATAGTCAAGCTGTCCGAAACGGCAAATTCCACCTGTGCGGTGAAGTCTGTCACTGTTGATGCGGAAGAGGGAATAAAGCCTGCTGAGAAAAAGGAACATTTCATTGAATTTGTGGGCGACTCTATCACCTGCGGCTATGGCGTTGATGATGAGGTAAAGGAGCATCATTTCTCCACAACCACCGAGGACGTTACAAAGACATATGCATACAAGACCGCCGAAAAGCTTGACGCTGACTACAGTATGGTATCTATCAGCGGCTACGGCATTATTTCGGGCTATTCCGACGGCAAGAAAAAGGTTGCGGAGCAGCAGCTTCCCAAATATTATGACAAGCTGGGCAACTCCTACGGCACCTTCGGCGGAAAGAGGGTCAGCGGACAGGCGTGGGATTTCACGGGCTATACTCCCGATGCCATTGTGGTAAATCTCGGCACCAATGACGCTTCCTACACCAAAAACAAAGAGGACAGAGTTCAGGATTACATTGATTCCTATGTTGAATTTCTGAAAAAGCTGCGCACAAACAATCCCGATGCACAGATATTCTGCACCCTCGGAATTATGGGTCAGGATCTTTACCCCGCTGTTGAACAGGCTGTTCAGAACTACACCGAGGAAACGGGGGATACAAAGGTCACTGCAATGGCTTTTGATATCCAGTCCCAGAGTGACGGCTATGCAGCCGACTGGCACCCCACCGAGGCTACTCACGAAAAGGCTTCGGAGAAGCTTGTTAGTGAGATAAAGAGCGTTATGGGCTGGTAAAACGAAATGTAATAAAGAATCACCCCGTCAGAGAAGTATTGCTTGTCTGACGGGGTGATTTCTGTATAGTCTTTTATTGCGACCAAAATGTAATTGACATTTTATGCGTAAAATTTCACGCAGGAGATTTTGTGTTATTTAAAGGAGATCAATATTCAAGCTTCTTGTCGATATAAGCGATAAGATCGTCTATCTTGATTCTTTCCTGAGCCATTGTGTCTCTGTCACGGACTGTTACACAGCCGTCCTCGAGAGTGTCAAAGTCATAGGTGATGCAGAAAGGTGTGCCGATCTCGTCCTGACGGCGGTAACGCTTGCCGATCTGTCCTGCCTCGTCATACTCAACGTTCCACTTCTTTGCAAGCTTGGTGTAAAGCTCTATCGCAGGCTCCTTGAGCTTCTTTGTGAGGGGAAGGATTGCTGCCTTAACGGGTGCAAGAGCGGGGTGGAGGTGCATAACTGTTCTTACATCGGACTTCTCGCCGTCGCCTATCTCTTCTTCGTCATATGCTTCGCAGACGATGGAGAGGAAAAGTCTTTCTACGCCGAGAGAGGGCTCGATAACGTAGGGAATGTACTTTTCGTTGGTCTCGGGGTCAAAATATTCCATTGACTTGCCGCTTGTTTTCATATGCTGAGTGAGGTCATAGTCGGTTCTGTCCGCAATGCCCCAGAGCTCGCCCCAGCCAAAGGGGAAGAGGTACTCGAAGTCGGTGGTTGCCTTGGAGTAGAAGCAAAGCTCCTCGGGAGAATGGTCACGGAGTCTCAGATGCTCCTCGTTGATGCCGAGACCGAGGAGGAAGTTCTTGCAGTAGCTTCTCCAGTATTGGAACCATTCAAGGTCAGTGCCTGGCTTGCAGAAAAATTCAAGCTCCATCTGCTCAAATTCTCTTACACGGAAGATGAAGTTGCCGGGAGTGATCTCGTTTCTGAATGATTTGCCCACCTGTCCAACGCCGAAGGGAACCTTTTTACGGGTGGTTCTCTGAATGTTGTTAAAGTTTACGAAAATACCCTGAGCGGTCTCGGGACGGAGATAAAGCTCTGCCTTGGAGTCCTCGGTTACGCCCTGGAAGGTCTTGAACATAAGGTTGAACTGACGGATAGAAGTGAAGTTCTTCTTGCCGCAGTTGGGGCACTTGATGTCGTGAGTTTCGATAAATTCAGCCATCTGATCGTTTGTCCAGCCTGCGGGATTTGCGTCGGACTGGCTTTCGATGAGCTGGTCTGCACGGTGACGGGTCTTACATTCCTTGCAGTCCATAAGGGGGTCGGAGAAACCGCCGATATGTCCCGAAGCCACCCAGGTCTGGGGGTTCATAAGGATAGCGGAGTCAAGTCCTACGTTGTAGGGGCTTTCCTGCACGAATTTCTTGAGCCACGCCTTTTTGACGTTGTTTTTGAACTCAACGCCGAGAGGACCGTAGTCCCAGGTGTTGGCGAGACCGCCGTAGATCTCACTTCCGGGATATACAAAGCCTCTGCCCTTGCAGAGAGCGACTATTTTGTCCATTGTTTTTTCTGCTGCCATTGATCTTACCACCTTTATTTATTCCTGCCTGCATAGCAGGGCATTTTCATAGTCATATTCTATTATATTCCATATCGGGGCGCTTGTCAAGTGATTTTGATGTATCATTTTTCATATAGTTGACAGGCGGCGGGGATTTGGTGTATAATTACAGCAGAGCAGGCTATATCTGAGGCTTTTGTTGTTATATTGAAAGGAAAAAAGTTTGTATTATGGATATGTTTACAGATGCTTTGTTAAATAATACAGAAGAAATAATTCCCAAAGAATATGATTGGTATGCACCTTTGATAGGAGATTGGGATTTTGATTATTATGATAATTTGGAAAGTGATGCTCCCCGTCACGTTATTGGCGAATGGTTATTCAGAAAAATTCTTGAAGGTTCAATCGTTCAGGACCTTTTTATATGTCCTTCCAGAGCGGAACGGCTCACAAATCCTCAGGTTGATGGTGAATATGGTACAGCACTGAGAAAATATAACTTTGAAGAAAAGCACTATGATATGATCTACAGCACCAAAGATTATATGATCCATGTGAAGTGGAGAAAAGAAAGCGATAAGCTTATCGGTACAGTTCAGGAAGTCCCAAGCAATCAGTTCATTTTTTCGGATATAACCGAAAACTCTTTTAAATGGACAAATATTGAAATTCAAAAGGATGGAACAACTAAAGTGTTAAGTAGAATTTTTGCAAGACGAAAAGTTTAAATGTTCAGTTTATCAAATTACTATGTATTTGACAGATAAAAAAACAAGATTTACAGAAAGGTCGGATAAAAATGATAACGGAGCGTCTTAAAAAACAGGTGGAATTTTTACTTGAAGCGGACAAAATGAAGAGCCTTTACAGGCAGACATACATAATCCACGATGAAAAGCGCTGCGATTCTATGCGTGATGCGGAAGATGACGGTTATCACAAACGGCGTGAAAATGATGCGGAGCATTCCTTTCATCTTGCGCTTTTTGCAATGACCCTTGCAGAGCACGCCAATGTTCCCGTTGACCTGCTTCGGGTGATGAAAATGGTCATTATCCACGACATTGTTGAGATAGATGCAGGGGATACCTACTGCTATGACAAAAAGGGCTATGAGACCAAGCGTGAGCGTGAGGAAAAGGCTGCGGACAGGCTTTTCGGCATTCTGCCTCCCGACCAGGCGGCGGAGTACAGAGGTCTGTGGGAGGAGTTTGAGGCTATGGACACGGCGGAGTCACGCTTTGCGGCGGCGTTGGACAGAATGCAGCCAATGCTCCTTAATTATGCAAAAAACGGTGTCAGCTGGCAGGAGCACGGCTTGGCTTACACTCAGGTATATGATCGCAACAGGCACATCGGCAACGGCTCCGAGGAGCTGTGGGAATATATGGAAAATGTGCTGAAAGATGCGCTGGGCAAGGGCTTTTTGAAAGATGAATGAGAAAGCGAAATTATTTGCGTTGTCTCTTCTAAGTTGTTTTGTTTTTGCAGGCTAGCGACAGAGCTTGCTCCGATGAGCAAATGACCCAAATTTGAAAGGAAAAAATTATGAAATTCAGACCGTGCATTGATATCCACAACGGACAGGTGAAGCAGATAGTCGGCGGCAGTCTTGCGGACAAAAATTCTGCGGCGGAGGAAAATTTCGTCTCGGAGCAGGGCGGTGAATTTTACGCAAAGCTTTACAGGGACAGGGGACTGACGGGAGGGCACGTTATTATTTTAAATCCCGCAGGCTCGGAGTATTATGAGGCGGACAGGAAGCAGGCTTTTGCGGCTCTCGGTGCATTCCCGAAAGGGCTCCAGATCGGCGGCGGAGTGAATGCGGAAAATGCGGCGGAGTATCTTGAAAAGGGTGCTTCCCACGTTATTGTCACGTCCTATGTTTTCAAGGACGGAAGCATCAGCTTTGAGCGGCTTGAACGTCTCAGAAGCGAGGTGGGGGCAGATAATATCGTTCTTGACCTTTCCTGCCGCAAAAGAGACGGAAAATATTTTATCGTGACGGACAGGTGGCAGCGGTTTACTGATATGGAGGTCACGGCGGACAATATTGCGATGCTCCGAAGCTATTGCGATGAATTTCTTGTTCACGCTGTTGATGCGGAGGGAAAGCAGAAAGGCATTGAAGAGGGTATTGCATCTCTCCTCGGAAACGCAGACGGCGTTGTTTCCACATATGCGGGGGGTATTGGCTCGTATGAAGATATTGAGCTGCTCCGAAAGCTGGGCAAGGGAAATGTTGATTTTACGGTTGGAAGTGCGCTTGACATTTTCGGCGGCTGCCTTGAATTTGAAAAAATTGCGGGGATAACGTAAAGTAAAGTAAAAAACAGCCCAGACTTGATTTTAAAAAAGTCTGAGCTGTTTTTCATTCTTTTTTTAGTGTCACTGTAAACCGTGAGCCTTTTCCCACAACGCTCTTTACCTCAATGCTGCCGCCGCAAAGCTCTGTTATCTGCTTTACAAGAGCAAGCCCAAGTCCGCTGCCCTCGTCCTTTCGGGAGCTGTCGGACTGATAAAAACGGTTGAAAATGTGCTTGCAGTCCTCCTCGGATATGCCGCAGCCATTGTCCTCAATGGAAAAAACAATGCTGTCCTTTCTGTGTCTGAGCATCATTTTTATGCTGCCGCCCTCTTCGGAAAATTTCACGGCGTTGTCGATGAGATTTACCCAGATATGGAGCAGCAGGCTTTCGGGACCCAGATATGTAGTCTCTTCAAGGTCAATGTCAAAGCAGATGTCCTTGGCTGTCCATTTCGGCTCGAGAAGCAGCAGAGCACGTCGGATCTGTTCATCAAGCCTGAACTCTTCCTTTTTTGCGGGTATCGCCTGATTTTCAAGCTTTGACAGGAGCAGGATATTGCCCACAAGCTCAGAGAGCCTTTTGGTATTGAAAAGTATCTTTTCGACATACTCGCTCTGCTCCTCGGGGGGAATATTTTTTTCCTGAAGAAGCATTGCGTAGCCCTCAATGGCGTTTATGGGGGTCTTAAATTCGTGGGAAACGCTGGATACAAAATTCGTTTGCAGCTCCTCCACGGTGCCAAGCTCCGAGGTCATAAGATTGAAATTATTGAAGGTGTCCCGAACCTCGGTGATGAGGGATCTGGTTTGCAGTCTTACGGAAAAGTCACGCTTTGCGACCTTTTCCATTGCCCGGCTTAGCTTTGTTACGGGGGAGAGGATAAGAGAGCTTGCAAGACGGCCGAAAACTATTCCGAGTATCACGCAGAATATCATCAGCCAGGCGGTGGCGGGCATTGTGGGAACGTGTCCGAAGCAGAGCTTCAGAATATATATGATAAGCTCTGCAAATCCCAGGGTCAGAAGTATCACGCCGATTATGAGCAGGGTCATTGCGATTATTATGCCGAGACCTGTTTTTTTGTCGGGATCCTTTTTCTTCATCAGAGCTTCACCACCTTGTAGCCTACACCACGCATCGTAACGATGCGGAAATCGGGATTGTCACGGAAACGGTCTCTGAGCCTGCCGATATGCACCTCAACGGTGTGGGCTTCCGCATCGGATTCATAGCCCCAGATATCGTCCATAAGCTGCTGCTTTGTGAATATCTTCCCGGGATATGATGCCATTTTGTATAGGAGCATAAATTCTTTCTGCGGCAGCTGAGTGCTGCCCTTGTTGTCGGTGACGGTCATTGAGTCATACTCGAGAACGGTGGAGCCTATGGTCTGGCGGCGGTCGCTTATCATCTGCGCACGCCGCAGCAGTGCTCCCACTCTTAATACCATTTCATTTACATTTACAGGCTTTATCATATAATCATCTGTGCCGGAAACAAAGCCCTCACGCATATCGTCATAGGCATCTTTTGCGGTTATCATAAGAACGGGAATGGTTATTCCCGAGTCACGGAGAGAACGCACAAGCTCGTATCCGTCCACCTTGGGCATCATAACGTCGGAGATTATCAGGTCGAAATATTCTTTGTCAAGCATTTCGAGAGCTTCGCTGCCGTCGGCTGCGCCTGCGGCATAGTAGCCGTTCCGGGTAAGCACCCTCTGGAACAGCAGCCGCAGCTCTCGGTCGTCCTCGGCGATAAGTATTTTGAACATAGCAAAACTTCTTTCGTAATTTCGGGAAAGCTTTCCCTTTTTCTGAATATTATAACATAGGCGGCTGTGTTTTGCAAGGCAGGTCTGCCGCACGAAAAAATATTTTCGTGATATATTCACATTTCGGCATTTCCCCGAATAAAATGTAATACATCATTCTATGTTATAATTTGGAGGTCACGCTTATGTTTGACGAATATAAATTTCCGCCGGGAAAGCAGGACAGCTTCCGTGAGGCCGTGAGCATTGAGGCTATGCGGATATTTGACACCTGCTCCGAAAGAGACTGCATCACCGATCTTGCCGTTACTCTTAATGAGGGCAGCACATTGACCGACGCTATGACGGTTATAAAAACACGCTGCGCCGAGGTATCGGGTGTATGCATTTCCATTGACAGCGTTCCTTTTAAAAAGGGCTGCTATGCTGTTGACATTACTTACACGTTCAGCCTTTCAATGGACGCTTACGAAAGAGCCTGCACCGATAATCCCACTCCCCTTGAAGGCACTGCGGTATGGAACAAGAGGGTGATCCTTTACGGCAGCAAGGGCAGCTTCAAGACCTTTGACAGTGATGATAATGTTTCTGGCGAGACTGACAGCTGCTGCAGGATATACACCAAGCCAAAGGTGACGGTAAGCGTTGTTGAGCCTATTGCTCTTGAAACGAAGATAGACTGCTATGTTCCCGCTGCTGTGAACTGTGATACGGTGGCAGCGGTGAGGGGCGTGCTTGTTACTCTCGGACTTTTCAGTGTTGTGCGCATTATGAGACCTGTTTCGATACTCGTTCCGACCTATGATTACTGCATTCCCGACAAGGAGTGCTGTGCCTGCGCCGAGTCGCCGAAGGATATTTTCGGAAGGCTTGAGTTCCCGAGTGATGAATTTTTCCCCGGTGCCTGCCGTGCTCCCGCAGCGGATATCCCTCCTGCCGAGTGCCGCAGAGAGCATACGGATTTTGATTATATGCCCGAGAACAGTGAGATAAACGAATAAGTATTAAAAGAACCCCATAATAAAACAGCAGCATCGCTTTCGGGCGGTACTGCTGTTTTTGTGTTATGAATTAACGGGCTGTGCGGGGTCGCTGCCGTATTTTTTGAGAAGTCTTCTGCGGCAGAGAAAATATGCGGGGATAAGAAACAGGTCGGCAAGTATCCAGGCGGCGGGGGAAGCAAAGCAGGCGGCGCTGAAGCCTATAATTCCCACGAAATATGCCGTTATGCCTCTTCCTGCCATTTCAAGCACGCCTGCAAATGTGGCAGTGGGGGAGAAGCCCATTCCCTGAATGGAAAATCGTACTATATTTACAAGGGCAAGGGGGAAATAGAATGCCGCAAGGGTGGTGAGGAACTGCCTTACAAGGGGGATAAGGTCAAGGCTTTTTTCATCAAGGAATATCATTGCCATATAGTTTCCCGTGAGAAGTATCACAAGGAGACTGCCCACTGCATAGATGAGCCCCAGGAGGGAGCAGGCGAATATTCCGCTGTTAAGGCGCTCCCACTTTCTTGCGCCCACATTCTGTCCCATATATGTTGCCATTGTGCTTCCCATTGCGTCAAAGGGACAGCACATAAACATTGATATCTTGTTTGCGGCGGTAACGGCGGTGACGTACATTGTGCCAAGCTGATTTACGGCGGTCTGGAGGACTACCGAGCCGATTGCGGTTATTGAATACTGGAGTCCCATAGGTATGCCCATTGCAAGAAGTGTGCCTGTGTGGCGGGCGGAGAGCTTCATATCGTCCTTATTCATCACAAGTATAGGGAATCCACGGCATACTTTATACAGACAGCCGAAGCCCGAGATGAACTGGGCAATGACGGTGGCGAGCGCTGCTCCGAAAACGTCCATTTTAAAGGCAAGGATAAACACAACATCAAGCACTATATTAATAACAGATGCGATGACCAGCCATACCACGGGAGTTTTGCTGTCGCTGAGGGAGCGGAGAATGGCGGCGGTCATATTATAGAGGAAATATGCGGGAATGCCTGCAAAGATCGTAAATATATATATGTATGCACGGTCGAAGATGTCCTCGGGTGTGCTTGTGGCACGGAGAATGTCGGCACAGAAGATGAGGACGGAAGAGGTTATTGCTATAGTAAATATTATACACAGCCAGAGAGAGCCTGAGACGTATTTTCTGAGCTGTTTATAGTCCGCAGCGCCGAACATCTGGGAAATGGGGATAGCAAAGCCGTTGCAGATGCCCATTACAAAGCCGATGACGAGGAAGTTCAGGGAGCCTGTGCTTCCCACGGCGGCAAGAGCGTCGCTTCCGAGGATACGTCCGACGATGGCGGTGTCGGCAAGATTATAAAACTGCTGGAACAGGAATCCGAACAAAAGGGGGATACCGAAGCCCAGTATCAGCTTCATAGGCTTTCCGTCAGTAAGGTCACGGGTCACTTTCATTATTGATCTTTCCTTTCTATCTTTCTTTCAAGATACATATTATAATGATTTTATAAGGGGAATACAATATATTATTTTGGTCGGGATTTTTAAATTTTTGTGGGAGGGAATATGGGGAATGGGGGATATAAATGGGAGATATAGTATTTATGTGGTAAAAAGGCTGTAAAATCAGTGAAAAATATCGGGTGATGTAGTCAGAAATAGACAAACATAAAAAAATATCGCAGAAATGCTTGACAAAGCTGAACAGATATGGTAATATAATAAAGCTGTCGGTGATAGCGAAGAGAAAGAAAAGAAAGACCTGAGAAAAGGTTGAGTAAAGAAGTCAAATCGAAATCATTGCGGCTCATATCATTCACAATTTGTCCAAAAGAGATTTACAAAATCTTAATTGACAAAAGAGAATGAAAGTGATATAATAAATAAG
>CAKSPU010000048.1 GCA_934486875.1 uncultured Oscillospiraceae bacterium
CCGCTGAGGGGCTTGGCAAAATGTGCGGCAGACTTGGAATGAAGCTGTGTGTGGTCGATGATGTCACCGAAAACGGCGTAAGGATATGCTCGGCGGACATAAGAAAGTTTATTTCCCTGGGAAATATACGTGAAGCCAACCTCCTGCTGGGTCACGATTATGCTGTTGCGGGAAAGGTCATTCACGGCAGACAGCTTGGCAGACAGATGAATTTTCCCACGGCAAATCAGCTTATGCCCGAGGGCAATGTTATGCCGAAGTTCGGTGTTTACGCCTCATATGCGGAGCTTGACGGCAAGGTTTACAGGGGCATTACCAATATCGGCGTAAAACCCACTGTTGAAAGCTCGGGAGTTCCTCTTGCGGAGACTCATTTCCCGAAATTCTCGGGAGACCTTTACGGAAGAGAGATAGTTGTGAGACTTTCCGATTTTATCCGTCCCGAAAAGCGCTTCAATAATACAGATGAGCTTCGTGCTCAGATAAATAATGATGTAAATAAGGTGATGACAGCAGAAATGCTGCCGGAGCTGTAATATAAACTGAAAGGATCTTGTTTGAAAATGGACGTTTCAAAGAGAATACGCACTCGTTTTGCTCCCAGTCCCACGGGCTTTATGCACATAGGCAACCTGCGTACCGCTATCTATACTTATATCATTGCTAAAAAATACGGCGGAGATTTTATTCTCCGAATTGAGGACACCGATCAGGAAAGATACGTTGAGGGCGCTGTTGAGAAGATTTACGACACCCTCAGAGTATGCGGTCTTAACTGGGACGAGGGTCCCGATGTCGGCGGTCCTGTCGGTCCTTATATCCAGTCCGAAAGAATGGGGATTTACAAGGAGTATGCATTAAAGCTTGTTGAGTCGGGTCACGCATACTACTGCTTCTGCACAAAGGAGAGGATCGACGCTCTTCATAAGGCACAGCAGGAAGCAAAGGTATCAAATATGATGTATGACCGTCACTGCCGTGATCTGCCTGCTGACGAGGTAAAGAGACTGCTTGATGCGGGCACCCCCTATGTTATCAGACAGAAAATGCCTCTGGAGGGAAGCACCACATTCCACGATGTGCTTTACGGTGATATCACTGTTGAGAACACAATTCTTGACGATCAGGTGCTTATCAAGGCTGACGGTATGCCCACATACAACTTTGCAAATGTAATTGACGACCACCTTATGGGTATCACACACGTTGTAAGAGGAAACGAGTATCTTTCCTCTGCTCCTAAGTACAACCTCCTTTACGAGGCATTCGGCTGGGAGATACCTCAGTACATTCACGTTGAGCACATTATGAGAGATGCACAGCACAAGCTCTCAAAGCGTGACGGCGATGCATATTTCGGCGATTTCGTTGAAAAGGGCTTTTATGTTCCCGCTATCATCAACTACATTGCTCTTCTCGGCTGGGCTCCCAAGGGCGAAAACGAGATATTCTCCCTTTCAGAGCTTGTTGACGAGTTTGATATCAGCGGACTTTCAAAGTCTCCTGCTGTTTTCGATATCGTCAAGATGAAGGCTATCAATGCGGAGCACCTGAGAAGGCTTTCCCACGATGATTTCAAGGCTCTTGCCCTTCCTTATATCCGTCAGACCTGCAAGCGTGAGGATATTGATATAGACGTTCTTATCAACACCCTCCAGCTCCGTACAGAGCTTCTCACCGATATCCCCGAAAAGGTGGACTTCATTGACGAGATGCCTGAGTACAGCGATGAGCTTTACTTCAACAAGAAGATGAAAACAAATCCCGAAACAGGTCTTGAAGCTCTTAAAATGCTTCTTCCCGTTCTCGAGGGCGTTGACGACTGGAACGAGGAGAATATCCACGCAGCTGCATTTGCTGAGATAGAAAAGCAGGGCGTTAAGAACGGTTTTATGCTCTGGCCTCTCAGAGTTGCACTTTCAGGCAAGCCCCTTACCCCTGGCGGAGGAATAGAGCTGGCGGCTGTTCTCGGAAAAGATGTTACTATCGAGAGAATAAAGGCAGCCATTGCAAAGCTTGAAAAATAATTTACAGCAGTACAGCGCTGAGCGGCGAAAATCATTTTTCACTGCTTACGCTGTATTATCACATAGCTTTCACATTTTTGCTGTAAAATTTCTATAATACTTTTTAGAGTTTCAATGGGATTTTTGATGATTTTTGATAAATCATCATATCCACGGAAAGGAATGAACCGAAAAATGATAGAGGTCAAAAACCTTACCAAGCATTACGGTGCGAAAAAGGCTGTAGATAATATCTCCTTCACCGTAAATGACGGCGAGATCCTCGGATTTCTCGGACCTAACGGTGCGGGCAAGTCCACAACGATGAACATACTTACAGGCTACATTTCCTCAACTGACGGCGAAGTGCTTATAAACGGCATCGACATTCTTGACAACCCTACCGCCGCAAAAAAGGAGATAGGCTATCTTCCCGAGATACCCCCTCTTTATCCCGATATGTCGGTAAGGGAGTATCTTAATTTTGTGTATGACCTGAAAAAATGCAGGATACCCAGAGAGGCTCACATTGAAGATGTGTGCAAGCTTGTAAAGATAACCGATGTTTACGACAGACTGATAAAGCACCTTTCAAAGGGCTACAGACAGCGTGTGGGTATGGCACAGGCACTTATCGGAAACCCCAAGATACTCATTCTCGATGAGCCTACGGTAGGTCTTGACCCCAAGCAGATACTTGATATCAGAAATCTTATCAAGAGACTGGGTAAGAAGCACACTGTCATTCTTTCCTCCCATATACTTTCCGAGATACAGGCTGTCTGTGACCGTATCGTTATCATAAGCAAGGGCACTATCGTTGCGGACGATACCACTGAGAACCTGACAAAGACAGTTTCCGATGACCTGAGATACACCGCAAGGATCGACGGTCCCCGTGATGAGATAGTGAAGCTTATCAAGGGAATAAAGGGCGTTGAGAATGTTACCGCCGAGATGGAAAGAGAGCCCGGCGCATTCGATTATGAGATCGAGGTCGAGGAAAATTCCGACATCAGACGTGAGCTTTTCAAGCGTCTTGCAGAGCGAAACTGGTATATGCTCGGACTTAAGTCCAACGAAATGACCCTTGAAGATATCTTCCTTAAGATAACAATGGGCAGCGATGTCAAGGTCGGCGCAAAGCCTGTTGACGAAAAGACCCAGAGAGAGCTTATGGAGCAGGTATCGGGTGCTGTTCTTGCGGCTGACGCTGTAAGCAGTATGAAAAAATCCGATGACGGTGCAGAGCCCGAAAGTGAAAGCGACGGAGGGGACGAATAATGGGCGCAATTTATAAAAGAGAAATGAGGGCGTTTTTCACATCGCCTATCGCATACATCTATCTTGCGATTTTTTACGTAATAAGCGCATTCTATTTTGTTGGCAACAACATTATGGGCGCTACCACGGATATGTCCTACGCTTTCCTCGGCATATTTATGATAATTATGCTGTTTATCCCACTTCTCACAATGAGACTTATGTCCGATGAAAAGAAGCAGAAAACAGATCAGGGACTGCTTACGGCTCCCGTTAATCTTGCCGAGATAGTCCTCGGAAAATTCTTTGCCGCAGCTACCGTTTTTATTATCGGTATGGCTATCTACATTCCCTACGTGCTTGTTCTTTTAAAGCTTGCGGGAGGTCTTAACTGGGCTGCTGTTATCGGAAACTTCGTGGGACTTCTCCTTGTGGGAACATCATTCATCTCGATCGGACTTTTCGTTTCATCTCTCACAGAGATACAGATAGTTGCTGCGATCGTCAGCCTTCTTATCAACTTCCTGCTCTATATGATAGACATTTTCGCATCAAGAGTTACCTTTGCTCCTCTTAAGCAGGTAATGGTGGCAGTGGGCTTCTATAACAGGTACACCGAGTTTACTCAGGGTATCCTTAATATCACAAGCGTTGTATTCTTTATCAGCGTTATCTTTATTTTCAATTTCCTTACGGTAAGGGTGCTTGAGCGCCGCCGCTGGAGCTGAGTGATTTTAACTGAAAGGAATGAATAAAAATGGCTAAAAAGAAAAATGAAGCTGAGATAAATACAGCCGAAGTCAAAGCAGCCGAGACTGCTTCTGCTGACGGCACTGCTGCAAAGGCTGAGAAGAAAAGCTTTAACAAAAGGAAGCTGAAATACGGTTCTATCGCCGCAGCTATCACTCTTATCGTTATCGCTATAGTTGTCCTTATAAATGTTATCTTCAACATTGCTTCCAACAAGGTCAATATGTCCATCGACCTTACTGCAAACGGCAATTTTGAGATATCCCAGCAGACTATCGACTATCTTGATACATTAAATCAGCCTGTAAATATAGTTTGTCTTTCCGACGAACTCACTTTCCAGACTGCCACATACATCTACTACAAGCAGGCGTATGAGGTGCTGAAAAAGTACACCATTTACAGCGATCAGATAGACCTGAAATTTGTGGATATGGTCTCCGACCCCACATATGCCGAAAAGTATAAGGATTCCTACAAGGGCGAGATATCTCAGTACAGCATTATCGTTGAAAATCCTGCCAACGGACGTATCAAGGTTTTCGGCATCGAGGATCTTTACAACACCGAATCCCAGTTTGATTACAGCAGCTTTTCATATGTAACTGTTCCCGTTTCCTCAAAGGCGGAGCAGGAGATAACATCGGCAATTATGTATGTTACCGATCCCGACCCCATTAAGGCAGTCGTATTCAAGAGCGAGACCTCGGGCACATCTTACGACAATGTTTACAACCTCCTTGCCGCAAACGGATACGAGGTCAGCGAAATGGATCCTCTTTCGGGAACTATCCCTGAGGACACAGATGTTGTGGTTATAAATGCCCCTCTTAATGACTATGATTCTTCCGTGATAGATATGCTGTACTCTTTCCTTGACAATGACGGAAAGCTCGGAAAAAATCTTATCTATTTTGCGGATTACAGCCAGAAAACCACTTCAAACATCAACACATTCCTCGAAGAATGGGGCGTTAAGGTCGAGGACGGTATCGTTGCTGACAGCGATGTTAACAACCTCCAGAGCCAGAACCTCTATGTTATCCGTGATTACATCACAGAAAATGACTACTCCACAAACCTTGCTTCCGCATCTCTTCCCGTAATTGACTTCCAGTCAAGACCCCTTACACTTCTCTTTGACACAAAGGATTCAAGAAGCACAGTTGCTCTCCTCCGGACAAAGGACACAGCGTTCATTATGACCGATGCAGTTCAGGAGGCTATCAAGAGCGGCGACACATCGGGCATTGAGTACGGCGTTCAGACCACAATGGCTCTCGGAAGAAAGCACACCTTTGACGCTGACAACAATATGATATTCAGCAATGTTCTCGTTGTCGGCTCTTCCGAAACTCTGGACGAAAGCTTCACTTCCACCACATACTTCAACAACGGTGATTACTTTATTTCCGTTGTAAACACAATGGCAGGCAAGAACAGCGGTATCTCTATCGTTGCCAAGGACCTTGGCTCCGACAGCTTCGATATCGACCAAGGAACAGCCAACAGATATTTCATTGTTTTTGTGGTTGCCGTTCCTGTAGTTGTTCTTATCATCGGCACAGTGGTATTTATCAGAAGGAGAACCAAGTAAATGAGATCCAACGTCAAGCTTTTGATAACAGGTGCGGCAGTTCTTGCCGTGCTTGCAGCCGCAGTTGTGCTGCTCAATGTGATGGGCGGCGATGAAGAGCAGGAAGAGGCGGTAAGCGAAACCACCGCTTCCACCGAAACTCTGTCAAGACTGCTTTATGACAAAGACCCTGCTCAGATAGAAAATATCCACGTTTCCAATTCCTCGGGGGAGTATGACATTGTAAAGTATGATGACAGCTCCTGGTTTGTCAAGGATTTTATCGGACTTCCTCACAGCGCAGTGGCAGTAAATGACATCTGCTCCGATGCTGCGTCATTCACCTCTCAGCAGGTTGCTTCCGAAAATGCGGAGGATATGTCAGTATACGGTCTTGACGCTCCGAGAGCTGATGTAACTGTCACATTCACCGACAGCGGCGATACAAAGGAGCTGCTCATCGGCAATGATTCTCCCTCCGACGGGCTCACCTATGCGTCTTTCAAGGGTGAAAAGACCGTTTATGCAGTGAACACATCTGACATTGATATTTTCCTCAATGACAGATTTTACTTCCTTGCAAAAACTGTTTACACTCAGAAGCAGCCCACAGATGAAAATGACACTACCGATTATTCCAAGATAACGAGCATTACCATTTCCCGCAAGGATATCAACTATGATATCGTTCTTGAATACGATGTCCGTCAGGACGATGCGGACGCAATTTACGGCAACTCTTCGAGCCACGTAATGACAAGCCCCGTAAGCCTTGACCTCAATCCCGATACTTCCTACAATGTCATCAACGATGTTTTTGACCTGACCGCAACGGAGATCGCCGTGGCAGCGCCCACCGACGAGATACTGGAGCAGTTCGGTCTTGCAGACCCCTTCGGAGAGGTAAGCTTTGACATCACTGGCGGGGATTTCTACCTGCTTATGGGCAATGAATATTACGATGAAAGCGGAAAGGCTCTCGGAAGATACTGTTATGCTGACGGTATCGACATAATCTATATGTTCGATTACAGCACCCTTCCCTGGGCAACTGTAATGCCCCTTGACATCACGATGAGTATGATAACCAGCACTTACATCTACTCTGTCAACACCATTGAGATCGAGACTGCCGACAGCGACACACTGTTCACCCTCAGCGGCGGCAGCGATGATTTCACTGTACAGTGTGACGATGAATCGGTAACGGCTGACAATTTCAAGGACTTCTATCAGTATATCCTCCGTGCTCCTGCCGAGGAGCTTTACCTGGAGGAATGCACTGACCCTGCGGATATAACCGTTACTATCAGTCACGAGTACGGCGTTGACAAGATAGAGTTTATAAGCTCTGACGACAGAAAATCCATTATCAGACTCAACGGCAGAACAAGCTTCAAGTGCAGAACCGCTTATGTGAACCGTCTTATCGACAATGTGGACAAGCTGCTGAACGGTGAGGATATTGTTTCCACCTGGTAAGCATTTCGAGCTTTTCCGCGCTTTGAAAATGATATGATATTAATATTCGGTCGGCAACATCTTTTTAATAAAATTATAAAAATGTTAAAAAACTACTTGATTTTTCTGTACTTTTGTGTTATAATGTTTTAAAGAAGATTTGCAGGCTTTACTAATAACCAATAAAACTGTAGACAAAAAATCTTCGCATAATCCATATATGCAAGATTATGCAAAGATTTTGTACAGTTTTTAATTGGTTTTCAGTATTACTAATTTTATAAGGAGGAACAGCTATGAGTGACGCAGCAGAAACAAAAAAGACAGATTTCTTTACCTATAAAGGCTATCCTTTAGTAAGAAAAGGAGACCAGCTTTATTACGGAAATATGTACGACCCTTATGTTATAATGATGCAGATTATGGAAAAGACAAAGGTCGGCGATCTTGATGTTGCAAGCAAGGTCAAAATTTATAAAATGGCTACTGACGAAAAGCTCAATCCTGTAGAAGCTATTATCAAGCAGAGCGAAAAGAGCAGCCTTTACGAGGCTCTTGATATCGCCTATGCGTGGCTCTCAAGATAAAAAATCAAAGCTGTCCGAATTTTCGGGCAGCTTTTGTGTTGTATAATATCAATGCTCCGCCATATTTTTATGACGGAGCATTTGTTTATAGGTCAATTATGCTTTTTCAATTTTGATGCTGTGGAGCTTAAGACCGCTCTGAGCAAAATATACTCTGAGGGTGGTGAAGCGTGAGAAGCAGTTTGTGCTGCATTCAAAGGAAACGGGCTTTCCGCCTGTGCCGTTCCAGGTGAATGTTCCGCAGGGCGTACCCATACTGAATACCGTCACGGGTATCTGTGCAAGCTCGCTGAGTTCCGAGCTTCCCGTAAGCGTTATGCGGTAAAGTCCAAGGTCTGAAACATCAAGTGCGAAAATAAAATCAGTTCCTCTGTTTGTGCATACATCGGTGCAGTCGATCTCAACAGAGCCGTCAAGCTTGTAGAATGTGACTTCACCGCCTGCTTCGGAATTATTTTCATCGGGACGGTTTATTATCTCTACCTCGTTCTCAGTGCCGCATATTCTGTCCATAGCGTGAGTGCCAAGGAGGAAACGGAGCACATTTGCAGCATTTCTCTGAAGCTCCGCACGGGTGAGCGTTCCGTTTTTGAGGGCTTCAAGAGTGTTGTCATTATTGTTTCCGCCGTCGGCGCATACCATATAAATATCATTCTGAGCACGTGCCATAGCTGCAAAGTTGATCTTGTCAACAGTCTTGCCACGTTCATTGATATTTGCCCACCAGTCGGTCATAACAAATCCCTTGAATTTCCATTCGTCATGGAGGATAGTTGTGTTAAGGTCATAATTTCCCGCCGACCATATGCCGTTTACAGCGTTGTAGCTTGTCATTATCGAGTCGGCATTTCCGTCTCTGACCGCAAGCTCAAAGCCCTTGAGATAAATTTCTCTCAGTGCTCTTTCGGATACAACAGAGTCGATATTGTGCCTGTTCGTCTCCTGATTATTTCCGCAGAAATGCTTGATGGTTCCCGTAACCCCCTCGGAGTGGAGACCGATAAGCTCGGCTGCGGCTGATGTTCCCGAGAGGAAAGGGTCCTCGGAGAAATACTCGAAGTTTCTGCCGTTCAGTGGGTGGCGGTGAATGTTCATACCGGGGCCTAAAAGACAATCGACCTTGTTTGCGGACATTTCTCTTCCCATAAATGTGAAAAGCTCGGTGATGAGTGGCTTGTTGAATGAAGATGCGATAAGTGTTCCGTTGGGCAGGCTGAATGCCTTTGTTCCGCAGTCAAGTCTCATACCAGAAGGACCGTCGGAGCAGCAGCCGCAGGGGATACCAAGCTCTGCAAGAGTGTCGGAAACTCCGCCGAATGCCGATGCTGTGCCGGCAGTAACACGGGGGCTGCCCATTCCCTCGCCCCTTATGATGCAGGAGAGGTCATAGTCGGTCATCTGAGCAATAAATTCGGTAAGTGTATTTTTGCCGTTTCTCACATCGGCAAGCTTGATGCCCTTGTCGCCTGTGAAAGGTATCTCATCGGGAATGCTGTTTAAGCGGCGTGCGGATTCATTTATCTCAGAAAGGGGAGTATCTTCAAGCTCCGCACGGAATTTGCCGTTTTCATATACAGGCTTCATTCTCTTGAACGGCATAACGGGAGCCATTGCCTGACTGTGCTGTGCAAGTACACGTGTTTCGGGAATGTCAAAGGAAACATATTCGGTGCAGCTTCTTGCGTCTGTTCCCACATAAAGCCTGTATTCGCCGTTTTCCAGCACATAGCAGAAACGATGTCCCGAAACACCCGAGTCATCATAGGAAGCAAAATCGTAGAATTTCACATCAATTGTAATAGTCTGCTCTTCCGAGGGTGCAAGGAGCTTTGTCTTTTCATATCCGCAGAGCACCTTTGCAGGCTTGCCGAGCTTGCCCTGAGGGGCTGATGCATAGATCTGAACGACCTCCTTGCCTGCGGAATTTCCCGTATTTTTTACAGATACGGTTATCTTGGCACTGTCTGCAAGAATTTCAGATGACAGAAGCTTGGTTTCAAAGCTTGTATATGAAAGACCGAAGCCAAAGGGGTACATAACCATTTCGGGAGCAAAGGTCTCAAAATATCTGTAGCCTACATAAATATCCTCGGCATAGAAATTTCTGACGGTATCACCGAAATATTTGTCCGAAGGATAATCGGAAACGGAATATGCTACAGTATCGGGCATTTTTCCCGAGGGGTTCACCTTTCCGGTGAGGACATCGGCAGTTCCGAGACCCCCGACCATACCGCCCTGCCAGATGTAAAGCACCGCATCGGGGGAGTATCCGGTCACAAAGCTCATATCTATGATGCTGCCCACGTTTAGGAGAACGATAAGCTTTTTGAAATGCTTCCTGACAGTTTCAAGCATCTGCTCCTCGCCGTCGCTGAGAAGATATGCTCCCTTTACATTGCTGCTGTCCTGCTCTTCGCCTGCTGTTCTGCCGATAATGGCAATGGCAGTGGAGCATTTTGCGGCAATTTTCTCAGCAAGACTGTCCTCAACAGGCATTTCTGTCTGCGACCAGGGTTCCTGACCCCAGCCTGCACCGATATCATAGGGGTTTTCCTCGTCCCATTTCTTATAAACATCAAGGAGCTCGCCGCACACATTGACACCACGTTCAATAAGTCCGTCGGTAACGCCGATGACACGGCTTACGTTAACAAGTCCGCCCGAACCTGTTCCGCTCTTGTAATAATGGAGCTGGATACGTCCGAAAACGGCTATTTCCTCACCTGCGGGGAGGGGGAGTGCGTTATTGTCATTTTTAAGCATAACGATTCCCTCGGAAACCGTTTCAGCTGATTTTTCGATGTATTTATCCCAGTCAAGAATTTTTTTGCTCATAAATTATGATCCTTTCTGCAAAAATGCCGAAATGAAATTATGTTTGTTTTTATCAGAACTTAGTATATCATAACATTCTGCGGCGGTCAACAAACAATAAAATAAGTAATGATGAAATATCTGTAATAAAAGGGTCTTTGATATGTTAATGCGTACAAAAAATGAGCTGCGGCATTTCTGCGGCAGCTCATTTATATCATTTACTTGAATTATTCAACGCTTTCCATTGACTTGTTGAACTCGTCGATGAGAACGCCGGCAGCGTCTGCGAGGGACTCTCTTACAGAGGGCCAGTCAAGACCGTAGAAGGGAGCACGGATTCCGTATTCGCCGCTGTCGAGGATATTGTAAAGGTCGGTGGGGCAACCTGTGTGGATAGAATACATAGGATTCTCGGCTGTCATTTCGTTGATCTTATGTCTCATTTCAACCATTTCATCAGTCCAGCCGTAAACGTCCTTAAGCTTCTGGTCTGCAATGGCAACGGCATTTTCATCATAGGAAGCTGCGATGATGCACTCCATAAATCTTGCAACGCCCTCGGGATTCTGAGCGCCCTTGCAGAGCATATATGCGTCAAGACCTGCGGGGAGATAGTATTTGTCGGAATCATCAGCTCTGGGAATTGGCACGAACATAACGTCCTCGGGATCACCGTAGGAAACTGTCCAGATATCGGGAGCACCCTCAAGGGCATACATACCGCTTATGTAGAAAAGCTCCTTTCCCTCACCGATAAACTCGGGGTGAACAGCCCAGTTAAAGAGGTTCTTGTCAAGAACAAGCCCGTTCTGGTTGAGCTCATACATAAAGTTCATAGTCTTTTCAAGACGGGGATCATAGAGATTGTCAACAAGCTTTCCGTCCTTAAGCTCAACGGGAGCAACGCCGCCTGAGAGCATAAGGGGCTTTTCATTGAACCAGCCGTCAAGACCGTACTGCTCGCTGTCGTTGTCAACGAATGAGAGGAGCATATTCTTGAAAGAAGTCCAGTTCCATTCGCCGTTTTCAAGAAGCTCTGCTGGATCGTCAAAGCCCTGAGCTTCGATAGTCTGTCTGTTGTAGATAACAACTTCGCCTGCTGTAGCCTGAGTAGCCATAAGATAATGCTTGCCTTTGAGCTCGAACTGATCGTTGAGAGCCTTAACTGAGCTCCAGAGCTCGGAATCAAAGTCAACATACTGGTCATAGGATTCAAACTGACCGTTGGGAACACCCTTGGGGAATGAATCAAGGTCGCCGCCTGCGATAAAGTCGATGCCTGTTCCGCCCAGGATATTTGTGGAAAGGTCGGTAAAGCGCTGTGCCCATGTGGTGGGGATATACTCGATATTTCCGCCGTACTTGGATTCAAAAAGCTCAAGGGAAAGGGACTTTGTGTTGCCCGAAGTGGAAGCATTGAATGGATCATAGAAAGAGAACCACTTGATAGTCTTGTTTTCAAGCTCAACATCGGGGAGAAGATCGGCTACATTGTCCATAGTGCCCTGATCTTCCTCGGAAAGGGTCTCGGTGTTGATCTCAACAGTGAGGGCTGTGGTGGTCTCCATTGTGGTTTCGGTGGATTCTCCGCCCTCGGAGCTGCCTGAGCAGCCTGCAAATGAAGCTGTCATAGCCAGTGCGGAAACCCCTGCGATAATACGTCTGAGCTTGTTCATAATGATTTTCCTTTCAAAAATAAATGTGACATTCACGGTCATAATATTTACAGTCAAGTGAAGTTTTAGTTATTATACCATAATTTCAATGCTATGTCAACGTTTTCAGATGTACATTTTGCTAACTGTAAATTGTATATTTTTGCTAATGGTTCGATAGCATATTGACGTAAAATTACAGATATGATATAATAAAGTCATATTATCGGGAATTTGAAAGGACAGTCGTAATGTCAGTTTACTATATACTTATGGCGCTTATCATCGGGCTTGCATATCCCCTCTGCATAAGAAAGCCGTCAGCGAAAAAGAACATTATATATGTGAGCATTGTTTTCGGATATATGTTTATTATGTCGGTTTTCAGATACGGTATAGGCAATGACTTTTATACCTACAGAAGAGTTTTTTACAACTTCTGTTCAAGTGACCTGAGCCTTGGGGAACGCTTTGCAAACAGGGACTTTGAGCTTGGCTACACGGTCATTATGGAAATAGTAAGGCTTCTCGGCGGGGATTATTTTGTCCTGACGCTGATAATGGCGCTGCTTATCCTGCTGCCTGCCGCCTTTGTTATAGTAAAGTACAGCAAAATGCCCTGGCTGTCCTGCTGGCTGTACCTTACGGTGACATTTTTTTACAATTCACTTAATTTTACCCGTCAGAGCCTTGCGGTCTCGGTCATTCTTCTCAGCTGGAGGTTTATTAAGGAAAAAAAGCACTGGGCAGTAATTCTTATTGCACTGGCTGCATCTTTATTTCATATGTCGGCGCTTGTGTTCATTCCCATATACCTGCTTTCGCTCATTAAGCCATCAGTGAAGCTGTACGGAATAATCGGTGCTGCGGCTGTGGCAGTCTATATTTTCTCTCAGACGATACTTGAATTTGTCCTCAATAAATTTTTCAGCAGCTATGCACATTATCTTGACACGATATTCCTGCAAGTGGGCTTATCGCCTGTGTACCTTGTTGTTCCCGCCGTGTTTGCGGTGCTTGCCGCAGCGGCATATCTGACAGGCTGGAAGGATAAAAGCAGCGAAGCGGGACTGCTCTGCAACCTGCTTTTCTATAATCTTCTTATATGGCTTTTTATAACAAAGCATTTTATTTTAGAGCGATTTACTCTTCCCATTTACATTTTTGTTATCCTGAGCGTCCCCGAAATGACGGAGCATTTCAAGGGCATAAGATTCGGCGGCAGGGCTGTCAGGGGCGCTCATTTCAAGGAAAGCAAAACGGAAAGCGATAATGCTGCTGTCAGATTTTTTAGCTATGCTCTGAAAAATGGAAAATATCTTTGGACTGTTGTCACGGCAGCTGTGCTCATCGTAACGGTAACATACAATGATTTCTGCATTCACGAGGGCGTTCACGGCGTGTTTCCCTATGAGTCCGTATTTGATGCCGCAACAGAATATACCGCCGAGCAGCTTAAAACGGATTACAGAAAGATTTTTCCCGGCAAGACCCTGCAGCAGTATCTGAGCCTTATAAATAAAGGAAACTATACCACTGTGATCTGCGTAAACGGTGATTCGGGCGATAAGCTTGATCTCTCCGCAAAGCTGCTTCTTAAGAAAATGGGCGTTAAGACCGACCTTAACAAGCTTGACGGCAGAAGCTACCTTGGCGTGTTCAGCGGAGGAAAGGCGATATATGAGATGACTTCCGAAAATGTTATCGAAGAAAAGCTTGCTATCTGCGATAATTCCGTGTTTATCACCGCTGTCAGCGGCGGACTTACCGCTGATATGCAAGCAGGACAGGTCATTGTCGATGATATAAATTATACACCGAATATGAACGGACTGAATTTTGCCGTCTTTGACAACGATCTGCAAAAGATAGCTGCTTCCCAGACCTTTGACACGACAACATACAATTATACCTGCACAGATACCACCGCATTTTACGGAGAAATACTGATCGAAGAATAAAATTTATCGAGGTGTGACATTTTGAATAAAAAAACAAAGGCAGCATATGCCCTGCTCTGCTCTTTCTGTGTGCTGCTCACCGCCTGCGGGAAAAAGGAAGAGGAGCGTGACAGCTACATTGCTGTATATGAAGAATTTACCCAGCCCTCCGAAACCGTGACCGAAGCAGAGACCACAGTTCCTGTGACATATGAACCGCTTACGGAGGATAACGGCTATCTGTCAGATGTGCTGATCATCGGAGACGGCGAATGCGGAAAGGCGGTAAGCTGCGGTCTGCTTACGGCTGACAGCGTGATATCCGTGCTGGGGGCAAAGCCCGATGATATCCTGTCGGCTGAAATAGGGGGAAAGACCGTCAGGGACATAATAAAGGCTTCCGACAAGCATTATGTTTATCTTATGTTCACTGAAAATGAGCTTCTTGACAGCACATCATCGGACATTTACGGCTATGATGTTTTCACTCTCGGGGAGGAGATAAGGGAGCTTTTGCCCGAAAGTATGGTCATACCTCTCAGCGTGCTGCCGATAAATGAAAACATTGATATCAGCGAGTATAACGATTCACTGCATATGTGGGTGCGTTCAAGCCCCGATGAGTACATTATTTATAAGGACGTTTCATTTGTCTGCGGAAATAACGGTGTTCTTTTTGATGAGTATGCCGATGCGGACGGTGGAGTGTCTCCCGAGGGCTGGAACGAGCTGCTCAGATACATTGATATCGACAGGTTTTATAACGATATGACCGAGGACACAAGAAGCTATGACGGTCTGACGGCGGAGCGCCCCGAATATACGGTCACCGAGGGTAAGGTAGCATATCTCACCTTTGATGACGGTCCCTCAAAATACACCCCGCAGATTCTTGAAATACTCCGTGACAATGACATTAAGGCTACTTTTTTTATAACAGGCTGGTGCATTGAGGGCAAGGAAAATATTCTTAGGCAGGTGGCGGAAGAGGGTCACACTGTCGGGCTCCACAGCTGGTCCCACGATTATGAGACCATATACGCTTCAAAAAAGAGCTGGCTTGAAGATTTCGGCAGGGTATATAATAAGGTGTATGCGGTCACGGGTCAGAAGCCCTGGTGCTTCCGTTTCCCCGGCGGCAGCTACAATAATTACAACAGGGACACCGCCGACGGCATCATTGCAGAAATGGAAGGCAGGGGATTTGCTTATTACGACTGGAACGCAGCCACCGCCGATGCTTCCACCTCCGCTACATATGACAGCTGCCTTGAGAACATTTATGACAGCATAAATGCCGACCACGAGGTAGTTCTGATGCACGATTCTCTGGAGCTTACTCCCGAATATTTGCAGGACGTTATCGACTACATAAAGGGTCAGGGCTATTCCTTTGAAACAGTGGACACTGCCGACGAGGTTAAATTCTGATTAGATAGCATTTAGTCTGATTAGATGGCATTTAGAAAGATTATTACAAGATCAAATTTTAGCACTCCTGACTAGAGAGTGCTAAAATTTACTATATCATCACAATATTAACATAAAATTATCACATATGCCGTATATACTATTACTTGTGGAAAAGGAAAAGAGCCTGACGGAGTGATATCCGACAGACCCTTTGACACACCTCCGCAAGATACCGCAATGGTATCAGGCGGCACGTTTTGAATTGGTGGAGATGACGGGAATCGAACCCGTGTCCGAAAACCGATCCACACAACTTTCTACGAGCGTAGTCTGTTATTCACATTCCCTCGCATAACCGCAAACAGACACGCACTTATGCTCAGTAGCCTGCAATACATCATACAGACGCAGGCACTTCTGTATGACGTTCACCACTGATCGGCGCCTGTTCCGAGACCGTGGTACTTCTCAGACAGACGAGCAGCGATTAAGCAGCTGCTAATTCAAAATTATCGTTGTCGTCTAATTTTAAAACGTGTGCGGGTTATAGAGATCAGCACAGTCCTCTGCTCGCTTATCGTGCTTCAAAGTCCCCGTCGAAACCTTTACATCCCCATAGGCTTGAAGCAAAATTACCTGTTCTTTTCCTTGATAGCCCTGTCGATATCACGCTTTGCAGCTTCGGCAGCCATAGCGTCACGCTTGTCGTGAAGCTTCTTGCCCTTGCAAACGCCGACCTGGACTTTTACCCTTGAACCTTTGAAATAAAGGGAGATAGGGATAAGGGTGAGTCCCTCCTGCTTGACAGTACCGAAAAGCTTGTTTATCTCCTTTTTGTGAAGCAGAAGCCTCCTGACCCTCATAGGGTCACGGTTAAAGATATTGCCGTGGTCGTAAGGGGATATGTGCATACCCTTTACCCAAAGCTCTCCGTCCTCAATGGTACACCAGGAATCCTTAAGATTCACGCCACCCTGACGAATGGCTTTGACCTCAGTTCCCACAAGCTCAATTCCCGCTTCGCAGCTTTCGATTATGAAATAGTCGTGCCGTGCCTTTCGGTTTTCGGCAATGGTCTTGAGACCGTTCTTATCCGCAGGCATATAAACACGTCCTTTCCAAACAAATGCTGCAACAGTTATTATAACATATCCGAGCCTTGATGTCAAGGCTTTTGAGCTTGATTTTTTCGCAAATACCTACAAATTTCGATAGATCACCACATCTGAAAGGAAGATGATATTATGAATATGCAGAAGCTTACCAAAAAATCCATTGAAGCGATCCAGTCAGCTCAGGACACAGCGATGAACTACGGCAACACCAATGTTGACCAGCCTCATCTCCTGTATGCCCTTCTGACACAGGAAAACGGACTTATCCCTCAGCTTGTAAAGAAGCTCGGAAAAGACCCGAATGTGGTTTCAGGCAGTGTTGAGCGCATTATCGGCAAGATACCCAAGGTATCGGGCAGCGGCAGAGATATGAACACTGTTTATATCTCCCAGTCCCTTGACCGTCTGCTGAACGCCTCCGAAGCCATTGCAAAGAATATGGGAGACGAGTATGTTTCTGTTGAACATATAATGCTCTCCTACTTTGACAATGCCGACAAGGACATCAAGCAGCTTTTCACCGATTTTGCCATTGACAAGGACAGCTTTCTCAAAGTTCTTCAGGAGGTAAGAGGAAATCAGCGT
>CAKSPU010000049.1 GCA_934486875.1 uncultured Oscillospiraceae bacterium
AGCCCGCCTGCGGTCGCTTTCCCAGACTGGGCTTATTTCATCTGTCGGCTTTATCTATAGAACAATTGGTTATTAGTATTACAAAAGCAGAACGGGAGGTATTTAATTTTCACTTGCTTTCAAGCATTGTCCTGACTTCTTCCGTGACAGCCTTGTAGCTTTCAAGAAGATGCTCAAGCCCGTCGGAAATGCTTTTGATATCATTTGCCTTTGCCGCTGTTTCGTGTTTCAGCGCCTCCTCCGAAAGCGCCTTTGCACCGATGTTCAGCGAGTTGCTTTTCAGGGAATGAACAAGAATGCGGTAATTCTGAATATCATTTTGCTCATAGTATTCACGGAGCTTTGCGGTCCGCTCTTCGTATTCGTCTGAGTAAGTGCGGAGTATCATAATATACAGCTCTTCCATATTTCCGCAGTAGCTCATTCCAAGCTCCCTGTCGATAAGTGAAGCTGTGGCTTCGGTCGGTACAGCCTTTTCAGCCGTTTCCTCCTCAGTCATATGCACAAGCTCACGGGGCAGCAGTTTTATCAGCATTTTTTCAAGGCTGTTTCCGGCAATGGGCTTTGCAAGATAATCCTCAAAGCCGTAATCAAGGTACATATCCCTTGCCCCCGAAACTGCATTTGCCGTCAGAGCAACAACGGGAATGCCGATGGCAAGCCCCTCCTTGCGGATAAGCTTAAGAGTTTCAACACCGTCCATCTCGGGCATCATATGGTCAAGGAACACCGCATCGTATTTTTCCGAACGCAGGCGGGCGATGCATTCGGCACCGCTTGATGCGCAGTCCACCTTTATTTTTGTGGGCTTTAAAAGTCCCTCTGCCACCATAAGGTTTGACCTGTTGTCATCGGTTATGATAATGCGTGCCTCGGGAGCGGTAAAGCTCTCACGGTATGCGGGCTTGTCCGAGCGGCGGGCTGCGGCGGTGCAGAAATCGCCTGAGGGCTCTGAGCTTATGACCTGCTGGGGGAGCCGCACCGTAAACTCCGAGCCTACCCCGTAAATGCTTTTTACCCCGATGCTTCCGTTCATCATCGAGACAAGCTTTGCGGTTATGGAAAGTCCCAGACCCGTGCCCTCGATGTTGCGGTTTCTGACCTGATCCACACGGGTAAAGCCGCCGAAAAGCTTGTCCTGATCCTCTTCCTTTATGCCCCGTCCCGTGTCCTTTACCGACAGGATAAGGGTTATATAGTCATTGGAAAGCTTTTCATATCCTGCCGAAAGGGTAACAGTGCCCTCGTCGGTGTATTTTACGGCGTTTGACATAATGTTTGTAAGTATCTGCCGTATCCGCACCTCATCGCCCATAAGGCAGCCGGGAATATTGGGGTCGGCATTTATTTTCAGTTCAAGCCCTTTCTGCTCAAATTTCCGACAGAGCATATTAACGGTATCGTTTACCACCGACGAGATATGATACCTTACGTGAACGATCTTCATACGTCCCGATTCAAGCTTTGAAAAATCAAGTATATCGTTTATCAGTGAAAGCAGGAGATTTCCCGAGCTTTCCACATTCTCCGCATATCTCAGAATGTTTTCGTCCTTTGATTCACGGAGGATAAGCTCATTCATTCCGAGCACCGAGTTAAGGGGTGTGCGTATCTCGTGGGACATATTCGAGAGAAAGTCCGATTTGCTTTTTGCAGCGTCACGGGCTTCATCGCACTTGTTTTCGATTACTCTCAGCAGGTCATCAAGGCTCCGTTCCTGTTCACGGTTCCGTGCCTTGCGCTGCTCGATGAATTTGGCAATGTTGTAACACGTCCACTGTGCTCCCATTACGGTTATTGCGCAGACGGGGAATTTAATGGGATCGATCAGCTGCGGAAAGAGGAAATGCCCCGCAATGCCCGCAGCGGTCATAAAAACTGCGCTGAAAATGCTTTGCAGCTTTAGTATCCCTGCGTCCATATACATAAGCATCACCACGCACTGAAGCCCCATTGTGCAGAAAAACATTGCCGCATCGGAAAAGGACAGCCCCAGCATCACCGCAACAACGGAGAATGAGCATATCTGGAGTATCTGATAGCTGCGGCTTTTTACCCTGCTCTGAGTAAATACCATTATGAGGTACAGGACCAGCAGGAGTATGCCGGCGGCGGCTCTTGCGGGAAATTCAAAGGGGCTCAGGAATTTTCCTGTCACAACGGTTATGAATGCCCCCACAAAATAAAAGTACAAGCCGTTTTTGCTGCCTCTGTAGAAATCGTCATTCATTGCCGTCACCCCCTGTTACCCCTTTGGGAACAACAAATTTCAGCCCCTTGTGAACAATTTTTGCTTCAAGTCTGCCTGCGCAGCTCCGCAGTTCACCGTCAAAATTCATCATAAATTCCGAGCCGTCTGTGCGGCGGATAGAAAACTTCTGAAATTCGCCGCAGCTGCATATCCGTCTGATATATTCTCTTCTGTTTTTGATAAGTGCCGTAAACATTTTTATCTTTCCACCTAATCTCAGCCCGGGTGCGATCATAAAGCCGCCCTTGCCGTCAGAAACGGAGCTGTGCTCTGTGAAATGGAGGCTGCCGCCAAGAATGTTACCGTTGCCGAAAACAGTCTCTGTGGCTATGCCCGATATGAGCTGACCGTCAGCTTCGATATCATAGCTCTGCTGCTTTGAGAAGAAAATGGCGTGAACTATGGCGGCGGAATAGGGGAGAGATTCGCTGAATATCCTGAGAAAACGGTAATCCTCCATAAGCAGCTCCGTTTCCGAGTCAAGCCCGAAGGATATCGTGTTCAGGGCAATTCCGAAATTGCTTCTGATGTAGTCAACCTTGATAACATCGCCGTTTATCAGCTCTTCGATATCCTCAAAGCGCTTTGCATCACTGCCGAACATTTTCAGAAAATCATTGGTCATTCCGCAGGGGTAAAAGGCTACCTCCGCTTCCGACAGGTCATCAAAGCCGCAGAGCATATTCCGCATAGGTCCCGAGCCGCCGCAGCAATAGAAGCGGAGCTTTTCACCACGGAAAAAGTGAAGTACCTTCCGCACTATCTCGGTCTCGTAGCCTGCATATCTTGTGGTGAAAACATAATAATTGAGTCCGCTTATCCGACTGAGCCGTTCACGCAGATCGTCGGTAAGGCGGCTGTGAGCGCAGTCGGGATTGATAATAAATATGTGTGTCAAAACAGTCCCCCAAAAAATATATCTCTCTTTTTCGACATTTTGGTTATTAGTATTATGTATCGGCAGCGGGATATCCTCCATATTACGGGGGATATCCCATTGCTTTGTCAGTCAAGCTCAACAGTCATTATCCTGCCGAGATATGTGTCAAAATTGATGCCGTTCTCGGTGGCGGCAACGTACTGGAGCGTTCTGGGTCCCGAAGCACGGATATATACACACGCCTTTTCATATACCACATTCAGCCTGCATTTTTTCTTCATCACCTGCTCAATTGGTAGTGAATCGGTAACGGCTTCGGGCATAGGGGTGTAGTATATCTCAAAGGTGTCCTCATCGGCATCGGTGAAGTTGTACCAGACATTGTAATCGGGCTTGCCTGCAAGGGTCATAGGTGCGTTTTCATCGGTAAGGATACTGAAGTGACCTCGCTTGTTAAAGCCGATGAAATACTTGAATGGTATTTCATCTTCCTTGGCGCTGAGAGCCTTCCGCTCGATAACGCCGCCCTTTCTGCACATTATAAGACCGAATGCCACGCCCGTTTTGCCCGTGGGGCGTTCAAGGCTGCCCCTGTGAGGGTCGATGCCCCTGCTTTCCATAAGGCTGTATGCCTCTTCCGTTCCCAGAGGGGGATAGAGGATAAATTCGGGCATTGTGTCCGTACCGAGAGCGGTCCTGAGCTTCTCGCCGCCCTCCTTGTATTTTTCCTTGAATATTTCAGAAACAAGCCTGTTTTTGCAGGAATTTCCCGCAAGCATTATGTTCATTTTTTCGGGAACGGAAGCATTTGCGGAGCTGTAGGCAAGGCTCATTGAGGCAAAGAAATTGTCGATGCCCCGGCTGATGTTGTCCCTGATAATGCCCACAAGCCTTTCTGCGGAAACTTCAAGCTCAAAGCGGGGCAGAAGCTCGCCGTTTTTGTCAAAAAGGTCAACGCAGATAACACCACGTTCAAATTCATCGGCATAGGTCTCCGTGTTTTCCCAGATCGGACGGAGATGCTCCATCATATGGCGCATATTGGCTTCTGCTTCCCTTGAACGTGCCACAACAGCCGCAGAGCCTGCAAATTCGGCGCAGCGGGGGGGCAGGGTAAAGGTTATGCCCTTTTCCGCAATTTTGCTGTAATTGTCCCTGAAAACGGTGACGGAAAGAAGTTCAAGGAGATTTTCGCCGCCAAGATATCTGTCGCCGCCTGCACCGTAATTTTCAATGGTGTAATCAAATTTTCTCTTGTCCGATGTTCGGCATACACCGAAATCGAAATCGGTGGTGCCGCCGCCGAAATCAAATATCCCGTAGTGAAATTCCTCCCCGTCATCGGGGAATGCGCCGTATTCCTTCAGAGCGCACACCGCATATGCCGCAGGCTCGCTCACAGAGCCGTCCACACGGAAATCTGCCATTATCTCCTCATTTTCAAGCACAGAGGGGGGAAGCGACTTCATAAGTCCCCTTTCAAATGACCCTGTTATCCGCTCACGGACGCTCTTTTCAAAGGTCACGGGAAATGAGAGGTAATAATCAAGGAATATGCCGTTTCGCATATTGTTGATGTAAAGCCCGATGTAATATGCGTAAAGCTCGATCGGGTCAAGCTCCGCCGCCTCGCCGCTCATATACGGGGGAAGAAGATATTCGCCCCCTGCACGGTCGCATATCCTGAGGGGATAGCAGCCCTCTCCCGCCCACTGCTTTAAATCGCAGAAAAAGGCATAGTAATCCCTGCTGGCGCTGTTTTTCATATCCGAATACGCCGTGTGGGATATGGGCAGAGTCTCCCATAAGGTCTCGGGTCTGCCGTTTCGGGCGTTGTATTTTGAAAGGAATGTGCCGATGTCCGCAAATTCCATAACGGTGGGATTTTCGTAATGCTCGGGTCTGCCTGCGTCCGCAAGCCTGCCTGTGCCTATCGCCATAGGGAGCGTGTGCTCGGAGGATTTCTGATACACAACGACTGTGCTCTTTGTGCCGAAATCAATGGCGATAATGCCGTCCCTGTCAACGTCGGAAGCAGGGTCACGGGCGATAAGGGGCTCGGATATCTCAATGGCATAGGTCGGCTCACCGCCGTCGTTGCTCCATAATTCCCAGTGACCTCGGTTGGGGTCGGAGAGCAGCTTTTCGTCATACGGGTCAATATCCGCACGGCGCTTTTCGCAGTTTAAAAGGCTTATTTTCAGTGCCTTGGAGAAGTCCTCGTCTGCCTTTATCCTTGTTACCGCAAGGAGGGTGTCCATAGAAAAGTCAAGACCGTTGACGCTGCCCGCAAATTTTCCTGCGGCAATGTCCTCGGAGAGCTTTTCGCAGTCAAAATAAATATGTCCCTCGGGGGAAAGCCCCATATAGCTGCGGTCGGACTTGCTCAGCCTTATCAGGTCATAGAAGCCGTCCTCCTCGGCGGGGGTAAGACCTGCGGGCACAAGCTCCTTGTCCAGCAGCACCATAATAAGCTCCTCGCCTGCAAGGGGGAGACCGTTTTTCTTGGTAAATCTGAGGGAGGGGATACACACAGCCTCGTGATGATTGGCTGTATTGAAGTTGAAAATGCTGCCGTCGGCAGGGTCGTATGCCTTTGTTATGCCGCCGTCCCTGAATGCAAAAAGCTTTCCCGAAAATTTCGACAGCTTTTCCACACCCGAAGCCCTTAGCTCGGGGAGGGTCATAAGATTTCCGTCAAAGCCCTCGAAGCTTTTGTTGAATTTCGTTTCCGCAAAGGAGAAGAAAACATTCTGCTTTGACGGCTCAAACACATCAAGGTCGGGGAATATGCCGCTGACTGCGGTGTTGAACCAAACGTCACGGTTGTGTATTTTAAGCCACAGTCCGTCCAGAGCGGAAAGAAGCTTTTTTATAAGGGGGTCGAAAAGTCTGACCTGTGCTTCAACAGTTTTGGGAATACGGCCGATCACCGCATTTGCAATATATTCCCGTTCTGTCGGGATCAGGCTTATCTTTTTTGTATCCACGGTAATTCACGCCTTTCGTTATAGGGTAACAACAGCTTTTCTGATGACCTTGCCGTTGGCGGCGGCAACACAGCCACGAAGCAATACGGCTTTTATCTTTCCCTGCTTTGCAGTGCCGGTATTGTGATGAAGCTCTTCGTCAAATTCATCTCCTGCCTTAACGTCTGTGAGCTTGTACACAGGGCGGGTGAATGTGGAATTATAGCAGGAGAGCAGGTATGCATACAGCTCGCAGAGCACGGCGATGTCCGATTTTGACTCCTCATAGCTGTTTATGGCAAGCTGTTCGGTATAGTCTCTGAGACTTTTCAGATTATCGGGAAGAACGCCGCAGAGGAATATTCCGCTGAGGGTGTTGTTCTTGAATATCCCGCTCATCACCTTTGCGGAGGCGGGGGAAAGGGTCTTGTATTTTTCGTAGAGAGATATCTGCATAGCGTAGGAGCTGCAATATCCGTTCAGGGTGTCCTTGCAGCGCTTCAGCTGAGAGGAAAGCTCCGCATTTTCGCTCTGGAGCCTGCCGGCTTCAAGCTCGAGAAGAGCGATTTTTCTCGAAAGGGAGGCATTTTCCGCACTGAGGGCTGTGGTGTCATTTCGTGGGAAAAGCTCGGTCTGACCCTCGAGGGTGTCCTCCTCGGCTTTTCCTGCGATTATTTCGGTAAGCTCCGCCTTTATGCGCTCGTCACAGAGGGCTTCGGTAAATATTTCATAAAGCTTCTGGGGTTTCATATATCAAAAGTTCTCCCGTTTATTTGAATTGATTGGTCTTGCTGTCGTATTCATAGCCTATAGCTCTGAGCTTTTCGCAAAGCTCGCTTTCGGATATGTCAATATCATCGCAGAGGGCTTCAAGTGAGGGGTATATATCACGGAGCTTCATATTTACAAAGCTCAGCAGCATTACAGGGTCATTGGGAATATTCATATATCGTCGTCTCCTTATATTACTTCACTCTATATTATACTCCATTTTATGACATTCTGCAAGAGGATTTTGAATTTACGCCGTAAAATATAAGTTTTTTATTTGCTGTAACGATTTTTGGATAGGTGGGACGGTATAATTGTGGTGAGGGAGGATTGAAAAAGATTAAATAATGTGGTATAATATGGAAAAGTGAGGGTGATTGATATGAATGAATTTGACTGGATACCTTTTTACACGGAATTTGCTGACAGGCTTCTGGAATATAAAAACAACAGAAAGGCTCTGATAGAAAAGCTTCTGGAAGCTTTTGAAAATACTAAGGATAAAACAGGGCTGGATTATCCGTTTTATGAGAAAGACGGTACACTTATAGACGATATGTGTCCGTTCACGGTTTTCAGCTCGTTCAACAGAAATATTACTGACAGTAACCGAAAAATCTATGTCAGTGAATTAAAAAGAATTTTTGGTATTAAATCGGAAGTTCCGACATCATTTGTAGGCGTGCCTATTATGAATAATCAAAAGATGTGGTTTTTTGGCTACACAAAAGACAGAAATCTTGATGATATAGATAATTTATGGGAACTGTTTGAAGCAGCACTTGACTATTCATCAAAGAAGAACGCTGCTGAAATAAAAACCAGACTTATTTCAGCATTTGACAAAGTTTCAAGGCAGTTGTCCGTAAAATGGAATATTACCTCGGCACTCTATTGGATACGTCCCTATTGCTTCCTCAGCCTTGACCGAATAAATAGATGTTATCTTGAACAAAAAGGCATAATAGGAAAACTGATTGCCGTTCCTGACGGCAAAACATATCTTGAACTTTGTGATAAATGTGCCGATGAAAAGCAGCATTTCCACTCTATCCCCGTGCTGTCCTATGAGGCTTGGGAATGGTCGCAGAACGGTATATCTTCCAATGTACAGGATAATTCCAAACCCACCTACGTCAGTGAAGCCACAGCCGCTCTCCGTTCCCTCGGAGGAACGGCAACGATGAAAGAAATATGCTCCTGCATCGAAAAGCGGAATATCCTGCCATATATCAGAACAAATCCCAACTGGAAAAATGCTGTCTCAACTCAGATGCTTATGCACTGCAATACGAGCAAAGCGTATAAAGCGGGATATGAGAACCTTTTCTATTCCGAAAGCAGGGGCAGATGGGGGCTTGTAAATTATGATCCCGATATTGATGATGAGACTGAGGAAGAAGCAGAGACAGAAGCCGCAGGGGCAGAGCCCTACACCTCCGCAGATTTCCTCTCACAGGTCTATATTTCCCGAAAGGAGTACGAGAGCATAGTCTCTCTTCTGCGCCACAAGAAAAATATCATTCTCAAAGGCGCTCCGGGAGTGGGAAAGACCTTTGCCGCCAAGCGCCTTGCCTATTCAGTTATGGGCGAAAAGGACGACAGCCGTGTAAAGACGGTACAGTTTCACCAAAGCTGTTCATATGAGGATTTTGTTGAAGGCTACCGTCCCGCAGAGGACGGGGGATTTTCCCTGACCGACGGCGTATTCAAAAAGTTTTGCAGTCTTGCACGGGCACACAGCGACCTCGATCACTTTTTCATCATCGACGAGATAAACCGAGGAAATCTCAGCAAGATCTTCGGTGAACTCCTTATGCTCATCGAATCGGACAAGCGTGGAGATGAATACTCAGCAGATCTGATATACAGCGGAGACAGCTTCAGCGTCCCCGAAAATCTTTACATAATCGGTATGATGAACACCGCCGACCGCAGTCTTGCGATGATAGATTATGCTCTCCGCCGCCGTTTTGCATTTTACACAATGAAGCCTGCTTTTGATGACCCTACCTTTAAAAGCCAGTATGAAAATGTGCCCTGTCCGCTTTTTCATAAGGCAATTGCCGCAGTGGAAAATCTCAATAAGGTGATACTTGCCGACAGCTCCCTCGGCGCAGGCTTTGAGATAGGTCACAGCTATTTCTGCAAAAGCCCCGAGGAGATAGACGACGTTCTGGTAAAAAATATCATAACCTATGAAATTATTCCCACTATCGAGGAATACTGGTTCGATAACGCAGACAGGCTGAACACAGAGCGGCAGAAGCTTGAAGCCCTGCTTTCCGATACTGACGGTGAATAAAAATGAAGCTTTATAAAAACAGCATACCTGTTGGAAATATCTATTATATGCTTGCCTATGCATTCCGTGACCTGACGGAGCAGGGGATAGTTTCCGTTAAGCCCGAGGACTTTGAGAACACTGTTCGGCTAATGGCGGAAATTATCATCAGAGGGGTTTCCTATCAGCTGAAAAAAGGACTTTTCAGAGGCTATGAGAGCTTCACCGATGAGCTTTCATCAGTCCGTGGCAGGATAAATATGTCCGAAACGGTGAACAGGTGCAGCCATATCCGCCGCAGACTTGTCTGCGATCACGACGAGTACACTGATGATACTCTTATGAACAGGATACTTCGCTCAACAATGCTGCTTCTTATCCGTTCGGACATAAAGCCCCGTCAGGTCTCAGAGCTGAGACGGCTGGTAACATATTTCGGACAGGTCTCGGACATTGCTCTTTCGGAGATACGCTGGAACAGCCTGAACTATGACAGGAACAGCCGTGAATACCGACTGCTGATGAGCGTGTGCAGGATAATCTGCGAGAATATGCTCCAGTCCACGGAAAACGGTGATATGATACTTGCGGATTTCGGAGAGGAAAATCTTCCGAGGCTTTACGAAAAATTTATTCTGAACTATTTTGCGGTCCATCACAAAAGCCTGTCGCCTGCATCATCAGAAATAAAATGGGCATTTTCGGAGGGCGGCTCAAAGCTTTTCCCGAAAATGCAGTCGGACATAATGCTTACAAACGGAAACAGGCGGCTTATAATTGACGCAAAGTTTTATTCCAACACCACCGTGCAGAATTACGGCAAGCACAGCGTTCATTCCCATAACCTTTATCAGCTTTTTACCTATGTTATGAACGAGTCCGCAGCTTTTTCGGGTGATGTTTCGGGAATGCTCCTTTATGCAAAGACCGATGATGATATTATTCCCTGCGATGGGCTTTCGGTCAATATCTGCGGCAAAGCTTTTGCTGTCCGCTCCCTTGACCTCCGTGGAGATTTTGACAGCATATGCAGGCAGCTCGACAGCGCCGCCGAGCTTATCGGAATATGAAAAAAGGAGCCTGACGGCTCCCTTTTTTGTATCACTTAACAGTTATCTTTATCTTAACATAAACAGATTTATCTTCCTTGGACTTGATCGTAACAGTTGCCTTGCCGGGCTTTAAAGCTTCGATCTCACCCTTGCTGTTAACGGAAACGACAGAGTCCCTCGAGCTGGAGAATGAAACGTCCTTACAGTTTGTGGTAACGGGGCGGAAGCTGTAGGAAAGCGTGAACCTTGCGCCCTTGTCAATGGTTATCTCATCGTGGGTAACAACGATTTCTTCGGGGAGTATCTTCTTTTCCCCGTCAGTCTCTTTCTCCGCTGGTTCTGTCTCGGCAGCTGTTGTGACAGCCGTTACGGGCTTGGTGTTGTCGTAACCGTCATATTTTGTATCGGTGCGCACCTTGCCGTTTTTGTCAAAGCGGACACGCTCGCCGTCAATGCTTACAGTCCTGTTCACAGCACGCTTTCCGTTGGTGCAGTAATAATAATCCTCACCGTCGGCGGACTGCCAGCCTGTGAGCATCCTGCCGTCCTCATCGAAAAGATAATAGCTGCCGCTTATTTTAACGCTGCCTGTTGCCATTGCACCGTTTTTTTCGAAATAATATTTAGAGCCGTCATCTCTCAGCCAGCCCGTGTGCATTTTGCCGTCCTTGTCGAAGTAGTATTTCTTTCCCGACTTTGCATTAAGCCAGCCTGTTTTCATAATACCCTTGGTATTAAAATAATACTTGCTGCCGTCAATTTCCTGCAAACCCGTAACAGCCTTTCCGCTGTCATCTATGTAGGTCATACCGCTGTCGGTCTCTTTCCATTCATCTGCAAAGCAGCTTCCTGCCGCCGATAAAACAGCCGAAACGGCAATTACAACTGCCATTGCTTTTTTTATCATTTCCACTTTGGAGTGCTCCTTTCATTTTGATATATCCATAATACACCGCTTTGGTGTATTTGTCAAGTATGTATCAGTAATACTCCACCACATCGGATATCTCACCTTTTTTGAAGATAACTCTGGGGATACGCTTGGAAATTCCGCAGATTATCTCGTAGCCGATAGTTCCGCATATCTCCGCAAGGTCATCGGCGGTCACAGTCTCATTTCCGTCAGTTCCGAGCAAAGTTACCTCCGTGCCCTCGGTTACGCCCTCAATGTCTGTAACATCAGCCATAAGCTGATCCATACATATCCTGCCGATGATAGGGGCCTTCTTGCCGTTTATCAGCACATATCCCTTGCCCGAAAGGCTTCTTGAATAGCCGTCCGCATAGCCTATGGGAACAGTTGCGGCGATGATGTCCCTGTCCGCACGGTATGTCCTGCCGTAGCTCACAAAGCTGCCTGCCCTGACGGGCTTTACATATGACACAGCCGCTTTCAGATCCATTACGGGTGTGAGCTTCACGGGCATTTCAAGGCTCCTGTCGGGCTTTAAGCCGTAGAGCATAATGCCGAAGCGGACAAGTGTGCTGCGGTCGTTGTATCTGAATGCGCCTCCTGCGCTGTTGAGACAGTGGGTGTGCCTGAGAGAAACACCATTTTCCTTTGCCCTGTCACAGACAGCGAAAAATCTCTCGGTCTGGGCATCGGTGTATGCAATATCGTCCTCATCAAGGCTGTCGGCGGCGGCATAATGGGTGAATGCACCGTCAAGGATAATTCCGTCAAGCTTTGCGGCGGAGCATATGTCGTCTGCGGCAGTTTCAATTGAACCGCTGTCCGAAGCACACACGCCGATACGTCCCATACCCGTGTCAACAGCCATATGTATCTTGACCTTTACCCCCGCATTTACCGCAGCCTCCGAAAGCTCATGGGCATATCCCAGGGAAACCGCCGCCTGAATGATGTCAAACTCAGCCAGCTCCTTTGCATACTCCGCAGGGGTGTGACCGAGAATGAGAATTTCGCCCTTAACGCCGCTTCGGCGGATATTTTCCGCTTCCTTGATGTTTGAAACGGCGAAAAAGCTGACCCCCTGTGTTTCAAGGAAAGCTGCAATGTTTCCGTCATCGTGACCGTATGCGTTGGCTTTCACCACGCAGGCGATCTGAGTTTTATCTTCATTTATAAGGCTTCTCAGAGCGGCAAGATTTCCGCTGAGTCTGTCGAGATGGACCTCCGCCCAAGCTCGTCTGAGAAAATTCTTCATATTGTGCAGTTCTCCTTTTATTCGGGATATTCCCGAAAATTTATACCCGAAGATCATTGAAAATTCGGAAAATATGTGCTATAATAATTATAACATCTTTGTTTTGGGGTGAATAAATGGACATTATCAGAGAAAAGACCGTCTGCTTTACAGGTCACAGACCCGAAAAGCTCCCTATGAGAGGGGCTGACAGTGCAGCCGAGACACGCATTATAAAAAGCCTGCTCTACAATGAAATATCCGCCGCCGCCGATGACGGCTTTGACACCTTCATCACAGGAATGCAGCGTGGCATTGACCTGTGGGCGGGGGAAATTGTCCTTGAGCTTGCGGCATCACGGGGTCTGAAGCTTGTTGCCGTCCTGCCTCACCGTGATTTCGGAAAGGGCTTCAAAGGCGGGGACAAGTGGAATTTCAGCAGGATAACAGACAGCGCCGAAAGCGTGGTAATAATTTCCGAGACCTACACACCTGCCTGTATGAACCTGAGGAACCGCTATATGGTGGATAATTCCTCCCGCATTATCGCCGTAGTGGGCAATGAGCGCAGCGGAACAGGTCAGACGGTTCGGTATGCCGAAAGCTGCGGTCTGGACATTCGCCGCATCGACCTCAGCGAGCTTTTTCCCGATAAAGACCAACTTACTTTATTATAACTCAAACGGGCTTTTTTTTCAATAGCCCAAGTAAATTGTATCCACATTGTAACCTTTTATACTAAAAACCAATTGTTCTATAGATAAAGCCGACAGATGAAATAAGCCCAGTCAAGGAAAGCGACCGCAGGCGGGCTTTGCGCCCGGCAAGGAAGCTTGACGTAGAATGGGCTTATTTCAGCCGAGGATTTGTCTATAGGTTAATTGGTTATTAGTATTACCTTATGAGCATTGCAAGGGCTGCCCCTGCACATATCACCACCGAAATTTTGAATATGATATTCACTATCCTGCCCGCAGCAATGCGGGCTTTTATTTTTGCGGGGGATAGCTTTGAGGGGGATATGCTGTTTTCGAGCCCGATTATCTGCAAGCGGGCTTCGTCCTCCAGCTCTGCGCTGCCCTTTCCTATGCTTTCCGTCCGCAGAAAAAGCACAGCCTTTTCAAAATAAACGCTTTCGGGAAAGCTTACCTCCACAATTCTTTTGTTTACGCCTTTTATCATAATATGCCGTTTTCCTTTCCTTGTTTTTGAAAATATTATGCCGCAACAGCTGTAAAAATATACATTTGGTAATATATGAAGGGGTATCTGACTGCCAACTGAGCCAAAAGCTGTTGAAAAACCTGTTGAAAAAGTTGAAAACCCCACTTAAAAATATGTTATTTTATGTCGAAAACGGTTGAAATGTGATTATACAGAGCGTAATATCTGTAAAATATGCCAATAAGCAAAAAAATCGGCTGATGAAAATATCACCAGCCGACAAATTAAAATATAGAGGAGAAAATCCGAAAATCGGGATTTTTCAAAAGTGATTATCTGACCTGATCTTCAAGTCCGCATCTGATAGCAGCTTCGTTCTCGCACCAAGCAAGGCACTCGCCGTTGGGGTCGTATTCCTTTACCTTAGCGGTCATATCAGCTACGATCTTGTCAAACTCTTCGTCGGACTCAGCATAGATAGCGTTCCAGGAAGATGTTACGATAGTGCTCTTTACCTGCTCCCAGATGATCTCAAGCTCATCGGACTTGGAGGACTCGGAGTAGGAGGTTGCGAGAGATACCTTGTAGTTTGTGGTATCCATATACTCCTGAGAGTTGTAGCAGCCTGTGCGGTCTCTCCAGTCGTTGAGGATATCATAATCGGTATCTGCACGGCGGCTTACCCAGTTGTCGCAGTTATAAGTTTCGCCGTTGGAATCGGGGTTGGAAGCGTCTCTGGACCAGGTGGTGTTGTTAGCCTGGAAAGTGCCTTCGTTGAAGGAGATTCCGCCCCACTCTGCGGGCATTATAGTACCCTTTCTGTCCTTGTAAGCCTGCTCGCCAAGCTCGGTGAGGCAGGAGTGACCTTCCTCGTCATAGTACCAGCATACGTCCTTGGGACCGTACCAGTATGTCATATATCCCTCAGGAGTTGTGAGGTAGTTGATGATAGCCATACAAAGCTCGGGATACTCGGTGTTAGCGCCGATCGTCCAGACTCTGTTGCCGCCCATAACGTTCATACCGTAGCAGAGAGGAGAAGCGTCCTTGGGAACCATAGGATACATTCCCTTGCCTGCGGAAAGGTGCTCTTCGGAATTGTAGAGCTGAGAACCTGCATAATCGAAGATAGAGAAGAAGATACCGCCGTTCTGAGCCTTTTCACTCATCTTGTCATATGTCTGAGTGATAGAGTTGGGGTCGATAAGACCTGCCTGATAAAGCTTGTTGAAGAACTTAAGGCTCTTGAGGTAAGGACCGTCGGGCTCGAGAGCATCGTGGTACTTGCCTGTTTCAACATCGTAAAGACCGAAGCCCATTTCATCATAACCCCAGTAGCAGGTAGCAAATGCCTTAACGTACATAACCATATTGCCGTCCCAGTCGGGCCACATTGAAACCGCATAGGTCTCGTTGCCTGCCTCGTCGGTGGGGCATATTTCCTTCATAGAAACAAAGAGGTTGTAGAGGTCATCAATGGTGTTTACCTCGGGATAGCCAAGCTCCTTGTAGAGATCCCAACGGAGGTCCATTGTGTAGAAGAATGCCTCGTGATCCTCGGTAGATGTAGCAACGTTGTGGCCGAAGCCGTAAACAACATCGCCTGCACCGATAGAATTGTTCAGGTTTTCATTGTTCTCGAGAGCGTAGGGCATATGAGCCTTAATGTAAGGACCGTAATCGGAAAGGATATCGTCCTCGTTCCAGTCGAAGAGCATACCGGAGGTAGCGGCTCTCTGATACTGGTTGCCTGTTGAACCGAAGACAACGATGTCGCCAAGGTCGCCTGACTCCATACGGGTATCGAATGTACCGTCGGAATCGGGGATAATTGTCATAACAACGTTGTACTTCTGCTTCATAAGCTCAGCGAACCAGCCTGTGAGCTCGCCCGAGTAGTTTGCAAGCTGGCTGTATATGGTGATGTTGATAGGATCGGTAGTGCCGTAAAGCTCTGCAAAATCCTCGTCGGACTCTCTTACCTCACCGTCACCTGCTTCTGCTTCGGAATCGTTTTCAGACTCGGAAACGTCGGCATCGGAATCCTCAGCATCATCGGCAGCGTCATCAGCGCTGTTATCGGCAGCCTGAGCTGTGTCGCCTGCATTATCGCCGGTAGTTGCTGTTTCGGTGCTTCCGCCGCAGCCTGTTACCGCAGCCATCATAGAAACCGCAAGAACTGCGGAAAGAATCTTCTTTAACTTCATTTCCCTTTACTCCGCCTTTCATTTAAAAGCTCAGCCGAGACACATTAATTTAATAATATGCTCGGCTGTGCCTGAAATTTTCTTAAAAAGTATTATGCTTTGTTAAGATTACTTTCTCTTGGAAACAACTGCTGCAGCTGCTGCAACGCCCATAACTGCGAGGAGAGCGCCTGCTGCTGTGTTGCCGGTCTTGGGAGCTGTTGTCTCTTCGGTTGTTGCTTCAGTCTCAGCTGCTGCTTCTTCAGCAGGAGCCTCAGTCTCTTCAGCTGCTGCTTCCTCTGCGGGAGCCTCGTCCTCAGTTGCTGCCTCTTCTTCAGCTGCTGTATCATCAGCTGCTGCGCCGAGACCGCTTACTGTGAATGTGAGCTCGATGGAGTTCTCAGGCATTGTGTAGCCGAAAAGTCCGTCCTCCTTGCCGAGGTCATCGTTCCAGATGTTGATGCACATAGGCTCGAGGTAATCCTTAGCATCGGGGCTGAGGTAAGCTTCGTCAAATGTGTACTTGGTGTTGCCGTCGAGAGTAACCTTTACATCGCTGATAGTTACGCCGCTGTCGAGGGGGATATCAGTGGAGATGAAGAGGAGGTTGAGGGACTCGTCGGAACCGAAGTCGAAATCGGTAACGGAAACGGTGTATGTGCCGTCGCCTGTGATCTCAGCATCGTTGAAAACGCCGCCCTTGTTAACAGCTGTGGGACCGTCCCAGCCTGTGATCTGATCGAAGTAAACCATACCGTCGTCGCCTGTAACGCCCTGACCGTAGGTGGGTTCATACCAAGCATTTCTGAAAGAATAGCTTGCGGACTGAACGCCGATGTATGCGTGATATGTTGTATCCTCTGCGGAAGCGGATACGGGGATCATAGATACAGCCATAGCAGCTGCAGCGATAGCGCTGAGAGTTCTGAACTTTTTCATAATTCTTTTCTCCTTAAAATTAATCGTTTTCAGTAAATACAACTTATGTATTTGTATTTAAGATAAATGTACCACAAATCTCCGCAAATGTCAATATCTTTTTTAAACAAATTACAACCCAAATTTCTGTACATACATAAAAAAGCAGGGAACATATCTCAGTTCCCTGCAATTTTAGGGTATTTTACTCAACAACAAGAGTGTAATTTTTGCCCTCATCGGCTTTGAAAATATATCTTCCGTTTTCGTCGAGAGTGCCCGAAAGTATCTTTTTCGAGGTGCTCTTTCTGCCGCTGTAAAGGGTAAAGCTTCTGCCTGCGTTATCGGCACCGAGGTCAATAACAATTGTGCCTCTTCTGGTGTCCGAATTTACCTTGATGCGGTTCATATCGCTGTCATAGGAATATACATAGGAATGGTTCCAGGCATTCGACATATGGATAAATGTCTCGCCTCTTACCGCTGTGACAGTCACCCTTGAAGCGGGCATATTAAAGCTGCCCTTTTC
>CAKSPU010000050.1 GCA_934486875.1 uncultured Oscillospiraceae bacterium
CGATAATTACGAGCTTCTTGAAGCATACCCCGAAACAGAGCTTTTCGGCGGCAGGGCACGGAATATCTGCGGCAATCTTTATATGCTTTCCTCGGGCGAAGTTTTCGATATTGACGGCAAAAGGTCATTTGTTTTCGGCGGCGGTCAGGCATCTGACATTGATGCACGTATCGAAAATGACACCTGGTGGGAGCAGGAGCTTCCCGATGAAAAAAAGCTTGAAGAGGGCAGAGCAAAGCTGTCATCGCTGGGCGATACGGTGGATTACATATTTACCCACGAGCCTCCCGCATCTATTGCGGAATTTCTTGATATGAGAAATCCCCACAGCCTGCCTATGAGCCGCCTTAACATTTATTTTGACAGGCTTAAGGGCGAGATAAATTTTAAACTGTGGTTTTTCGGCAAGCTTCACAAAAACAAGCTGATACCGCCAAAGTATGCAGCGGTTTTCGATGAGCCTTATGTTATTGAATAAAGGGATATCAATATGGATTACGAAGCAAAAAAAGAGGGTATGATCCTTTATGAAAAGGATATGACTCTTGATGACACACTTGACTGCGGACAGGCATTCCGCTGGGAGGCAGTCCCCTCCGATTATTTCAGAACATATAAGGGATATTTCAAAAATACTCCTCTTACAATTTCGGAAACGGAGCATAACAGCGGAAAATTTATTCTTCACGGCGTTTCGGAGAGCGATTTTCTGAACATCTGGTATGATTATTTTGACCTGGGCACGGATTACGGTGAGCTGAAGCGCCGCTTTTCCGAGGACAGCACGCTTTCAAAAGCCTGTGATTATGCAGGCGGAGTCAGACTTCTGAAGCAGGACAGGGAAGAGTGCCTTATCTCATTTATCCTGTCCCAGAACAACAATATCCCACGTATAAAGGGGATAATCGGCAGGCTTTGCGATATGTACGGAGGATTTCCCGATTTTGAGAAGATGAAGGGTGTTAGTGCCGATGAGCTTTCACCTCTTCGTGCAGGATTTCGTGCAAAATACATCGAGGACTGCGTGAGACGTGTTACAGGCGGTGAGCTTTCTCTTGACAGCATTTCGGATATGCCCACAAATGAAGCTGCAAAAGCGCTGATGACCGTTAAGGGGATAGGCCCGAAGGTAGCGATGTGCGTTCTGCTTTTCGGCTTTTATAAGACTGACGCATATCCTGTTGATGTGTGGATAAAAAGAGTCAATGAACGCTTTTATCCGAACGGACTGCCCGACTGCGCAAAGGGTGTTGAGGGCATAGCCCAGCAGTATCTTTTTCATTATATCAGGACTTCGGGAGAAAATGTTGTAAGCTCTGAAAAGTAAAAAATTGTGCGGAGGAAAAAATGGCGATCATAATATCGGGAATATCAATGCCTGTTGGAACATCGGATAATGAGATCATTGCGGCAGGACTGAAAAAGGCAGGCATATCATATGAAAATGCAGTGAGAACGGGAATACATAAAATTTCGCTTGATGCACGAAAGCAGAATGATATCAAAACCGTTTCTTCCGTATGGGCTGAGCTTGAAGATACTTCCGCAGAACAAAGAATATGCGATAAAAAGGATAACTGCGCTCTTGTGGACATCACGCCTTTTAAGCCTGTTATAACAGGAACGGAGCGTCCCGACGGACGGATAGCGATTGCAGGCTTCGGACCTGCGGGAATGTTTGCGGCTCTGGTGCTTGCGGAAGCGGGGTATCGCCCTGTTGTCTTTGAACGGGGAAGTGATGTTGACAGCAGAGCAGATGCAGTATCATCATTCTGGGCAGGCGGCAGATTTTCGGCGGAGACCAATGTGCAGTTCGGTGAGGGCGGCGCAGGAACATTTTCCGACGGAAAGCTCACCACACGGATAAAAGACCCCCTTTGCAGATTTGTGTCCGCAAGACTTGCGGAAATGGGCGCTCCCGAGGAGATACTTACAAAAGCAAAGCCCCATATCGGCACTGACAAGCTCAGGAATGTGGTGAAAAATATCCGCAAAAGGATAATTTCACTGGGCGGCGAAGTCCGTTTCAATTCAAGGGTTGAAGATATAAGGACGGATAAGGGCAAAATAAAGAGCGTTGTTGTAAACGGTGAAGAGATCAATGTCAGTGCGCTGATACTTGCTGTGGGACACAGCGCAAGGGATACCTTTGAGATGCTGCATTCAAATGGCATTGCAATGGAAGCAAAGCCATTTGCAGTGGGGGCAAGGATCGAGCACACTCAGGAGAGCGTTAACAGAAGTCTCTACGGCGCTCATTATAATGACCCTGTACTTCCTGTGGGTGAATATCAGATGAGCTATACGAAAAACGGCAGGGGAGTTTACACATTCTGTATGTGTCCCGGAGGAACTGTAGTACCTGCCCAGAGCGAGAAAAATACCGTTGTCACAAATGGTATGAGCGAATTTGCAAGAGACGGAAAAAATGCGAATGCGGCGCTTGTGGTATCGGTATCCCCTGATGATTTCGGGAAAAATGTGCTTGACGGAGTTGATTTTGTCCGCAAAATAGAACGCTGTGCATTCAAGGCTGCGGGCGGCAGCTACGGTGCACCTGCATCAACGGTGGGAGCCTTTTTGGAAGGTAAGGGCGGCATCATCTCGCCATCTGTTGAGGCAACATATGCAAGGGGCGTTGTTCCCTGTGATCTGAATGATGTTCTTCCTCGGTTTGTGACCGATATGATGCGGACGGGTCTTGGAGTTTTTTCAAAAAGAATGACTTGCTTCGGGGACAAGGGTGCTCTGCTTACGGCACCCGAAACAAGGACATCTTCCCCCGTAAGGATACCGAGGGGCGAAAATATGTGCAGTCTGTCCGCTGTGGGATTATATCCCTGCGGAGAGGGTGCGGGATATGCGGGCGGAATTATGTCCGCTGCTGTTGACGGCGTAAGGCAGGCGTGCGAAGTTATGAAAGTGTTCGGAGTCAGCTGACAGCATTATATTCAATTATAGTCGGGGAGCAGGTATCTGTTCTCCGATTTTTTTCTGCACTGCCATAACGCTGTAAAGTATTATATTCTACGGAGCGTTTATTGAATTTTATGCAGGAATGGTTTATACTCTAATTGAGCTCGGAAAACAAAATGAAAGGAAATGATACAAATGAACTGCTATGAAGCGGGGAAGCTTATCAGAAGCAGACGAACAGAGCTGGGACTTACTCAGAAAGCTCTTGCGGATAAAATGAACATCAGCGACAAGACGGTATCAAAATGGGAGAGGGGACTTGGATTTCCCGACGTTAATCTTATAGCGGAGCTGTCGGAGATACTTTCCGTCAGCATAGAAAGTCTTATTTCAGGCAAATGTTCACAAAACGAATTTATGGAGGTCAATATGAAAAACAGTATCTATCACGTATGCCGTCAGTGCGGCAGCATCACAGTAAGCACAGGCAAGGCGGAAGTCACCTGCTGCGGCGAAAAGCTTGAGCCTATGGAGGCAATGAAAGCGGCAGATGACCTGAAGCTGACGGTTTCGCCCGTTGAGAATGAATGGCTCGTAACGGGTGACTGCCCTATGACCAAGGAGGATTACATTTCCTTTGCGGCGTTCTTCACTTCCGAAACTATGTATATGGTAAAGCTCTATCCCGAGTGGGACCTTTGCTTCCGCATTCCGGGCAGAACAAGCGGAAAGCTTGTGTGGTACAGCAAAAAACAGGGACTGCTTTTTCAGTATGTACATTAAGAACCTGTCTTCACAAGCATATGCGCACGTCTTTTCGGCAAATTTTGCCACAGACTGCGTTAAAAATCCTTGCCGGGCGACAGCCCGCCTGCGGATTTTTGCCTTGTCTGCAACAAAATTATGCTCGAAAATCCGCACACATTTCTTATGAAGACAGGTTCTAAATATTGACATTCTTTCCTTTATGTGGTATGATATTTAATGCAGAGTGTTCTGCGCAAAATATAAATTTTGAAAAGAGGAAAAAATGAGAAAGCTTATTGACATTACATCACTTCTCTGCGGGATAGTTGCCATAGTTTCACTTATCTTCGGCATAAGGGTGCTCACGGGTCACGGTTATTTTATCGGACTTGCGCTTTTTTCAATGACAAGACAGGGTACGGTGTTCGGATTTATCGGAAATATTCTCGGCATAGCAGTTACCTGCGGAGGCTTCGGAGCTATGGGCTATTATGGTCTTACATCAGGTCGCAGTGCATCAAGCAGAAAAAATGCATTTATATGGGGACTTGTAATGTCGGCAATATGCTTGGTTTCCTTTGTTTGCAGCATTTTTGCGGGCAGCTTTAATTTCGGTGACATCGTTTTTCTGGCTCTTCCTCTTCTTTATACATACGGAATTTTCAAATCAGCTTAAAATGACATTATAGGGTGCTGTCATACTTTATTGTAGGGCAGCGCCTTTTGTGTTTCTTGGCAATATCCTACAGAAAATCAGCGGTGCAATTGGCATAAATTACAAAGTTCTAAAATCATATCAAAAATATAGGAAAACCCCTTGACAAATTTTGCTGGGTGTTATATAATATGCTTACAGTCAAACACTACTAATTGAATAGGAATGGTGGTAATTAATGCTTCTTATCAATAAACCATACTACGGACGAATGTGCCGCTGTTGACTTTAACTTAAAAAAACGATTCGATTTTATATAACCAAACAAATTTAAGAAATGAGGATTTTAATTATGGCACAGATCACAGATACATCAGCTTGGGGCTTTGAAACAAAGCAGCTTCACATCGGACAGGAAAATGCAGACCCTGCTACAGATTCCAGAGCAGTACCCATTTATCAGACAACCTCTTACGTTTTCAAGAACTCCGCTCACGCAGCAGCACGTTTTGGTCTTGCTGACGCAGGCAACATCTACGGCAGACTTACAAACTCCACGCAGGACGTTTTCGAGCGCAGGGTAGCAGCCCTTGAAGGCGGCGTTGCAGCTCTTGCAGTGGCATCCGGCGCAGCAGCTATCACATATACATTCCAGAACCTCGCCGCAGCAGGTGACAACATTGTTTCCTCAAAGACTATCTACGGCGGTACATACAACCTCCTCGCACACACTCTTCCTCAGTACGGAATCAACACCACTTTTGTTAATATCCACGATCTTGATGAAGTAAAGAATGCCGTAAAGCCCAACACAAAGGCAATTTTCCTCGAAACTCTCGGCAATCCCAACAGTGATATCGCTGATATTGACGCACTTGCAGAGATAGCTCACGCAAACAAGATACCTCTCGTTATCGACAGCACCTTCGCTACTCCTTATCTTCTCCATCCCATTGAGCACGGTGCAGATATCGTAGTTCATTCCGCTACAAAGTTCATCGGCGGTCACGGAACTGCCATCGGCGGCGTTATCGTTGACAGCGGCAAGTTCGACTGGGAGGCAAGCGGAAAGTTTGCATCTCTCGTTGACCCCAATCCCAGCTACCACGGTGTTTCCTTTACAAAGGCCGCAGGTCCTGCTGCATTTGTTACAAAGATAAGAGCTATCCTTCTCAGAGATACAGGCGCTACCATTTCTCCTTTCAATGCATTCCTGCTTCTCCAGGGACTTGAGACCCTTTCTCTCAGAGTTGAGCGTCACGTTGAAAATGCTCTTAAGGTAGTTGAGTTCCTTAAAAATCACCCCGCAGTTGAGAACGTAAATCACCCCTCACTTCCCGACCACCCCGACCACGCTCTTTATGAGAAGTATTTCTCCAACGGTGCAGGCTCTATCTTCACCTTTGAGGTAAAGGGCGGAGCTAAGGAGGCTCAGGAGTTTATCGACAGACTTCAGATATTCTCTCTCCTTGCAAATGTTGCAGATGTTAAGTCCCTCGTTATCCACCCCGCAAGCACAACTCATTCCCAGCTCACCGAAGAAGAGCTTCTTGATCAGGGTATCAAGCCCAACACAGTAAGACTTTCAATCGGTACCGAAAGCATCAAGGATATCCTTGCAGACCTCGATCAGGCTCTCAGAGGCTGATATAAGCATATAAAAACTGCCGTTCCGATACACAGTGTGTCGGGACGGCTTTTGGTATCCAATAGCCTGTTGACGGCGGATTTGCAAAAAATAACGTATGCACCTCTTAAAAGCGCAGGGCTGTAGGAGGTGCATATGTTTTTCTTACTTGTTGTTTACGTAAATGACTCTGCCCTCTCTTCGTGGCTTTGCTTCGGGAACGGGCTTGTCGGAATAGCCTAAGATGCAGTTGCCGATGCCTTTGTATTTCTCGTCAATGCCCCATTTCTTCATAAGAGCCCTGCCCTCTTCCGTCTCGAACACCTCTTTTGCACGGTGTATCCAGCAGGAGTCAACGCCAAGAGCGTGAGCCGCATTCATAAGATTGCCCATTACAAGAGAGCCGTCCTCAACATAGGTATGAACGGTGCTGTCGGCAAAAACGATGATGACCGTTGCCGCTCCGTAAAACGGGTCGGTGTTCGTGCCCATAACGGCGGCATTCATCATTGACAGGTCGGAAATAAGGTCTTTATTGCGGACTGCGACCATAACAGTTGCCTGCCTGCCCATTCCGCTTGCGGCATATTCTCCTGCTTCGAGGATCTCTTTCAGAACATCATCGGGCACAGGTCTGCCGTCATATGAACGAACGCTTCTGCGCTCTTTGAGACATTTGATTACTTCATTCATCATCAAAACTTCCTTTCCTTAGCTTAGGTCGATTTCTGACAATTTCAGCGATCAGCCTATACCGATCACTATAACATCATCAGTTTGTTCTTTGAGTGAAATATCGGATATTTTAATGTCAACGCCCCTTTTGTCAGCCATATTGTGAGCCTTGGCGATTATCCTGTTTTTGTTTTTCTCAAATACTTTGAGGATTATTTCGTCCTGCTTGCTTTTGGGGATAAATTTGAGAAAATTTTCAATTACCCCCGGGGTCTCAGCAGCATTTCTCACCATTTCGGGCAGGGGAAGATCTTCCTTTTTCAAATATGGGAGCAATGCACGTATTGCCTGAGCATAATTTACCTCATCAATATCAATTTTCAGTTCAAATTTCATTCGGGTGTCCTTTCTGTCTGTGATATTTCATAGGGATAAATGCGTGAGAATACAGGACCTGCATACTCATTCATCATTCTGATGTAGCTCTTTGTATCAAGATGCGGTGCAGTGCCCATTACGTCATAGGTAACGCCGCCCTCGGTTATTTGGCAGTCAACGGGCACAAGACCGTTGTGCATATAGAAATTTCTCCGCTTCACACGTTCATCGTAATTTTCCGCACTTTCATCAAGAGCTTCAAGGGCAAGAAAAAGCTGCTGACCGTCATACATACGTCTGAGCGTGCGGATAATTGCGGAGCCGTAGCCCTTGCCTCTTTCGGTGTCCGAAACAGCAAGGTAAAACAGGTATGAAAGCTTGTCCCTTGATATTACATAAGCAAGACCTACCCACTTGTTATCGGCGTATATTGCCCAGAAATCCACATTGTCGCTGCCCGTTTTGGCTGTAAGCATAAAAAATGGAGGGCGTTCCTCGGGAGGAAAAGCATTGTGATAAAGGGCTTTTACTTTTTTGTATTCGGGGAGTGCCGAAGTAACTCTTCTTAGGGTCATTCGCATTTTGTTATCATTCCTTTGTCTATTATAATGGCTTCTTTTTGTGCGCTGTGAAAATGTCCTCATAATCGCCCTGTGTGGGAGGGGGCTTGATATCGTCCATTCGTGTGCTGTCGGGGTCGGACTTTGCACGCTTCATTCTTGAGGCAAATTCTTCTCCCGATGTGCGGCGGTTGGGGCGGTGCATATATATTTCCGCATTAAATCCGGGATATCCGAATTGTCCTTTAAGATAATCGAGCTTCGGATATTTTCTCAGGCACAGATACTGGGGAAGAGCGAAAAATATAAGTATCGGCATTCCTGCCATAAAGCTGTGATATATTATCATCATCAGAATAACTCTTGCGAGAAATGCTGCCAGCGCAGCAGCAGTCCACCTCTCTTTTTTGCAGGAGGAAAGCACGCTAAGCGGCACGGAGCCTATTGCAATGAGACTTTCGATAAGTGAGAAAAAGGAAAACTCAGTGAAATTTCCCAGGTGAGCAGGCAGAAGCAGAGCTTCCCAGAATGCTATGAACCCGTTTATCATAACGCAGAAAATGCCCGATATAAGAAAAAGTATATCAATACGGCGCATTGCGGTCTGATTTCTGCTCATACGTTCGATGATATCACGCTCGTCCACATTCAGTCACCCCTGTATAATTTTTGTCCCCATAATCACTTTGTTTATATTATACAACATTCTGTAATAAAAGTCTATACATTTATATTAGACTTAACATTAAATTTGCAATTGGGTTTTTAGGTACATTTAACAATACTTTGTATGATATTACTGTGGCTGTGGACATTTTTGGATCGGTGTGCTATAATATAAAAAAGTACAAAAGCTTATGAAAGGCAGGCTCTATTATGAAATTCATACATCTTTCCGATCTTCATCTTGGCATAAGAGTGAACGATTTTTCAATGTCGGAGGATCAGAGATATATTCTTGACAGGATACTTGATCTGATCGACAGGGAAGCCCCCGACGGTGTTATCATCGCAGGGGATATTTATGATAAAAGTATGCCGCCTGCCGAAGCTGTGGCTATGTTTGACGACTTTATAAGCAGCATTGCGGAAAGAAAGGTAAAGACATTTATCATCAGCGGAAATCACGACTCCGCCGAACGCATAGCTTTCGGTTCAAGGATAATGAATGCGGGAGGAATATATCTTTCGCCTGTTTATAACGGCGATATAAAGCCTGTTGCTATGGAAGATGAGTACGGCACTGTGAACATATATATGCTGCCCTTTGTCCGTCCGTCGGCGGTCAGGGCGTTCTATCCCGATGATGATACGGACAGCTATTCATCGGCGGTGGAAACTGCCGTGAAGCATATGAATGCCGATTTTTCACAGCGTAATATCATTATCACCCACCAGTTCGTGACAGGAGCTGTCCGCTCGGATTCCGAGGATATTTCCGTCGGCGGAACGGACAATGTTTCAGCGGATATTTTTGCTGATTTTGACTATACCGCTCTTGGGCATATCCACAAGCCCCAGAATATCGGCACGGAAAGGATAAGATACTGCGGCACACCACTTAAATATTCTTTCTCGGAAGCAAAGCAGGATAAATCCGTAACGGTCGTAGAGCTTGGGAAAAAGGGCGATGTTGATGTAAGGACAGTTGAGCTTATTCCTCTCAGAGATATGACAGAACTGAAAGGCAGCTATGATGAGCTTATGAAAAAAAGCTTTTACGAGGGTACGGGATATACCGAGGATTATGTTCATATCACCCTTACAGATGAAAATGATATTCCAGATGCAGTATCAAAGCTCAGACTTGTTTATCACAGGCTTATGAAAATGGACTATGACAATGCCCGCACAAAGAAGCAGGGCATTATCGAGGGTATGACATCTGCAAGGGAGACTGATCCCGCAAAGCTTTTCGGTGAATTTTTTGAAAGTCAGAACAATGTCCCGATGAACGATGAACAGGCGGCTCTTGTGAACGGGATCATCAAAGAGATCTGGGAGGCATAAGCTATGAGACCGATAAAACTTGAAATGACCGCTTTCGGACCCTATGTAGGCAGCAGGGAAGCACCTGTTACGGTGGATTTTGAAAAGCTTGGCAGCGAGGGTCTTTACCTTATAACGGGTGACACAGGTGCGGGAAAAACTACGATATTCGATGCAATAACCTTTGCACTTTACGGTGAGGCAAGCGGCGAAAACAGAGAGCCGAAAATGCTCAGGTCAAAGTATGCGGCGGGGGATATCCCCACGGCTGTAGAGCTTACCTTTGAGTATCGGGACAAAATATACACCATAAAGCGCAATCCCGATTATGAACGCCCCAAGAGCCGTGGCGAGGGTATGACCTCCGAGAAAGCTTCCGTCAGCCTTACATATCCCGACGGAAAGGTGTCCGACGGCAGGATAAGCGAGGTCAACAGGGAGATAGAAAGCATCATAGGCATAGACCGTGACCAGTTTATGCAGATCGCAATGATATCTCAGGGGGACTTTCTTAAACTGCTCCTTGCAGGCACGGCAGAGCGCCAGGAGATATTCAGAAAGATATTCAAGACCGAAAGGTACAAGCAGATACAGGACATTCTGAAAAGCAGGGCGGCAGAGCTCAAAAGCAGGAATGATCTGCTCCGTTCGGGACTTATGCAGGTCATAGGCACTATGAGCTGCGGCAGCGAAAGCGTTTATATGCCGAAGCTTGAAATTGCCAGAAGGGGAGAGATGTCTTTTGAGGATACCTCTCTGATATCCGAAATTGCGGAGGGCATAATTTCCGAGGACAGAGAAAAAGAAGCCTCTCTGTCAAAGACTGCGGCGGATATTGAAAAGCAGCTTGCGGAGGTCAATGAGAATATCGGCAAGGGAATAAAAACAAAGGAAGCAAAGGAAGAGCTTGCAAAGATACAGGCAGAGCTTGAAAAGCTTGTGCCCTGTCTTGAAATCTCCGAAAAAAATCTTTCGGAAAAGAAAGCGGCATTATCAGCAGGGGATGGGCTTGCTGCCGATATTGAAAATATCAGAAATGAGCTTGCCAAATATGATGAGCTTGATGCGATAAATAAAAATACCGCCCGGCTTGAAAAAATAATATCCGAGAACAAAAAGCTGACGGAGGATAGAACGGGTCAGCTTGATGACAGTGTGAAAAAGCTTTCGCTTATCAAAAAAGAGCTTTCCGAGCTTGAAAATGCAGGCGAGAAAGCGGCTTTGATAAAAAATGCTCTGGAGCGTCTTGAAAATGAAAAAAATGAAATGCTTAAGCTCAGTCGTATTTCAGATGAATTTGACAAGGTGTGCGCTGCTCTGGAAAAGGAGCAGAAAATTTATGCTGCCGCAGCAAATGCATATGAGGCGGCGCAGGCGGATTATGTCCGTCTCAACAAGGCGTTTCACGATGAACAGGCAGGGATACTTGCAGCGGAGCTTTCAGATGGAATGCCCTGTCCCGTCTGCGGCTCTGTGCATCACCCGTCGCCCGCACCGAGATCGGACAATGCCCCTACAAAGGAGCAGGTGGAATCGGCTCTGAAATTTGCGAAAAAAAAGAATGACGAAATGAATGCGGCGGGAAATAAATGCGGCGTGACAAAGGGAAGATATGACAAGGGCTTGGAATGGATATCCGAGCAGACAAATGGCAAATGCGAACAGGACAAGCTCTCGGAATACATTTCTGGTGAGCTTGGACGCATAAGCACGGAAATATCCGAACAAACCAAACTCCTTGAAACCGAAAACAGACGCTGTGAGCGAAAGAAAGCCCTCAGTGCCGCTTTGCCCGATTATGAAAGCGGCATTGAAGATCTGAAAGGCTTTATTTCGGAGCTTGGAAGCAAAATTTCATCAGATGAAGCGGTTCTCGGACAGCAGAAAAAACAGGGTGAGAAGCTTGCGGCTGAGGTCAGATTTGAAAGCAGGTCAGCTGCACAGAGCGAGATAGCAAGGCTTACCGCTCAAAAGGAAAAGATAAAGTCAGACTATGACACAGCCGAAAAGGAACACAGGAAAAACACAGACCTTGCCGCTTCACTTAAGGGCAAGAAAGAATCTCTTGAAAGCCGGCTCAGAAACAGCGGAGAAACAGACCTTGCCAAGCTTGAAGAAGTCCGTGACGGGCTGAACGAAAGAAAAGCGGCAGTATCCTCCGAAACGGCTCAGATAAGCGGCAGACTTTATTCCAATATCAGAGCATACGGGCAGATAAAGGATAATTTTGCGGAAACGGCTGCTGTGGAAAAGAAGCGTATCGCCGCTGAGACCTTATCAAACACCGCAAACGGACGGCTGGGCGGAAAAGCGAAAATAAGCTTTGAGACCTATGTTCAGATGTATTTCTTTGACAGGATCATCGAAAGGGCAAACCGCAGGCTGCTTATAATGTCCGACAATCAGTATGAGCTGAAAAGAAGAGGCTATGACCGAATGGAGGGCAATGGTCAGAAAGGACTTGAGCTTGATGTTCTTGACCATTACAACGGCACGGTGAGAGATGTTCGGTCGCTGTCGGGCGGTGAATCCTTCAAGGCTTCCCTTGCACTTGCACTCGGACTTTCGGACGAGGTGCAGTCATCTGCTCCCGCTATAAAGCTTGACTGTATGTTTGTAGATGAGGGCTTCGGTTCTCTTGATGACGGATCGCTGAAACAGGCGATAAAGGCGCTTATGGACATCGGCGGGTCAAACAGGCTGGTAGGCATCATATCCCACGTGAACGAGCTGAAAACCGCCATAGACAAAAAGATAATCGTTAAAAAGGACATCGGCGGCGGAAGCAGGGTCGAGATAAAAAAAGACTGATACCAAAAACAGCGTAACATCACAATTTAATGTGATGTTACGCTGTTATGCTTATATATCGGAGAATATCAGAGCAGATCGTCCTTTTCAAGAACATCAAGGTCGGCAACATAGCTTGTTTCCGAAGCCGCCTGCCTGTCCGCCTGCTTTTTGTATCTGTCAATTGCAATGGCAGCCTTGTTTACCGCACAAAGGGTTCCCGCACCTGCAACGCAGCCGCCGGGACAGCCCATTCCCTCAAGAAGATAGCCCTTATATTTGCCTGCCTTTGCAAGCTGGAGCATTTTTTTGCATTCGTGAAGTCCCTGAGCAGATGCGATCTTGACTTCCTTATCAGGAGCAATGCGTTTTATCTCATCGGCTACTGCTCCCGCAACTCCGCCGCTTACCGCAAATCCACGTCCCGCACCGGTGCCCTCATTAAGAGGAACATTTTCGCTGTCGGGAATATTTTCAAGGTCAACTTCCTTTGCGTCGAACATTCCCATAAGCTCTTCAAAGGTGAGAACAAAATCAACGTGGCTTCGGATAGTTCTGCGGCTCGCTTCAAGCTTCTTTGCGGCGCAGGGACCTATGAAGGCTATGCGGCAGTCGGGATCCTTTTTCTTTTCAAGTCTCGCTGTGAGCACCATTGGGGTAAGTGCCATTGAGATGTTTTTTGCAAGGTCGGGGAAAAGCTTTTTTGCCATCATCGACCAGGAGGGACAGCAGGAGGTAGCAAGGAAATCAAGCTTGTCGGGAACATTTTCCACAAAGTCCTTGGCTTCCTCGATAGTACACAGATCTGCGCCCACTGCAACCTCCACAACGCTGTCAAATCCAAGCTGTTTCATTGCATATGTAAGCTTTTCGGGAGTTACCTTCGGACCGAACTGACCGTAAAATGCAGGGGCAACTATGGCAACAACACGCTTTCCTGTTTTAATGGCGTGAATAAGCTGGAATATCTGTCCCTTGTCCGCAATGGCTCCGAAAGGACAGTTTACAAGGCACATTCCGCAGGATACGCATTTATCGTAATCTATCTTCGCCCTGCCGTGCTCATCGCTGCCGATAGCGTCCATTCCGCAGGCTCTTGCGCAGGGACGCTCCACCTTAAGAATGGCGTGATATGGGCAAACGTCCTTGCATCGTCCGCATTTGATGCATTTGTCCTGATCTATGATTGATTTTCCGTGGCGGATATTTATAGCCCCCTTGGGACATACCTCCTTGCAGGGATTTTCAAAGCAGCCCTGACAAACGTCCGTTACGTGATAATGCATAGTGGGGCAGGCATTGCAGGCAAAGCTGATGATATTTACAAGAGGGGGGTCGTAGTATTTTTCGGCGATAGCGCTTTCATTAACGCCCTTTGAAACGGGTGCGTGCTCGCTGACGCTTCTGAGGGGCAGACCCATTGCGAGCCTGAGACGCTCTTCAACGATGGCTCTTTCAAGGAATATGGATTCACGGTGGATAGCCACATCTCCCGGGACTATCTTGTAGGGCAGATCCTCCATTCGTGTGTAATCGCCGCCCTCGTAGGCAAGCCGTGCCACTTCGGTGAATACCTTTCGGCGCATATCCGTTACAGATGAATAAATACCTCTCATAATCAAAAATGATCCTTTCAGTGTCCTTAAAAAACGCTGTATAAGCTTTGATTTTATTTTACACCCAAATCGTATAAATGTCAAGAATTTTACGGTTTATTAGATAAGTATAACTTATGGAGCGCATTTGTTAAAAATTACTCAAAAGCTATTGACGGGAGAGATAAAATCTGTTAAAATGATATTATAATCTGATATGCGAGGATAGCTTTAAATGAGTATAAATTTTCATCTTCCCGATTTCTGCGGGAATTATAAAATGAATCTTGCCTTTGCGGACGCTCTCAGCGAGTCGCCCGAGCTGTTTTATGATGATATAAAGATAGCATCGTCATACGGCTGCTTCCCTCCCGCTGCGTGGAACGGCGGAAGAGCTGCTGTGGGTGCGGTAAGGCGTGAGTTCATTGATCTTATTATAAAGGAATACAATTCCCGTGGAATACCTATCAGATACACCTTTACCAATCCTCTTGTCACCGAAAAGAATTTGTCCGACCCATTCTGCAATATGATAACACGTGTGGCGGAAAACGGGCTCAACGAGATAATCGTGAATGTTCCCGTGCTGGAAGAGTACATAAGAAAAAATTATCCGCTTTACCCCCTTATTTCCTCAACTGTGAAGCAGCTTGAGGACAAGACCGCATTGCTTGCGGAGCTTGAAAAGGATTATAAGCTTGTTGTCCTTGATTACAACTGGAACAACAGGTTCGATGAGCTTGAAGCTCTGCCGCACAAGGATAAGATCGAGCTGCTTGTAAACCCATACTGCACACCGCACTGCAAGCGGAGAAAGAAGCATTATGAGTTCCTGGGAGAGCGTCAGTTTGAGCTTAACCGTCAGGTATTCGGCTCTGATAAGGATATGATGAGACCCGTTCCCGACACGGATTTTCCCTGTCCGAACACAAATATGAATTTCTACGATACTCTTTCCTTTGAAACTCATATCCCGCCCGATGCGATATACAGCAAATATGTGCCTATGGGCTACAATAATTTCAAGATAGAGGGCAGGCTTATGCACCCTGTAAATATCCTTGAAAGCTATCTTTACTATCTTGTAAAGCCCGAGCACAGAGACAGGCTCAGAGTGGAAATGCTCAGAGCGCTGCTTGCAAGAAAAAGGTAACGTGCTATGGGATTTTTGGACATTTTCAAAAGGAAAGCTTCCGCAGAACAGCCACTGAGAAAAAAGCTTTCGTCAATGAAATGCAAGCTTGTGAATTACGTCTGTGATGATTTTGACGGGCTTTGCGCCGAAATGGGCAAAGATGCGGAATATCTTGTGAAGCTGAAGCCTGTGAATTACTATGCGATAAAAAGCGAATATGTTGAAGCGGCGTTCTATTCCGATGACGGACACGATGAAAATTACGTCATTTTCCGTCTGATGAAGCTTGACAAGCCCGCTGCCGCCAGCGGGATATATCCCGTGTCAAAGGATATCCTCCGCAAAGCATATTCAAAGCTTGGGGCAGTGGATTTCTGATACTGCAATATTTGCTTTTCTTGTAAAATTTTATAAGTTTTTTACAAAAAATGCTTGACAGGAAACCGATTACAATGTAAAATGTATTTAATAAAACTTACGGATATTAATGTCCGTGAAAAATAAGTTCAAATCAAAAATTTACATAATGGAGGAAAAACCAATGAGTGAGTATTTCAAGAACATAGGCAAGATCCCCTTTGAGGGCAAGAACAGCACAAATCCTCTTGCATTCAAATACTACAATCCCGATGAGGTAGTAGGCGGCAAGACAATGAGAGAGCAGCTCAAGTTTGCTCTTTCCTGGTGGCACACAATGGGCGGCGACGGAACCGATATGTTCGGCTGCGGCACTACCGACAAGAGCTGGGGCGAGACCGATCCCGCAAAGCGTGCTATCGCAAAGGCAGACGTTGCTTTTGAAATTATGGACAAGCTTTCCATCGACTACTACTGCTTCCACGACAGAGACCTTTCTCCCGAGTACGGCTCACTTGCAGAGAGCAATGCAGAGCTTGACAAGGTAGTTGCATACCTTGAAAAGAAGCAGGCTGAAACAGGCAAGAAGCTTCTCTGGGGTACAGCTAAGTGCTTCGATCACCCCAGATATATGCACGGCGCAGGCACATCTCCCTCCGCTGATGTATTCGCATATGCTGCCGCTCAGATCAAGAAGGCTATTGAAGCTACCGTAAAGCTCGGCGGTAAGGGCTACGTTTTCTGGGGCGGAAGAGAGGGCTATGAGACCCTCCTCAATACCAATATGGCTCTCGAGCAGGACAATATGGCACGTCTTATGAGAATGACCGTTGACTATGCACGTTCTATCGGCTTTACAGGCGATTTCTACATCGAGCCCAAGCCCAAGGAGCCCACAAAGCACCAGTATGATTTCGATACCGCAACTGTTCTCGGCTTCCTCCGCAAGTACGGTCTTGACAAGGATTTCAAGATGAACATTGAAGCAAACCACGCTACACTTGCTCAGCACACCTTCCAGCACGAGCTGAG